>JBJEFP010000188.1:0-54067 GCA_051874195.1 Lysinibacillus sp. | reverse complement strand
CTATCAGGATCTAGAACGTATGAGATAAGAGAAACGCCTTGCTGCGAAGTAGGGCGTTTTTTGATGCATTCATTCATAATACCCTCATCCAGGCAGCGATTCCCTACTGACGGCGAACGACCTGAATGAAAGCCTCCACACTTCTTTTATGCTCCATGACGGGTGACAGTACATAGGAAAAAGTCCGGGTGAAAGACTGGTTTTCCAGGCGAACGATGGACAGGTCCCCGTGCTCCACCTCCCTCTCGATTACACTGCGGGAAAGGAGGGAAATCCCGAGTCCTTGCATCACACTTTCCTTGATCCCCTGGTTACTGCTGATGGTGAGCAGAGATTTTACTTTCAGCCCGTTAGACCGGATGACATGGTTAATGTATTCGCGTGTCCCTGAGCCGTCTTCTCTTGTAATCCATGTATGATTCTGCAGGTCATGCAAGGTCATCTCGCTCTTAAAGCCTGGATAGGCAGGGGAGGAAATAAGGAAGAGTTCGTCCTGCATAAAAGGGTGAATGGACAGCTCCTTGTCGTTTGTTTGACCTTCGATTAATCCGATGTCCACCCGGAACTCACGAACATGCTGAACAATTTCTTCCGTATTGCCAATGATCACTGTCAACTCGAGCTTTGGAAAATCTTTTTGCAGCTTAGACAGAAAGACCGGCAATATATGCTCGCCGATTGTAAAGCTTGCCCCTATTTTCAGTTCCCCCTGTACGGAATGATGATGCGCCAGAATATCTTCCTTTGCTTGTTCATAAAGCGAGATGATCTGTTTGGCACGATTATATAAAATGTTTCCGCTAGGTGTAATTTGCACATACTTGGGAGAACGTATAAATAATTCGGTTTGAAATTCCTTTTCTAAATTTTTGATGTGCAGGCTTACACTCGGCTGCGAAATATGAAGTACCTCGGAGGTTTTTGTGAAATTTTTCAGTTCCGCAAGGGTTATGAAGGTTTTTAAAGCATCATAGTACAAAAAAATCACCTCTATTATTAATAATGTTAATGATAGCAATCATTTATATATATTTCACTAATGGTTGTGGCTTTTATAAAGTATAAGCACTAGAAAAAAAGAAGGAAGTGTCATTAATGAGCGAGTCAATGGAAGAACAGTTAAAAAAAGGAGGAAGAGCTGCTTTTATAAAGGGGCTAGGTATCACATTACTCATCGCCATCATTGCAAAGTATTTATCCGGATTCCCCTTCTTATCCATCATGGGGCAGCTGGTCATCGCCATCATGATCGGGATGGTGTGGAGAGCGCTATTCGGCCTTCGGAAGGACCTGGAGCCCGGTGTGACTTTTTCAAGCAAAAAGCTGCTTAGGGTAGGGATCATTCTTTTAGGGATGAGGCTGAATCTGCTGGATATTTATCATGCCGGTACAAGTGTATTTGTAATCGCTGTGATCAACCTGGTGTTTGCCCTATTGGTCGTATATGGATTGACGCGGCTGTTTGGCGTGGAAAAAAGGCTTGGTATCTTAACGGCGTGCGGTACGGCAATCTGCGGGGCTGCTGCAGTCGTCGCAATCGCCCCACAGATAAAGGCAAAGGAAGAGGAAACTGCAGTGGGAGCCGCCACAGTTGCTCTATTGGGTACCATCTTCACATTGGTTTATACCGGATTGTATTCCTTTCTTCAATTATCTGAAAAAGGATATGGCGTATTCGCCGGCGGAACCTTACATGAAATAGCGCATGTAATCGCTGCTGCCGCAGTGGGAGGGGAAACGGCCGTAGAAATGGCGGTCATCGTCAAACTGACACGTGTAGCCCTGCTAGTCCCTGTAGCACTTGTGATAGGATGGCTTTTCCAACGGCAAGGCAAGGAAGAAGGCGGACAGAAGCTATCATCGTCGGTCATTCCCTGGTTCATTTTTGGATTCCTTGCCATGAGCGGCATCAATACATTGGGCATCATCCCCGCTACGGCAGCCAATTATATGGTGGACATTGCTTACCTATTAATCGGAATGGCCATGGCTGGACTTGGGTTGGGCATTGAAATAAAGACCTTTAGAAAATTAGGGAAGAAGGCATTCGTTGCAGGCTTTATCGGCTCTGTCCTGTTATCGGTTTTGGGGTATGTATTAGTGGTGTTCTTTCAGCTGAATTAATTCGATCGGCTATTGGACAATGGAATGGGGCCCCTGCTGTTTGATGGCTTCATGCCGGGTTTAGAATCAACTGAATAAAACGGCCATATTTTAATGTTGTAGGACGGGCAATGGATAGAGTGCCGGGAGTATGGGCTGCATGGGGCTTCGTAATTTCCATCATAAACTGACCTGTAGGATTTTTTACAGATTGGCTGTATGGGTGTAGCCCATTGCAGCCTTTTCGTCTTCTAGGCTGTGCAGGCAACCGCGCAGCATCAAGCCCGATTGCCGCCGACCAGCGTTCTGCCTGTATGAATGGATAAAGGAAAGGATTGATAGAGTGCAAGCGAGCATGCTGATACGCTTTATCCATTTAATAATGGTACGATAAAAAAGAGAAAAGAGTAAAGGAGCGGAATTTCATGTTCCTAGATAAAATGAAGGGCCAGCTAAACGAAAATCAATCGCTGTTCATCGGGGAGGAAAAGGCCTTTCGTTCGGCCATTTTGATTCCCTTGGTCCAGGTGGAGGGGGAATGGCATGTCCTGTTCGAGGTGCGTTCCTATACGATGCGGAAGCAGCCCGGCGATATCAGCTTTCCCGGTGGCCGGATCGACGTGACGGACCCATCCCCGCTGGCGGCCGCTTTGCGTGAAACATATGAAGAATTAGGGGTTGATCCGAAGACGGTCGACATTATAGGGAGCCTGAGCCCTTATGTCGCTTCCCCGACGTTTGTCGTCTATCCGTTTGTTGCCGCCATCGACCGCAGACAGATCATCCATTCCTTTAACAAGGAGGAAGTGGAGGAGGTATTCACCGTTCCGGTCAAATGGCTATTGGAATACGAGCCTTATATGCACCTGGTGTCCGTCGAACCGGTACCTGCATCGGACTTTCCCTTTGAAAAAATCATGAACGGCACACAGTATCAATGGAGGGCCCGCTCCATGGAGGAATGGTTTTTCGACTACGGGAAGTACACGATCTGGGGATTGACTGCCCGCATCCTGAAGCATTTTATAGAGGTCATAAAATGAAGGGTTTACCATGGCCGTCCGATAAGCCCCTCTTATCGGACGGCTCTTTCATAAGGTCCCTCAGCCGCTCAAACAAAACCCATCTAAAACTTCTCCGCCCGTCCCTGCCCTTGTCAGCTGTGACTGCCGAATAATCCATGACCGGACGAAATGCTATTTGTCCAACCCTTCTCTTCCTCCTCCGCATATCCACATAGTTTGCTTCTTCCTCCTCCATTTTCAAGCATTCCCCTCTTCTTTGCCATCCCAGCCCTGCAGCAGCGCCTTCGTGGCTACCGTACTTTTTATAGAAGCTGAGTAGTTATTGAACCTTTATGAATTATAATAATAAGTGTACTATCTAGGGAAAATAGTGTAGATTTATCATGCTAGTATTTTAATAGGAATAGTATAGTTTTGCCGATTAAGGGTCTGATGGCGGCGTGTCAGGAAAAGAAAGCAGCCTGACGATGAAAAATCATGCTGACAAGTACGATATAACAAACGTAGCGGCATTTTAAAAATCCATCATTCGAAAGGGACGCCTACACTACATGCATGCATGTCCCATTTTAAATAGAGAAGGACGTACACATCGATGAAGAAATTCAAAATAAGACTCATATTGGCGTTATCCGCTACCTTGCTTCTGTTTTTCACCATATTAAATATCTATACTTCTTATATGAAGATTTTAAAAACAGTAGAAGAATCGATTGCCAATCAGACGTTGCAGGCGGCCAGGTCCATTGCGTCCGAAATGGATTTAGAGGTATATCAGCGTTTTTTGAATGAGCCAGTACGGAATGAATATTATTGGCAGGTAAGAGAGTATTTGAACGACGCGAGGGAGAAGCTGGGCGCTCTATATGTTTATACGCTCAATGTGGATAACCCGGTCGTATCGACATCTTTGATTGTAGGATATCCCCGACAAGGCGTTGCGTCCGATGACGATTTTCCGATAGGCGAGGCGTGCAGCGTACCGGAGGAACAGGTAGGAATCGCCTATTACGAGGAGACGGACTTCGTTACGGGCATCATCAATGATGCGAAATACGGAAATTATTTGACAGTGGGAACACCAATCAAGAATGACAGGGGAGAGGTCATCAGCTACCTTGGAATCGACATCAGTGTGGAGACGCTGAATGACATCAAGGGGCAGGCGTTGCAGAATAACATGTCTCTCTTCATCTTCAACGGAGTGCTCATCATCGTTGTGCTTGTCTCCTTCATGTTCATGCAGCAATGGTATCAAAGGGAAGTGCAGAAGGAAGTTGGCTATACGGAGGATACCTACCAGGCGGAAATCAAAAACCTGATTGCCTCTGTCTCCTCGTTGCGCCACGACTTCACGAACCATATCCAGGTGGTGCACGGCCTTCTTCAAATAGGGGCATCGGAGCAGGCGCAGCAGTATCTGAACTCCCTTGTAAAGGACATCCAGTCGATTGAAGTGATCAAGTTGGGCATAGACCATCCAGGCCTTCTCATTCTGTTGGAAACGAAGAAGATTGCCGCCCAGAATCATAACATCGATATGGAGATTTCCGTATCGGCCGATTCATTCGCAGCCATCAAGAATACGGATCTGATTAAAATCCTATCGAATCTGATTGATAATGCCATAGATGCGGCAAATGAACTCCCTGAGGGCAAGCGCCGGATAGAAATATGCTGCAAGGCGGATGACGAGCGTTATGTATTCAAAATCGTGAATACAGGGCCGGCTATCCGAGATGGTGAACGCATCTTCCAGAAAGGCTTCACCACTAAAAGGGAAGAGGAAGGCAGAGTAAGGGGACAGGGGCTGTTCATTGTGAAGGAAGTGGTCGGCAAATATGGGGGAGAGGTATCCATTCAACCGACTGGCGAGTTCGAAACGACGGCCATAGTAGAGATTCCGAAATAATATGGGTCTTCCATCAGTGGAGGGTTTGACGCACAGGACGTGCTGATGGCGATATGGACACATAGATAAGAGAAGGTTCCTTCAAGGATGGGGGCCTTCTCTTTATGCATTCATACCGGCCATTTTCAGGAAGGCATGTTCCGAGAATGAGATGGAGGATGTTTGTTTTGGAACGGTTTGGGAACTGTATGAATAACAACTATGGTTTCAACAGGAGGTATTCTTATCGTGAAAAAGCAGACAGTCTTCTCCCTGTTCATCATCAGTCTGGCAGCATTCCTTTTGGTGCTCATCATCGGAGTGGAGGAGCCTCAAGCAGTCGAGGGCGAGGGCCCATCGATGGTCGAGGCACGGCAGAAGTTCTTTGGCGAGGGCAATGTGGACCCGGTGACGGGCGATATCGACGAGGACAAGGTGATCCTTTCCTGGATTGGCGTATCGAATTTTGCAGCGGCAATCAACGGACATGTCGTCCTCCTGGATAGCTGGATTCCTGGTGGGGATGAATCGGATTATGTGCCGGCGACCGTCGGGGAGCTGATTGCCCTGAATCCGGAGGCCGTCTTCATCGGCCATGCCCATTATGACCATTCGGACAATGCGGCGTCCATCATCGAACAGACCGGCGCCGTCCTTGTAGGCACGCCGGAGCATTGCAATATCGTGAAGGAGGACGCAGAAAATGCAGAGCTGATTTCATGTCTCCATGCAGTGGGAGAGGGGGCGCGGCCTGGAGATGTGAATAAGCTGGATTTCCTTGAGGGGGTACAGATTATGGCGCTGTCCCATGTCCATTCAGCCGCCAAGCTGCCGGATGCAGAGGATGAATCACATGGCATTTTTCCGAAAAAAGACCGGAACAGCGACGCACCAAAGGGGGACTTCCAAAAGCTGCTGGGCGCCATCGGGGAGGATGAAGGCGGTACGGTGATGTATCAGTTCAAGGTAGGCGACTTTATACTGACATGGAATGATTCGGCCGGACCGATTAAGGAAGAGGCGCCGGAATTGAATACAATCATGGCAGCCCTCCCGCAGACCGATGTACAGGTCGGTGCCATCATGGGCTTCAACCAGTACTTCAACGGTCTGCGCGATCCGCGGATGTACATGGAAGCGCTGAGGCCGAAGCTGTTCGTCCCGACGCACCACGACAACTGGGCGCCTCCTGTCACGACAACTGCGGAAAACTATGAAGGCCATCTTCAGAAGGAGCTGGAGTTGATGGCGGAAGAAGGGCGGCCGGAGCTTCTGTTCATTTCTGACCCGGAGGATTATGTGAATCCGGAGGTTCTCACATTTGATATCCATGATGCCAAGTGGAAATAGCACGGACCGAAACTACAACTTTCTCAACTATGAAAAGCAAAGAGGCTCTGTACATCTATCAAGGCAATTGAAAGCTGGCAGGCATGTGAGAGCTGCTGCAGGCAGAGAAAAAGAGCCATCTTTCCATTGGCTATGTATGAAAGCAAAATCCCACGGGATACTATTCCTGTGGGATTTCCTTTTTTAGTGGACCTTATATTCTTCCTTCAATTCGGCGATATCCACTTCGGAGCGCTCCTCCAATGAGCGCCTCAGATGGACGGTAGCCGTCTTGTGGTCATCATGCAGCTTGTCGATCCAGATGGAAACGCCGTTATAGCTGACCTCGTATTCCTCGGGGGAACTGACGATTTCTTGCGCACGCTGAAAGTCCATAACATAGCCCTCCTATTTTTTCTGGTTCTGGCGACTGGCCGCTTTGGCAATTTCGATTAATTCTTTCGAAAATTCTTCCCTGATCTTGTTCGGGGGAATCTTTTCGTTTTTCGGCGTCTGTGGCAATGTGTCCTTATTATGGCTGCTTCCCTTTTTATCGTCTCTACCCATATCGGATGCTCCCTTCATGTTCGGTTACTTTTAATATGGCACCCTCAGGTTTTTTTATCACAGGAAAAATCCACGAGGCGATAAAAATGCACCCAATGAAGGGGTGCCACGACGTATGGAGGAACAATTTCTGCAACATTGCCAATCGGGCGTTTGTAACATTCCCTCCTCCCTTTGAATTAATTAAAGGAAAAGACGTATCGTGGGAGGAAGAGAATGGTCAAACCCATCAAATTCAATGTAAGCTTCAATCAGATTCCGGAGCCAATTCGTCCGGACGGGGCAGGAGCTACGGATCCCGGTCCACGGGACATTTTACGGGCATTGGAGAATCCGGATATGCTCGTTCCACCGAAGACGGACGCCGGCACGGTCCCAAACTTGCGATTCTCCTTTTCCGATACCAATATGACGCTGAAGCACGGCGGCTGGTCAAGGCAGATTTCCATGCGGGAGCTTCCTGTGGCGACGACGCTCGCGGGGGTGAATATGCGTCTTACCCCGGGAGGCGTACGGGAGCTGCATTGGCATAAGGAAGTGGAATGGTGCTTTATGACGGTCGGCCGTGCAAGGATAACCGCAGTGGACCAGAACGGCAAAAATTTCATCAAAGATGTAGGTGTAGGCGAATTGTGGTACTTCCCGCCAGGCATCCCCCATTCGATACAGGGGCTCGAGGAAGGCTGTGAATTCCTGTTGGTATTCGATTCGGGGGAATTTTCGGATTTGGATACGTTCACGATTTCCGATTGGTTTGCCCATACGCCAAAAGAGGTGCTGTCTGCCAATTTCGGCGTATCGGAAAGCGCCTTCGCCCATATCCCAAAGCGGGAGAAGTACATCTACCAGGGGAAGGTCCCGGGACCGATAGGGGAAGAGGCGGTTCCAGATCCCTTCGGCACACGGGATTTTACACACGACCTTTTGGGCCAGGAGCCGGTCAGGTCGCCCGGTGGAACGGTGCGGATTGTAGACTCCAATAATTTTCCCGTATCAGAGCATATTTCGGCCGCGCTGGTGGAGATCCTGCCAGGCGCGATGAGGGAGCTGCACTGGCATCCGAACAACGATGAGTTCCAATATTTCCTCGCCGGACAGGGCAGGATGACGGCCTATGCAGCGGACGGAACGGCCCGTACGTTTGATGTAAGGGCCGGGGATATAGGCTATATGCCCTTCTGCTACGGGCATTACATCCAAAATACTGGAACGGAGACCCTATGGTATTTGGAAGTGTTCAAAAGCCCCACGTATGCCGATATTTCCTTGACCCAATGGATGGCACTCGTTCCTGAACATCTGATACGAGGTAATCTCAATGTCGGTGACGAACTGATTGATGCGCTAAGGAAGGAAAAGTGGCCGGTTGTCAGATTCCCGGGCTATACGTATGATGATCTTGCATAATGGCGGTACGAAATCCGAGGGGGAAGTGTTGATGTGCCTGCCACAGAATCAAGGGCTGTTAGCAAATATTTATTAAAAAAAGGGCGCTGTTCAGAGATTTTTACTTCTGGACAGCTTCATGCTACCATGAAAATGGGGTATAGATAGAGTCAACGGTGAGTCGAAAGCGAAAGTGGAGGTGAGGGGAAGTGAAGGAATTTTATGCAGATTTACATATCCATATCGGTCGTACGGCGACTGGAAGACCCGTGAAAATTACAGGCAGCCGTACGCTGACATTGGCCAACATCCTCGAGGCGGCGGGTAGCCGCAAGGGGCTTGATATGATTGGAGTAATTGACTGCCATTCACCGGAAGTGCTACTGGAGCTGGAGGCACTTTTGAGGAAGGGCGAAATGGTTGAATTGCCGGACGGCGGGCTGCATTTCGAAGGCACGACGCTCATACCGGGTGCTGAAATCGAACTGTACGACCGGCATTGCCACGGGCCAATTCATGTACTTGCCTATTTCCCGACATTAGGGAAAATGAAGTCATTTTCTGAGTGGATGAGCCTTCATGTCAAAAACATCACCCTCAGCTCCCAGCGAATCTATGTCGAGGGCAGGGAACTGCAGAGAAAGGTGCATGAGCTGGGCGGCCTGTTCGTGCCGGCCCATGTATTCACGCCATTCAAAAGCCTCTACGGTAAAGGAGTCAAGTCGAGCCTGGGCGAGGTGTTCGACACGGACGGCATCGACGCCATTGAGCTCGGGCTGAGTTCCGATACACGGATGGTGGAAGGGATTGCGGAAATCCAAAGATATCCATTCTTGACGAATTCGGACGCTCACTCCCTCGGCAAGATGGCACGTGAGTATCAAAAGCTGCTGCTGGAGCAATCCAGCTTCGGTGAACTCAAAAAGGCGCTACGCGGTCAAGAGGGACGTATGATTCTTGCCAATTACGGACTGAATCCGCTTCTTGGAAAGTATTACCAGACCGTGTGCGCCAAGTGCGGATGGCAGATGACGGAGGAAGAGATGAGCTGTCCGCATTGTGGGGGTAGCATCTTCATCAAGGGTGTCTCCACTCGCATCCGGGAGCTTTCGACTGAGGGGCTGCCTGCTGTCGCACGGCCTCCATACATCCACCAGGTGCCTCTTGATTTCATCCCCGGCCTCGGTCCGAAGACCTTCGAGCGCCTGCTCCAGGCTTTCGGCACGGAAATGGCCATTTTGCATAAAGCAACGAGAGAGCAGATTGCGGAAATTGTTCCTGAAAAATTGGCGCTGTTGATTGATAAGGCGAGAAAAGGGGAAATATCCATTAACCATGGTGGCGGCGGCAAATATGGAAGGGTAGTGGACGAATCGTAAGCCGAGGCTGCATGCCTGCTAATGGACGGTGCCTACCGGAAATATAGCCGGAGCAATTTATAACTTCATGCCAATCCGCTCATACTATGAATGAAAAGAAAGGACGTGTTGGCTATTCTTACAGAAAAACAAAAGAAGAAGCTGAAGGAGCTGCTGATTGAACAGAAAGAGTCAGTGAAGGTTATGGGTGAGGACGATTTCTTGGACAAGGGCAGCCTGCGTGACTCGGTGGACGAATTGTCGACCATCGATAACCACCCCGCAGATTTGGGCACGGAATTATTCGAACGTGAAAAAGATATGGCATTAAAGGCGCACAGCGACGACGAGCTTGAAAAAATCGAGGCGGCACTGAAGGCGATGGAAGACGGTACGTATGGAGTTTGTGTAACATGCGGACAGGACATCCCCTATGAGCGCTTGGAGGCGGTGCCCTATACGCTGTACTGCATAGACCATGCCGAGGCGCAAGGTGTGCCTGGTGACCGTCCTGTAGAAGAGCAGGTCATCCTGCCTGCCGTGGACAACTCCTTCTCCGGGCGTGATGACAAGGACGATATCCATGATTACGAGGACACGTTCGAGGTCGTCGCCCAGTACGGCACATCAGAAACACCCTCCGATTTCGAAGGCGATTACGACGATTACGACGACCTGTATTCCGATCCTGAGGAAGTGGGCATGGATGAAGAGATTGAATCCTTGCCGATTTCGGAAATCGATGAGCTGACAGGGCAGGTCTCCAGAAAAGAAATCGAGCGTGCCAGAAAAGACGACTATGTAGAAGAGTAGGGCAAGGTCCCGGATGGACGGCATCATCCGGCTGAACCCTCCAATCAAAAGCGCATCCACACCGATCGACATGTGGATGCGCTTATTTGTCCTATAAATAGAGGGCGGCCAAAAAAATCCCCAATGCCGCTTCATAGATTTCATCGAATTGGGTGATAGGGAGGGGATTCGTACCAAGGCCAAGCTCGATTGTAAAGCCCGGACGCCGCCAGTCCTGGATGAACCAGTCCTTATAGCCGGCATAGCTGTCGACCGTTTCCTCTGGCGTATAGCCGCTCACCCTGCCAAACTCCTCCGCGAGCACCTCATTTTCCGGCGGCTGGAGATTCTCAAATCCCCAATAAATCACCTCGCCCTGTGTATGGAAGGGAAGGACCCTTGCAAAGTCCCTTCTTCTCGTCAGTTCGGCCATTGCAATGGATTCAGGCTGGGATAAAGGACTTTCCCCCCCATAATCCCGAGGCCCTGGCGTTTTCGGGTTGCGTTCCCTCTCCTTCTCCCATTCAGCCGGAAACTGATCGTTTAAATCGACGCCATTTATATTCGCCTTCCAGCCGGAAAAGTCCATGCTGCCATCGTTCCATTCAATGACATTGTTCCGGTAGGGCTCTTCCTCCGGCGGACCGTTGAGCACCAGATTGACCCCGTCCGGATTGACCATCGGGACGATGGAGAGACTGGTTTGCTCATATAGGAGGGACGTGACGACACCACGCAGCGTGTTCTGGTTCGTCAATGAAAGGGCATAGTCGTTTAGAAAAGTCATGATGACGGGTGTCGTAATCCATTCATTAGCGTGGAAGGAGCCATTATAATGGACCCTTTTATCCCCCTGTCCAACAAGCACCTCGGGCATTTCATTGCCCAGCACCGAACTGCCGATGGGGGCGATTTGGAGGAATGGATAGATGGCCTGCAGCTGCTGCAGGTCGTTGCGCATCATTTCGTAGTCATAGTCCTGCCTTCCATTGACGATTTTCCATGTCACCCTTGCCGGAACGTTGATGACTTGGCCGATCTGCAGCTGATTGGGATTGATGGCCGGATTTATAAGGAAAAGGGTATCCAATGGCAGGTTGCGGCTCATGGCAATCGACCAGAGAGAATCACCAGGTCTGATTTGCTGTTGCTGGATTACATAGCCCGGGATGCGGACGAGTTGTCCAATCGATAGTCTTCCGGGGTCGAGGTCCCGGTTGGAGTCGACAATCAGCTGTAGAGGAATTCTGAATAATTGACTGTAGGACCAAAAGGAATCCCCTGCTCTTACATATACATCCATGTCATGCCCCCCTGTAGTGATGAAAGCTCCCTTACTATATGAAGAAGAAAGGCGCTTTATGAAATGGGCTTTAGGATGGAAGCAAGCCTTTGGAATTATAAAGTGCTGGGATGAAATTAAAGATTACTATGTACATCGTTTTATTTTGTGCTTTTATGCATATTTTTCCTACATCACATGTTAAATTATCAATATATAATGCTTTATTTTTAATAATAAGAATACTTGATATTTAGGGTGTTTCCATTCAGAATAATATATGTAAAAAATAGGAAGGTTGGGTGATTTCCCCTATGGTAAATGTGGTGGAGCGAAATAATGTAACCGTGACGGGCAAGGGAGAGAAGACGATGGTGTTGGCCCATGGATTCGGCTGCAATAAGAACATGTGGCATCATATGGTTCCATTGTTTGAGGAAAACTACCGGCTGGTGCTATTCGATTATGTAGGGTCAGGAAATTCGGATATCGATGCCTATGAGCCTACAAAATACAGTACACTTCAAGGCTATGTGCAGGATGTCTTGGATATAGTGGATGAGCTTCATCTGAAGGATATCATTTTCATAGGCCATTCCGTAAGTGCCATGATCGGCATGCTCGCCTCGATTGAGCGACCGGAGTGCTTTGATAAATTGGTGATGATTGGCCCATCCCCCCGCTATCTAAATGAAGGTGACGGCTATTTCGGCGGATTTGAAAAAAGTGACATTATCGAGCTGCTCGACATGATGGAGATGAATTTTACCGGCTGGGCAAGCTATATGGCGCCGATGGTCATGGATGGGTCACAAAATCCTGGTCTGATAAAGGAGCTGGAGGAAAGCTTTGTCTCTACGGCTCCTTGTGTGGCACGGGAATTTGCAGAGGCGACCTTCTTTTCCGACTGCCGTGCAAGCTTACCGAAGGCGTCCGTCCCTACACTCATCATTCAATGCTCGAATGACAGCATCGTACCAATTGAGGTGGGGGAATATTTGCACAGGCATTTGAGGAACAGCACCTTTCGTCTGATGGAGGCAAAAGGGCATTACCCGCATATCAGCCAGCCGGAAGAAACGGCTCAAATCATTGCGGAGTTCCTGGCTGAATAGAAGGATTGTAAAGGAGATATACCATTTACCATGAATGAACGTTTAAGAAAGGCGCCATGCGGTTTTCTGTCCCTTACTGAAAATGGAATTTTGACGGAAGTGAACCAGACCTTCCTCGACTGGCTGGGTTACGGGGAAGAAGACCTCCTAGGTCACCATGTGGAAGACCTCTTGCCGAGGAGCACGAGACTGATTTTGCACGCCTATTTTTTCCCGAATATCAACCTGCACGGCCATATAGAAGAACTGTTCCTCAGCTTCAGGGATTCCAGCGGGAAATCCATCCCCCTGCTGCTGAACGCCAGACGCAATGAATGGAACGGCAGTCAGGTTATTGATTGCATAGTAGTCCAGATGAAGAAACGAATGGATTACGAACTGGAGCTACGTTCGGCGAAACGGAAGATGGAGGAGGCCTATGCAGAAAAAGAGCAGGCGCTTGCCAGGCTGCAACAAATCTACCGGGAGATTGAAGAAAAACAGGCAGAGCTTTTGGCCATCAATTCGGGACTTATCGAATTATCGAATACGGATAAACTGACGGGCATCAGGAACCGCCGATTCTTCCAGGAAAAGCTGGAGGAGCAAATCAGTCTGCACCACCAGGAAGGAATCCCTTTCTCCCTGCTGATTATAGATATTGACCACTTTAAAAAAGTGAACGATACGTACGGCCATCAAGTCGGGGACGTCGTGCTCGTTAAATTGGCGGGGCTTTTGGAGAGCGGAATCCGATCCGGGGATGTCGTTGCCCGGTTCGGGGGGGAAGAGTTCACCGTCCTTCTTCCTGGTACAGGTGCCGACATGGCAAAGGAGATTGCCGAGCAGCTGAACAGGACGGTCGCGCAGGCTGCCTGGGAGGAGACCGGAAGCCTGACGGTGAGCATCGGAGCAGCCACCTTTTCCGGGAAGGATACAGAGGCTTCGATTCTTGTGAATGCTGACCGGGCCCTTTATGCCTCGAAAAGGAACGGGCGGAACCGTACCTCTCACTTCGATGAGCTGGACTGACCTGTTCCAGCATGCATTTACATAGGTCAATCATTCTCCGTGCGGACTTCCTGTCAAAAAATGTGTGAAAAGGGGGAGTCCTATGAACATCCCACTAGCTTTTAAGAAAAGGATAGCCATGATTTTCGGGAGGGAAGGGGAACGATGGCTGTCGGCCCTGCCTTCGCTTGTGGAACAATATGCGGAGAAATGGCGGCTGCAGGTAGGGGAGCCTGTGGAACAACTATCCTATCATTATGTAGTGAAGGTGCGGGACTTGGAGCAGCGCCCGCTGATTTTAAAGCTCGGAATTCCGGGGGAGGATGTTACACGTGAAATGCACGCGGTAGAAGTATACGGCGGCGAGCGTTTTGCAAAACTGCTCGCATATGACGAGGCTGATGGTGTCCTGTTGCTTGAACGGTTGGAACCCGGGTTCATGCTGTCGGAAATAAAGGAAGAGGAAATCGCAATTCATCATTTCGTGGAAGTATGGAAGGCGATTAGGCGACCTGCGGAAGGGATGTTCCCCTCAATTCGGGAATGGTTTGCCGGGCTTGGCGAATATATGGGCGGCTATCCTAAAGGCGATGGCCCGGTACCGTACAGCCTTGTAAAAAAGGCGCAGCACTATGCAAGAGAGATAGAGGAGACATCGGCAGCCAATGAACTGCTCCACGGAGATCTGCATCATTATAATATCCTGTATGATGCAGGGCGCGGATGGTGTGCCATCGATCCGAAGGGGGTGGTCGGGGATGCCTATTTCGATCTTGTCCCTTTTCTATTCAACGAGCTGTACGACCAAGATGTTTTGAAGCAGAGGGTTGAGATGATCTGCCGTATGCTGCACCTACAGGAAGAGCGTCTGTTGAAGGCATCCATCGCACTGCTCACCCTCCAAACATGCTGGGCAGCGGAGGACCAGGGGGAATGGGAGAGGATGCTGCGGACCATTCGATGGCTCGAATCCCTCCTGGAGGGAGAAGGCCCCGCATGAAGCAGTGCTTTCGGAAGGTTGATAAAACGCCTTCAAGGCAGTCAACGTAACACTACCTTTCTATAAAGCTATTTGAAAAAGTGTAAAGGAGCCGCCCGGTAAGCTGAAGCTTTCCGGGCGGCCCCGTTTTCCATCCTATCTATTTGCTAAGGAGCGTTACTTCAGCGGCTGTCTCCAAACGCCACCATCCTCATTTTGTCAAGAGAGTGTGGGAAGCCTCCTGCGATGCCTTCTATTTCTTCATGATGAAGCTCATATGGCGGCCGCATTCTTTATCCTGCCGATAGGAGAAACAGCGCTCATCCAAATAGGTGCATGTAGGGTCGATTGTAATCTGTGTGGATGGGATGCCGGCAAGCTCGCACTGCTTTTTCACCGTCTTCTGATTATCGATGTGATATTTCTTCGTTTCTTCCTTATAGTCGATGAACTCATCGGCATAGCCCAGTGCCCGGAATCTATCATACACATCCCTGTCCACCTCGAATTTCTCCTGGCTGAGGGCGGGACCGATATACACATGGAATGCGGCAGGGTCGTTCTTCTCCTCTACAATCAGCTGCCGCAGCAGCTTCGGCGTCACTTCCTTTACCGTTCCCTGCCATCCGGAATGAACAGCGGCAATGACTCCGCTCTTGTCATTATACAAAAGGATAGGCACGCAATCGGCAGAAAATGAAGTCAGTGCGATGCCGCTTTCGTACGTATATAATGCATCGGTATCTGCTATGGCATCCTCCATTGTAGAGGCGCCCCTTCCCCGGTCGTCCTCCGTCACTTTATAGAAGTTGGCGCTGTGTGTCTGCATCGCGCATACAAAATCCCCTATACGGCATCCGATTTCCTCGGCCAATTGTTTGCGGTTTTGTATGACGGCATCCGGATCTTCGCAAATATGCAGTGCCATATTATTCAATTCCGCCATCCCTGGCTCCTTCATCGTCGTCCCTGCAATAATACCCGCAATGTTCATATGGTCCTTCATTATTCCCTCCTGTGCTGTTTTGCGCTTTTGCGCCATTCTTGTTCCCTCAGTATGACATAGCCGCGGTGCCTTCATCCACCATTCCCTCTGCAAGAAGGATTAATTATCCATATTCCAGATAGAAAAAAGAAAATACAGGGATTTATGCGTAAAAAACATGAAATTTATTCCTATTCCCTGTTGTGTTACAAACACATTTCAATAAAAACCTAGCCATTTTAGGTGAGGCACCTTCTTACATTACAAATGTAATGCATTTGCAATGTTCATACCAAATTTTCAATAGTGATTTAGTCTATAAGCTTCAGTATGATAGGTTCATATCAAAGAAGAAGGGATGATTTACATGTTTAAGAAAATAGCCATGACAGCCGCTCTTACATTAGCGATCGTATTACCGATTTCCGCATCGGCGGCATCTTCGACATATACAGTAGTAAAAGGTGATACGCTCTGGAAAATCGCCGTGAAAAATCAGGTGGGGCTCTCTGAATTGATTGCCTTGAATCCTAATCTAGAAAATCCAGATTTGATTTATCCAGGCCAAAAGATCGTGATTGCTGAAAATGAACAGAAAAGCGTAGAAGAGGAAGTTGTACGCCTTGTCAACGTGGAGCGTTCAAAACAAGGGTTATCTCCACTTGCAATCGACTGGGAGCTTGCCCGTGTAGCGAAATATAAATCTCAAGATATGCATGACAGAAACTATTTCAGCCACACAAGTCCAACTTACGGATCACCATTCGATATGATGAAAAACTTCGGAATCTCCTATAAAGCAGCTGGTGAAAACATCGCCAAAGGACAAAAATCGGCTGCCCAAGTGGTGCAAGCTTGGATGAACAGTGAAGGCCACCGTGCAAACATTATGAGCACAAAATATACACACATCGGCGTTGGTTATGTAGCAGATGGGCACTACTGGACGCAGATGTTCATTAAAAAATAATGATAATAAAAAGTCCTCGCATGAACGAAGCATGCGAGGGCTTTTTATTGGCGTTTTTTCTGGATAGCTATTTACTAGGAAGCATCGCTCCTGCGGTGGTCGCATCAAAATGCCACCAGCCTCGTCGCAAAGGGAACGTCTCAACATACTTGACAGACGTTCCCGTGTCAGCATTAATGCGTATAGTTGTCGAAGTAGCCCTGGATATAGATCATCGGTGTACCTTTGTCGCCGGAACCGGAAGTCAGGTCGGACAAAGAGCCGATCAAATCTGTCAGCTGGCGAGGAGTCGTCCCCTGTGCCTCCATCGCACCAACAAGGTCCTCATGTTTATTTTGGATGTGCTCGGAAATGGCAGCCTTCAAGTCTTCTCCACGCAGATGCGAGAAGTTGTTGTCAGCCAGGTATTTCAATTTTACTTCGTTCGGCGTCCCGGCAAGCCCTGCAGTGAATGCAGGGGAAACGACTGGATCGGCAAGCTCCCAGATCTTTCCGACAGGGTCCTTGAATGCACCGTCGCCGTAAATCATCACTTCGATGTTTTTGCCGGTAGCGGCTTTCAGTTTTGCAGCGATGCCATCGACAATCGGCTGGCAAGTGTGTGGGAACAGCTTTACCGTTTCCTCGGTCGCCTTGTTTGAACCAAGCAGGCCGTATTCGGTATTGAAGCCTGAGCCGTCGATTGATTCGGAAAGAATGTTGTCCAGGCTGTAAACCGTCGTAGCGCCGGCAGCAGCCAATAGCCGTTTTGTACGGAAGCGAGAATGGATGTCGCAGGCCAGAACAGATTTCGTATAGTCCACGATGACTTTCGGATTGTTAGAGAAAATGACTTCCACTTCCGTTCCTTCAGCTGCAATCAATTCCTTGTAGTACTCGATGTAGTCCACACCTGTGAAGGTATGCTTCTTATAGCCGAAGTGCGCTCGGAATTCAGCTTCCGTCAATGTATCCGTCCAAGGGTTGACGCCCTTTACATCAAGCTCATCGATGTCCACCAGATGGTTGCCGACCTCATCGGAAGGGTAGCTTAGCATCAGGATGATTTTCTTTGCTCCACGTGCAATGCCTTGCAGGACGTTCGCAAAGCGGTTGCGGGAAAGGATCGGGAAGATGACCCCTACCGTATCGTCGCCGAATTTGGCCTTCACATCGGCTGCAATGTTGTCCAGGGACGCATAATTGCCTTGTGCACGCGCCACTACTGATTCAGTAACCGTAACGATGTCCCGTTCCTGAATTTCATACCCTTCCACCTGTGCCGAGTTCAGCACCGTATCTACCACGATTTGTTCAATATCGTCCCCTTCGTTGATGATGGGTCCGCGAAGGCCGCGGACTACCGTTCCTACTACACGTTCCACAGTAATCTCTCCCTATCTATATGAAAAAAAGTTAATGTAATTCATTTACTGTTGTACTATATCTTTCTTACATGATATAAGTAAAATTAATATTTCTAATAAGTGATATAAGGAGAATTTATATGATTGGAAAACTGGATCTTTATCGTATTTTCCATACGGTCTGCAAAAGCAAAAGCTTCTCTAAAGCGGCACAGGCGCTGTATATGACGCAGCCCGCCATCAGCCAGGCGATGGCACAGCTGGAGAAGGAGCTCGGTACGCATCTGTTTTACCGCACGCCCAAAGGAGTGACGCTGACAAGTGAGGGAGAGCTGTTGCACGGCTATGTCAAATCGGCGCTCGGCATACTCGAGACGGGGGAGGAGAAGATGCTGGAGTTCCAGAACCTTACGCTGGGGCAGCTCCGTATAGGGGTCGGGGATACGATTTCCCGCTACTATCTTCTGCCGGCCCTCGAAGCGTTCTATAAGAAGTACCCGCGCATCAAATTAAAAGTGCTGAATGGTACTACAAGTGAAATCGTGGCGTATCTTAAGGCGGGAGAGGCGGATCTCGGCATCTGCAACCTCCCCGTCCAGGAGGAACAGCTGCATGTTCGTCCTTGCAAGGAAATACACGATATTTTCGTCTGTGGGGAAAAGTATAAAAATATGGCGAGGCGTCCGGTCGACCTGGAGTTCCTGGTGAAGATGCCGCTCATTTTCCTAGAAAGAAAGGCAAATTCGAGGAAGTATGTGGAGGATTATTTGAAGGGCCGGGGATTTCTTATCTCCCCTGAATTTGAACTGGGTTCCCATGATCTGCTGCTGGAGTTTGCCAAAATAAATTTAGGGATTGCCTGTGTAACGAAGGAGTTTTCCGAGGAATATTTGGACAAAGGGCTTGTCCATGAAATCAGGCTGCAGCAGCCCATTCCCATGCGCAGCATCGGCATTTGCCATCTGAAATCCGTTCCGCTCTCAAGAGCAGCGGAGAAATTCATCGACCTCATTCATTCTTGAGTACTGATAAAATGCGCTTAACCTTCCGGCATATGGTGCCCGTAGCCGCCATTCTCTAATGGGGAACAGACGTGGCTTCTTTTTACCTTCGTTTCGTTTTTGCCCCGACTGTCGCGCCGGACGGGGAAAATCCATATACAACTTAACTTGGGATAAGTGTCAAACAGGGACCTTTTACGCTTAATGGCGCTTATTTTCATTTATGTTGTATATCAAAATCGATGGATGGCGAGTTGGGCATTTCTAAAGTGATGGCATCCTTTTTTTCGCCTAATCAGTTCCCCCTGTGTCGCCTTCATTTTGGCACATCCAGGCGCTGCCGGGGAGGCGCATTTTTGGCGTGCTATGCAGAAGGGGCCACTATGGACTTGCATCGTGTAGCGGTTGTAGTAAGTAACATGCTTTTCCCTCCTTTTGTAGTTCCTGATATATACGGATATGAAAATGAAAAACTTATATTTAAAGGTTAAATAGATATTATAATCTAATAATAATAGTGTAATAATTAGGGTTAATAACAAATATTTATTCCATTCTACTGTATTTTACCTAAACACTTTGTTGTATAATATTTTCCATAATAGTATAAGTGTCTCTGGTAAATATATGGGGATAACGTGGAGGTAATTTATGGAGAGTTCAATATTCAATGTAAAGTGGGTACATCGTTTGAATCTCGGCACGACAGCAGTCATGGTCATGCTGATTGTCAGCCCCTTGGTATATATGAGTGGTTTAAGCAGGTCGATTCCATATATGGCGGCGGGATTCATCGTCCTCGCCCTGGCAACATTGAACTATTTCTTGAAAACACCTGACTGGCTCAAAGGGGCATTGTTTGCTCTTCTACCGGCAGTTGTGACGGTGGTCCTGTTCTTTCTGGATGGGTATGCCATCAACAAGCATTATTTTCTGTTCCTGACCATCATCATGTCAGCTATATACTTTAACCGCATCGTGTTATCCATCCATTGGGGATTCATGAATATTGTAATGCTGGTCCTTTATTTCGGGGCAGCAGATGAATTTCTGGCCCAAAACAATAAATTACCTGTCTTCATCACGCTGTACGCCGTTATGAACGGCTGCCAATACATGCTTTACCGTCTGAACATATGGGGGAAGGGAATGATTGATGAGGCCCAGGCAAAGCAACGGGAGGCAACGAAGATCCTGGAAGATTTGACGGCAGTCCTCCAATCAATCGAGGATGGATCTGTAAAACTGGGCGGCAATGTGAAGGAAGTAAGCGAAAACCTTCGAATGATGGATGAAATCAGCGGAGCCATCCTGCAATCCACCCAGCAGATGACCGACTCCATTCAAGCGGAAGCCGTAATGGTCCAGGAGGTCAATGAAACGATGCATGTTTCCATGCATAAGATTGATGAAACGGTGGAAATTTCGGAAAAGGTGGTAGCCGATTTCAAGCATATGAATGAGGCGGTCATATCCAGCGGTGAGAAGGTAAGCTTGGTTACAACCCATATGAAGACGCTACACGGCACCATCCATACAACGACCAATACGGTGGATGATTTACAGGAGAGCCTGACGAAGGTCAATCAATTGCTTGGAGGCATCAAGGATATCGCCGACCAGACCAATCTATTGGCCCTCAATGCCGCAATTGAGGCGGCCCGCGCCGGAGAGCATGGGAAAGGCTTTGCCATTGTAGCGGATGAGGTACGGAAGCTGGCGGAGCAGAGTGGGAGAACAGCCAGCCAGATTACAGAGGTAACAGGCCATCTTTTCGAAAAGGCAGGCACCGCCCAGGCACAGACCCATGCAGGAAAGGATGCCGTAGTAGAAGGGGCCCAGCTTTTGGAGGAGATAGCACAAGCATTTGATGGAATCAAAGTGGCGTTCAATGGAACAAATGATCAATTGCTGATGAATATGGATGCCGTCCTGTTGGCGAACAGTGAATTCCAACGGGTCATTGCGATGATCGAGCATCTTGCCGCCATCTCGGAGGAAAACGCGGCTGCGACAGAAGAAATCGCTTCATCCATCTACGAAGAGAATGAGATGTTGAAATTCATTGGTACTGCGGCGAAAGAGCTGGAAGAATTAAATGGAGAATTGCAGTCTTTACGTGTAAGAAGCTGAAAATGCTCGTAAGTGTAAGAAATTTGTAAAACATCCTCTGTTTTGCTAGAATAATATAAAAATTCAGATAAAAAAGAGGTGTTGAGGATGGCAAGCAGTACATATACGGAAATCGTACAAACGAGCAGTGCGGCATTATGGGCATTTTTACAGGATAAAGGACAGTGGGCCCAGCTCGTGCCTGGTTATCTGCATCATGAGCTCCCGGCGGATGATGAAATGATCTGGGTCTTCAAGGGGGATTTCGGCATCATTGAAAAGGCAGTGAAGCTTCAGCTCAATGTAAAGGAAATGGTGGAGGATAAGAAGATTGCCTTTGACCTCGTCGGCTTGTCGGACAGCATCAATGGTGACGGCTATTTTGAAATGGAGGAAGCGGGGGATGGAAGCTTCCATCTGACTGGGAACCTCAATATGAAGGCTGGCGGCTTTCTCGCATCCATGATCAATCCGGTGCTGGAAAAGTTCGTCCCTCAGACAATTGAACAGCATGTGAAGTCAATGGCGCAGCAGATTTCCCAGACGGCAGTGTAAACGGTGGGTAAAGGAGTCATCTGGCAATCTGTCTGCAGAAAGCCGTCTTACACAGAAACGAGTGGCAGGTCGAGGCCATTTTTGAAGGAGCATTATTTCTTTAATAAGTGATAGAAGAGGGGGCAGTTCAATTCTTGGGCGGCCTTTTTTATTTTTGCAGGAAAAAGTGAAAATTGAATGTCGGTTCAAGCGGGAAGAGGTTTATTCAGAAATTTTCAGATTTGTGGACAGCGCTGTTTATCATTTGGGAGAATGAGAGGTAGAAGAATCTAACGCAAGAGAGGAGCAGCCAGATGAATGAACAGTATTTTGAAAAGCTTTTGAACATCCGCACGGCAGGCTATCAAATCGGCTATCCAAAATCCTCCCATTACCACCGCTATGAACCGACGCCATACGAGGCGCTGGGGCAGTTGTTTGAAAATTATGAGCTGCCGGCAAAGGCGACGGTAGTGGATTTTGGGTGCGGAAAGGGGAGGGTCCCCATCTATCTGCACCATGCCTTTCAAGTGCCTACCGTAGGAATTGAAATGGATGATAAATTCTTCCTGGAGGCTATGAACAATAGGGCGATGTATCTTCAAAAGGCAAGGAAGCGGATGATTCCCATCACTTTTTTGAATATGCTAGCAGAAGAATACGAGGTGACGCCGAAGGATAACGTATTCTTCTTCTTCAACCCGTTTTCCATCCAGATTTTCCGCACTGTGCTCATGAACATTTTATGGTCCTTCGAGCAGAGCCCGCGTGAAATCCATCTCCTTCTGTATTATCCGGCGCCGGACTATTTGCAGTACCTCCAGTACGAAACAAACTTCGACCTGCTGGCGGAGGTGCGGCTGCGCGGTCATAGAAACGAAAACGAACGGATCTGCGTATTTAGGCTGGACTGGTAGGGGGGAGCCAATATGAAACAGGCGGGATACACACTTTCTGCCGGTATGATAGCAGGAGTTGCATTAGGGCTCCTGCTGAAGCTGGCACAGCATGCAACAGGACATAAAGTATATGCGCTCTTGCTGAACGTCGATTACATCCCGGTGCTTGGCTCCCTGCATTTGCCGGAGTTCGGGGAATTCTTGCTTCATCTGATTGTGGCAGTCACATTGGCATTTGTATTGATGGAGACAGCCATCCGCTACCGATTGAAAGGAAAGGAATTTATTGTATTATGCATGGGCGTAAATATCGGAATAGCGATTTGTTATTATCCGTTAACTAGTTTGTCGGAGAAAACCCCGCCCCTTACCTCCTTCCCTGCACTCTCGATTTGGATAGGTGCCCATGCCCTATATGGTTTTCTATTATGGTTTCTTCTAAGTAGAAATTCAAATAATGGAAAAAATGAAAAATTAGACTAGACGAATCCACGAACATATTTTACAATACAAAAGTCTTAATTATCTAAAATATTAGTATAGATAATTAATTTGGAATATTCATATAAGTTATTGTGAATGGTATTTTCTTCATGTATAATTATCAGAAATATCTAATATTTGAATTTTATTTCATCGGGGGAGAATGGATATGAAACATTCAAAAATGAGAAAGTTCTCGTCAATCTTTTTAGCATCAACGGTCCTTGCCGGCGTATTGGCCGGCTGTGGTGCCACAGAGGAGGGCGGTTCATCAAACGGGGGAAGCGGCTCGTCGGGCGATACGATTAAAATCGGAGCGAATCTGGAGCTTTCAGGCGCTGTAGCATCATACGGCTCTTCTATCAATGATGGAGCAAAATTAGCGATTGAGGAAATCAATGCAGATGGCGGCATCAACGGCAAAAAGATCGAGTACGTTGCAGTGGACAATAAATCAGACAACGCCGAGGCGGTAACAGCGGCGATTCGTCTTGCCGAGAAGGAAAAGGTAGTAGCGATGCTCGCTCCAGCAACATCGGGGAATGCAACAGCAATCGTCCAGACGGCCAATCAGTTCAAGGTGCCTATGGTCACTGCATCGGGTACAGCGGAGTCAGTGACAGTAGCAGATAATGGAAAGGTAAACGACTATGCCTTCCGTACATGCTTCATCGACCCGTTCCAAGGAATTGTAGCAGCGAACTTTGCGACGGAGGAACTGAAGGCTAAAAATGTAGCTATCTATATGGACTCCACATCAGACTATGCAAAAGGTCTGGCGGCATCCTTCAAAAAGCAGATTGAAGAAAACGGTGGCAAGGTAGTAAAAGAGGAAGCCTATGTAACGGATGATGTAGACTTCAAATCAACGTTAACAAATATCAAGTCAGCAAACCCTGACTTCGTCTTCATCCCGGGATACTATGAGGAGGTCGGCCTGATCGTCAAACAGGCACGCGATTTGGGAATCGATGTCCCGTTGATGGGTGCTGATGGCTGGGATTCACCAACGCTGGTTGATTTGGCTGGTGCAGAGGCATTGAACAATACATTTATCACAAACCACTACTCTTCCGGAGACCCTGACGCGAAAATCCAGGCATTCGTAGAGGCCTTTGAGGCGCAGTACAAACAACAGCCAAATGCGTTCCATGCGCTTGGCTATGATACAGTGTACTACCTGAAGGATGCGATTGAGCGTGCAGGTGATGAAGTGACAGGGGAAGCGATTCAAAAAGCATTGGCAGAGACGAAAGACTTAAGCTTAATCACAGGAACATTCACAGTAGATAAAAAACATAACCCAGTTAAATCGGCAACAGTTCTAGAGTTCGTAGACGGCAATCAAGTGTTCAAATCAAAAGTGAATCCTTAATGCGATATTCGAAGGGGGGCTCGGGATGCCTCCCTTTTCCCCTGTTTAAAGGAGAACTTTTTTACACTAGTCAAACATAGTAATGGATAAAGGAGTGAATCGAAATGGAATGGATACAACAGCTCGTGAACGGGGTTTCACTTGGTAGTATCTATGCGTTGATTGCCCTTGGGTATACGATGGTATACGGCATCATCAAGCTGATCAACTTCGCACACGGGGATGTTTTCATGCTGGGTGCATTCATTGGCTTTTACGCAATTGCACGTTGGGATATGCATTTTATTCCTGCATTGATTTTGGCAATGGTCCTTTGTGCGGTCATTGGGGTCATCATTGAACGTGTCGCATATAAGCGCCTGCGCAATGCCACACGGATTGCAGCACTGATTACGGCAATCGGTGTGTCGCTGTTGATCGAGTATACAGTCATTTTCTTCCGTGGGGCTTCACCGGAAGCCTATCCGACGGTCATTGAAAATACAAAAATTGAAATTTTCGGTGCGCAAATCAGCGTGCAGGCAATCGTCATTCTCGCCATTTCTCTTGTATTGATGCTGATGCTGCAATTCATCGTACATAAGACGAAAATTGGGAAAGCGATGCGGGCTGTATCCCACGATGCAGATGCAGCGCGGTTGATGGGAATTAATGTGGATAATACGATTTCTGCTACATTTGCCATTGGCTCTGCATTGGCTGGTGCGGCAGGTGTCATCTTCGGCATCTACTACACGCGTATTGAACCATTGATGGGCGTCTTGCCAGGTTTGAAGGCTTTCGTTGCAGCTGTACTAGGCGGAATCGGCAGCATTCCGGGCGCGATGGTCGGTGGCCTTTTGCTCGGCGTGGTGGAAACAGTGGTCAGTGCCTTGGGCTATTCATTATGGCGTGATGCAGCGGCCTTCGTTATTTTAATTTTAATCTTAATTTTACGACCTGCGGGCATTTTCGGTAAAAATGCACGCGAGAAAGTGTAGGTGGGGAGCGTATGAAAAAATCGAAAATTTTCTGGGGCTACATAGTCCTTGCGCTAGTGATCTATGCAGTCGTACAAGTGCTGATCAATAATGGCATCGTAACCTTCTATTATCAAAACATGCTAATTACGATGTGTATTAACATTATGCTTGCGGTCAGTCTACATATCATTTTAGGGATTACCGGCCAGTTTTCGATTGGCCATGCCGGCTTCATGGCAGTCGGGGCCTATGTTTCGGCCATCTGTACAATGCAACTGGAATTGCCGTTTATCACCGGAATTTTATTGGGCGCCATTGTAGCGGCGATAGCCGGATTATTGGTCGGGATTCCAACACTTCGGCTTAAAGGCGACTATTTGGCGATTGCCACACTCGGCTTTGCGGAAATCATCCGGATTGTTTTCCTGAACATTGAGTATGTTGGAGGAGCTGCCGGCATGCAGATTATGCACCAAACTACCTGGACCTATGCATTCTTTGGCGTAGTAATCACGATCTTAATCATCTCGAACTTCACGAACTCCCGCCACGGACGTGCGTGTATTTCCATCAGGGAAGACGAGATTGCGGCGGATGCGATGGGTATTAATACGACTTACTATAAAGTCGTGGCATTCGCGATTGGTTCGTTCTTTGCAGGGGTTGCAGGAGCTATTTATGCGCACAATTTCTACATTATCCAGCCGACGACGTTCGGATTCCTAAAATCGTTTGATATTTTAATCTTAGTTGTATTAGGTGGATTGGGCAGTCTTTCCGGATCTGTTCTTGCTGCCATTTTCCTGACATTTGTGACAACGTACCTGCAAGGGTTCCCTGAGACACGGATGATTATCTATTCGCTTGTATTGATCCTGGTCATGCTTTACCGTCCATCGGGGCTGCTTGGTACAAAAGAAGTGACGGATTTATTCAAGTTTGGTAGAAGAGGGGGGTCCAAGGCATGAGTGAGACTCTTTTAAAGGTAGATAATTTAGGCATCACATTTGGAGGGCTGAAGGCTGTCCAGAAGGTGAATATGTATATGAACCGCGGCGAACTGATCGGTCTGATCGGTCCTAACGGGGCAGGAAAGACAACGACCTTCAATATGCTGACAGGCGTTTATACACCGACAGAAGGAAGCATTTTGTTCGATGGCAAGTCGATTAGCGGTCTGGACCCTTATAAGGTGACAAGGGGCGGCATCAGCCGAACGTTCCAAAACATTCGTCTTTTTAAGGAGCTGTCCGTTCTGGACAATGTAAAGGTGGCGAACCATGGCCTTGCCAAGCATAATCTGCTGTCGAGCGTCTTCCGCCTGCCAAGCCATTTCAAGGGAGAAGCGAAGATGGAGGAGGAGTCACTGGCCTTTCTGAAAATCTTCGGGCTGGACGTATATAAGGATGAGCTGGCGAAAAATCTTCCGTATGGGATGCAACGGCGCCTGGAGATTGCCCGTGCCCTTGCAGCAGGACCGAAGCTTCTGCTGCTGGATGAGCCTGCAGCGGG
The DNA here is from genome assembly GCA_051874195.1 of Lysinibacillus sp. Classification (GTDB taxonomy): domain Bacteria; phylum Bacillota; class Bacilli; order Bacillales_A; family Planococcaceae; genus Lysinibacillus_B. Next base: position 27,071 of record JBJEFP010000188.1, on the reverse strand, counting down.
TATGAACCCTCAGGAAACGCATGATCTGATGGAACTCATTTCATTCATCCGCAAGGAATTCAATTTGACGATTCTGTTGATCGAGCACGACATGCACCTCGTCATGGGGATTTGTGAACGGATTTATGTGCTGGACCACGGACAGCTGATTGCAGAGGGATCTCCGGCGGAAATCCGTTCAAATCCAAAAGTAATTGAGGCGTACTTGGGTGAGGAGGTGAGAGAATAATGCTAAAGATTAACGGAATCGATGTATACTACGGCAATATTCAAGCATTGCGCGGCGTCTCCTTAGAGGTGAACGATGGTGAGATTGTGACATTGATCGGTGCAAATGGTGCAGGGAAAAGCACATTGCTCAAAACCATTTCAGGCCTGCTGAAGCCGAAAAAGGGTTCCATTGAATATCTAGGCGCCAGTATTGATGGAAAGCCAGCCCAAGCGATTGTAAAGGCCGGCATCTCCCATGTACCGGAAGGACGGCGGGTCTTCTCGAACATGACGGTGGAGGAGAATCTGGAGCTGGGAGCCTATCTGCGAAAAGACCGTGATGGCATCAAAAAGGACCTGGAGCATGTATATGAGCTGTTCCCGCGCCTCTTTGAACGCCGCAAGCAATTGTCCGGTACGCTATCGGGCGGGGAGCAGCAAATGCTGGCCATGGGACGGGCGCTCATGTCGAAGCCGAAGCTCATCATCCTGGATGAGCCGTCGATGGGTCTTGCCCCGCTGATGGTTAAAAATATTTTCAATATCATCGAGATGGTCAATAAGGAGGGCGTAACGGTGCTGCTGGTAGAACAGAATGCCAATATGGCGTTATCCGTCGCACACCGTGCCTACGTGCTGGAGACGGGCAGCATCGTCCTCTCGGGTACAGCGAAGGAACTGCAGGAAAGTGAAGAAGTAAAGGCTGCCTATCTGGGCGGATTGTAAGGGGAAAAGGGTGGATGCCAATTCTTTTGGAATCCATCCTTTTTTGTTATAGTAAACCCGTAAAGGAGCGATTGATATGACATTTGATGTGGATTATTATATTCAGAAACTACACTTACAGCCGCATGCCGAAGGAGGATTTTACGCCTCTACTTTCGCAGGCACAGAGCGTATATCAACTTCAGCGGGCGACCGTCCGGGCTATACGAGCATCTATTTTCTGCTGCGTTCTGCCGACATTTCCCACCTGCACCGTCTGCAGTCGGATGAACTTTGGTATTACCATGCGGGAAGTCCATTAACAGTCCATATGATTCATGAGGACGGGACGTACGAGGCAAGGAAACTGGGCCTAGACGTGGCAAACGGGGAAGCGCCACAGGTATTGGTGCCGAAGCATACGATTTTTGGCTCTTCGGTCGATGAAGCGGCTTCTTTCAGCCTTGTGGGATGCATGGTATCTCCAGGCTTCGACTACGCGGATTTTGAGTTGTTTACCCAAGCGGAGTTGCTGGAGAAGTATCCACAGCATGAGGCGGTTATACGTAAAATGGCGTATGAAAAATTGGATTAGGCAAAAGTGAAGCGCACTTACCTTCATGAAGGTAAGTGCGCATTTTTAAAAAGAAATTTACAATCCAAGCTATAGGGCTGTCCCTTTGTCCGCTTGTTCGTTACCAAACGATTGGTTCAGGATATTTGATCGCCAGGTTGAGCTCATGGACCGCGTGCTTCGTTCTGCCGGCAGTGGTCATGAGCTGTTCCTTCAATGCTATATAGCTAGCATCTTCCATTAATAGTCTTAAAGCATATGCAGACAACGTGCTTTTCCGCTCTTCCAAGGATAGATGGAGATACTCGATATTCAACACATCTACATATTGGGTTGCATAGCGGAAATAGCAGGGATGCTTAGCATGCAGCATCTGGAGGAAGGTGTTATAGTGCTCTTCTGGCAATAATTCCTCCAATGCCGCAGCTACTGTCGCCTGAAACTTGCGGATGGTGGCGACATGAATATTCCACATGGATGGGTCAATCATTTCCTGGTGAAGGCGGATGAAGTCATTGAGAGCAATTGCCGTGAAGATGAGCTCAGGCATCAAAATCTCCACGGAAAAATAGACGTTCTTCTTCGGGGCAAGAACCTCTTTTTCCTTTTCGAGCCCTTTGTGGACACCGTTTGTCACAAATTCAACGTTGCGCTCCCCTTTTGTCGCCTTGCGGAGCTCCAGGCATACATGCAGGATACGGTTCCGGGCCCCCTGAAAGTCAAAGTAGCGGTTTTCGTCACCTGTCACCTCGTAAATGGCCGCCAGTAATGAATCGATGTCCCAATAGTCCCCGCTAATGCGGAAGCCGGCAAGCATCTCGGTCGGCTGAATTGTCAGCATACATGGCCCCCCTTTGCTACGTAAATTATTGTTTATAGTTCAGCAGTGTAAATAGTTCAGACCGTTCCTTCTCTGTCAGGTCGCGCCATTGTCCGACTTTCAGGTTGCCTAGATGGATGTTCATGATGCGGATGCGCTGCAGGCGCCGTACCGAATAGCCGAGCGCCGAACACATGCGGCGGATCTGGCGGTTTAAGCCTTGTTCCAGAATGATCTTGAACACATGGCTTGACACTTTCTCCACCTTGCAGGGAAGCGTCTTTGTATCTAGAATTTCCACGCCGCTTGCCATCTTTTTAAGGAACTGGTCTGTCAGGGGTTTGTCCACCTGAACCACATACTCCTTTTCATGATGATTTTCAGCTCGCAGGATTTCATTCACAATATCCCCGTCATTTGTCAGAAGAAGCAGACCTTCCGATTCCTTATCAAGACGCCCGATATGGAAGATGCGGAGGGGATGGTTGACGAAGTCGACGACATTCCCCTCGATATGTCTTTCGGTCGTGCTTGTGATGCCGACCGGCTTGTTCAAGGCAATATAGACAAGCTGTTCTTCCTTCTGCACCGGTTTGCCGTCCACACATACTGCATCGCCGTCTTCCACCTTACTTCCGACTGTTGCCAATTCTCCATTGATCGTTACGCGGCCTTCCTCAATCCATTTATCAGCCCCGCGCCTTGAGACGATTCCTGTTTCTGCCAGAAATTTATTGATACGCATATTTTTCACCTACTATCAGAATAGTTTCAGTATACAGTACCCGAACCTTTTTATCATCATCAAGCAGCAGGCCCCCTTTCAAGTTTATAAAACGGATGAGGAGGGGTAGGTCAAGTAGGAGAGGACATTTAGCCAACTAAAATATACTGCTATAATATTGTCAGTAAATTTCGAAAATTTGTGCTTTAAAATTGAATTAACCTGTCCTTTCTGACAATATAGTAAGTAGAAATACCTTTTGTAGTTACATAGTATTGGCAAACATGGACATACAAGGGACAAAGGGGTATTCAAAGAATAATTTCGGCAAAGGGGAGAGGTTTCAATGGTTTATGCATTTCCGAACACAGATGGAGCATTAGTGAATTTCAAGGAGCGCTACGACAATTACATCGGTGGCAAATGGACACCGCCAGTGAAGGGCCAGTACTTTGACAATATCTCACCGGTGACAGGAAAGGTCTTCACACAGGCAGCCCGCTCGACGGAGGAGGATATCGAACTGGCGTTGGATGCAGCCCATGAAGCAAAAGAGGCATGGGGGAAGACATCGGCGACGGAGCGCAGCAACATCTTATTGAAGATTGCCGACCGCATCGAACAGAACCTCGAAATGCTGGCAGTCGCAGAGACATGGGACAACGGCAAGGCGGTACGTGAAACGCTGAACGCCGACCTTCCGCTGGCAATCGACCATTTCCGCTACTTTGCGGGTGCCATCCGTGCACAGGAAGGTACACTCAGCCAGATTGACGACGATACAGTTGCCTACCACTTCCATGAACCGATTGGGGTAGTGGGACAGATCATTCCTTGGAACTTCCCGCTGTTGATGGCGGTATGGAAGCTTGCTCCGGCACTTGCAGCAGGAAACTGCGTCGTATTGAAGCCGGCGGAGCAAACGCCGGTCTCCATCATGGTATTGATGGAATTGATTGAAGACTTATTGCCTCCTGGCGTCGTTAATATCGTCAATGGCTTCGGTCTGGAAGCAGGGAAGCCATTGGCGCAAAATCCGCGCATCGGCAAGATTGCCTTTACAGGGGAAACGACGACAGGCCGCCTGATCATGCAATATGCATCGCAGAACCTGATTCCCGTCACACTTGAACTGGGAGGGAAGTCGCCGAACATCTTCTTTGAAGACATCATGGCGCAGGATGACGATTTCCTGGATAAGGCCGTGGAGGGCTTTGTATTATTCGCCCTTAACCAGGGGGAAGTGTGTACATGTCCGTCCCGCGCGCTCATTCAGGAATCAATCTATGAAAAATTCATGGAGCGCGTGCTGCAACGCGTGGAAGCGATCCAGACGGGCAACCCGCTGGACCCGGGTACAATGATGGGGGCGCAGGCATCAAGCGAACAGATGGAGAAAATCCTTTCCTATTTGGACATCGGCAAGCAGGAGGGGGCGGAATGCCTGATCGGCGGCGAGAGAAACAATCTTGACGGCAATCTGGCGGGCGGCTACTATATCAAGCCGACAGTGTTCAAAGGGCATAATAAAATGCGCATCTTCCAGGAGGAGATTTTCGGTCCTGTCGTATCGGTCACGACATTCAAGACGCAGGAAGAGGCGCTTGAGATGGCAAACGACACATTATACGGATTGGGTGCGGGCATCTGGACGCGCGACATGAATACAGCCTACCGCTTCGGCCGGGGAATCCAGGCGGGACGTGTTTGGACGAACTGCTATCACCAGTATCCGGCGCATGCTGCATTCGGCGGCTACAAAATGTCCGGCGTCGGCCGCGAAAACCACAAAATGATGCTGAGCCACTATCAGCAGACGAAAAACCTGCTTGTAAGCTACAACCCGAACAAATTAGGATTCTTCTAAAAGAAGGAGGTGCGCATGTGACGGAGCGGGTCATTGCGACGGACGCTGCACTTGAACTGATTGCGTTGTTGAAGGAGCGTCACGGCCAGGTCATGTTCCACCAATCGGGCGGATGCTGTGACGGCTCCTCGCCGATGTGCTATCCGGAAGGGGACTTGATCCTCGGCAACCAGGATGTCCTGCTTGGCGAAATCGGCGGAAGCCCCTTCTATATGCATAAAAACCAATTCGATTATTGGAAGCATACACAGCTCATCATTGATGTAGTAGAAGGACGAGGCGGCATGTTTTCGCTGGAAGGCGTGGAAGGGAAGCGGTTCCTGACAAGGTCGCGTGCCTTCACCCAAGATGAGCTGAAGGAGCTTTCAAGCTGATGGAGGGGAGTTCTGAACAGCCATTTTGGCATGCAGCTTCCGTGGTGTAAGTCATATATGGATATTCCCATGAAAATGGAACGAGGCTGCCCAGCTTTTCAGGCAGCCTCGTTTTTTGTTGCAGGTAAGGGAATCAGAAGGCAGCTCGCGGCTGCTTCGGATGTTTCCTCACATACAGCTGGGATTTTGCTTTTATGGATGTGGAGGGAAAAGGCGTATAATGAAGCTGAGGAGTGAAGAAGGTGCATACACAGTTCATACAAACGCTGGAGAACAATTACGCAAATGTTTTCAATTATACCGGCGGCCAGCCGAGTTTGAGGCTGGTTGCTTCGCTGGCTGCCCAGTATACATTCGCCGGTCGAATGTACAGCGGGGTGGCGCATCAGGCGGTGATGGATCGAATGGAGTCCGAAGACCCATCGTTCCGTGTGTTCCGTCCTTGCCGTAAGAACATTGGGCTGTATTATAAAATAGCGACCTACCTAGCATTGCATGGAAGTATGGAGGAGTGCGCTTTAAAGGTGGAAGAGAAAGACGCCCTTCTCGGAGGGCATGGCTTTGCCCGCTCGCCGTATCGTGTTGTCGGCGCCTTCTTTCTAGAAGACAAGGCACATGCCGGCCGGGCCAAGAGGTTATATGATGAAATGGATAAACTTCATCCCATTTTGACGAGGAAGAGCGATATTCCCCTTGCTGTACTTGTAACGGCGAACGGCGATGAGAATACACCCGTACAGGCAAGGACGATGCATGGCTATTTTAAAGAGCTGCGTAAGAGGGGATTCAAGGCTGGGGACTCACTTCAAACGCTTACACAGATTTTGGCCATCTACGACATTCATTTTCATATGGAGCTTGCCGAATATGCCGCACAGCTTAAAATAGAACTGGAGAATAAGGGTATACATATTAAGAGGCTTCACTATCCGTTCATTGGCATCCTCGCGTTGGCCGCTGCTGATTTACAGGTGGTCGGAGAGGTCGTCTTGCTGGAAGGGCTTCTTCGGGAGACGAAGGCGCTGCGGAGGGTGAAGGAGCTGGCATTGATCATAGCCATCCAAAAGCTCGTTCGGGATTATACGGAGGTACAGGAATCCATTGGTGCAACAAGCATCATGCCCTGGCAGGTACTATATGAGATGGGGGATTTCTTTCTCTCCTTCCCTCCAGGCATTCCGGAAGGCCTGTCGGATTTAATAGGGATCGATTTGAATTTTTAATGGAGGTGTCTTTTATGCAGGAGACAAAATTATGGATTAATGGACAGTGGGAAGAGGCAGAAAGAACATATGAGCTGGCTTCACCCTACAGCGGGGAAGCCATTGCCAAGGTGGCGAAGGCGAGCGAGCAGGATGTAGAACGTGCCATCGAGGGTGCACATAAGGCGTTCCAGACGTTCAAGAAAATGACGGCCTATGACCGCGCGGAGATTTTATATAATGTCGTGAATATCATGCGTGCACGCAAACAGGAACTGGTGGAAATCCTGGCAAAGGAAGCGGCAAAGCCGATATCGGCCGGTCTTGTGGAGATTGAACGCACAATCGCCACATACCAATTTTCGGCGGAGGCGACAAAGCAGTCGACGGGCGAGACCGTACCGATGGATGCAGCGCCTGGCGTGACGGACCGTCTGGGTTATACAAAACGTGTGCCCCTGGGTGTCGTCAGCGCGATTACACCATTCAACTTTCCATTCAATCTAGTTGCTCATAAGATCGGTCCTGCCATTGCAGCGGGAAATACGGTCGTGCTGAAGCCGGCTACGCAAACACCGCTCAGCGCCCTCGTGATGGCGGAAATTTTCAAGGAGGCTGGACTTCCGGACGGATGCCTGCAGGTTGTGACGGGCTCTGGCGGGGAGCTTGGCGATATGCTGACGACACATCCCCTTGTAAAGAAGGTGACGTTCACCGGAAGCGGCGTCGTTGGCCTGAAAATGAAGGAAAAAGTCGGCCTGCGCAGAATCACACTGGAGCTTGGATCGAACGCAGCGGTCATCGTGGAGCCTTCTACTCCAATCGAGAAGATGATTCCCCGTGCTGTCGGCGGAGCATTCAACTTTGCCGGCCAGTTATGCATCTCACTGCAGCGCATCTATGTACATCAATCCATTTATGACGAGTTCGTGGAAAAGTTCGTGGCCGAGACGAAAAGGCTGCGTGTAGGTGACCCCCTGGACAAGGACACAGATTTGAGCGCTATGATTCATCCTCATGAAGTAGGACGCATCAAATCATGGATTGAAGATGCAAAGGCGAAGGGGGCCGTTGTTGCTACAGGCGCCGAATTTACGGAACGTACACTTTCCCCGACAGTCATGACGAATGTGACGGCGGATATGAAGATTGTGTGTGAGGAAACATTTGCACCAATTGTCTCTATTGTTCCATATGAAACATTGGATGAGGCGATTGCCCTTGCCAACGATACGGAGCTCGGCCTGAATGTGGGGATTTACACAAATGTACTGACCGATGCGATGCGGGCTGCCGATGAACTTGAAGCTGGAGCGGTCATCATCAATGACATCCCTACATTCCGAGTGGATCACATGCCGTATGGCGGGGTGAAGATGAGCGGCTATGGAAAAGAAGGCATCAAATATGCGTTGGAGGAAATGACGCACTTGAAGTTTATTACGATGAAAACAACATTTTAACGATATTATGCGCAGTCAGTTATTATTTCAGCAAAATAATTGAAAAGTGGGTTTTTCGGGTGTTACAGTAGTACCATCATCTTTTAGGGAGTGCAGAATTATGGGGAATACTGTGCCGATGAGTTCTTCACGTACACATCAGACACGCTTGATCATGCCATCTGATACCAACCATCATAAGTCGATCTTTGGTGGCCAGGTATTGAGATATATCGATGAAATTGCAGCCTTGGCGGCAATGAAGCATTCAAAGGGAGAGGTCGTCACTGCCTCGATCGATTCGGTGGATTTTGTCTCTTCCGCCTATGCAGGGGACGTATTGGAGCTTGAATCGATGGTGACATGCACGGGCCGTACATCCATGGAGGTCTACGTACGCGTTATCTGCCGTGACTTGAAATCGGGGGCGGAGCGGCTGACGACGGAATCCTTTGTCACGATGGTGGCGATCGATGAAGAAGGCAGACCACGGGAAGTCGTTGGTGTCCATCCGGAGACGGAAACGGAGCGCCGCCTATTTGAAACAGGCCCACTCCGTCGTGAACATCGAAAAAAGAAGCGTGAACTGGCGCACGGATAATATGAAAATGCATGGTGAAGGGCGAAAGGCACCTTCACCATGCATTTTTTATTCCTTCGACAGCTCGTGCACGATGCCGATTAATTGGTCGGAGGAAGAGGATACAAGCCCGGCCCCATCCGACAATTCCGTAATCAGCTTGGAAATCGTCCCGATATCCCGGGAAGTGCTCATATATTGCGTACGGATGCCGGATACCGCTTCGGCAATGGCGTTGAATGATGCGATTAGTTCATGCTGGGTATCCACGCTGATTTTTACCTGAGCGTCCACACTGTTCACCGAGTCCGCCATGCTGATGATATTGCTTTCCGTTTCCTGGATGAGGATGGATACATTCTTTACGGCATTTTTTGTCTCTTCCGCCAGCTTGCGTACCTCCTCGGCCACCACGGCAAAGCCTTTCCCATGCTCACCGGCGCGGGCGGCTTCAATCGACGCATTCAGTGCGAGCAGGTTCGTCTGGTCGGCGATGCCGGTCACGAGCCCGACGATCTCTGAAATCTTCTGCGAGGATATGCGCAGCTGAGCCATCGAGGCCTCCAGTCCATCCACACGCTCCAACACCGTATTCATTAAATCTGTCTGAGAGACCAGGTGCACCTTCCCTGCATTTGATTTGTCTTCCGTTTCGGCAACAAAATCAAGTCCCTGGTGAGTGGCGGAGGCGATTTCGTCGGTCTGGGCGGAAACTGCCTCCAAGGAAGAAGTTGTCTCCATGCTGATGGCATACAGCTCTTCCGCTGTATTTTGGATTGTATTGACCAGGCTGTGCTTTAGTTCCTCCGTCTGGATGCGGAGACGCTCCTCCTCCTGTTCGTACGCCTCAATGACGAGCTGCTGTTCGAAGTTGATGACCTTCGAGAAGGCATTGATGGCTTTTGCAGCTTCGCCTGCGGACATGTCCAGTGTCTGGATGAACTCGATGAATGTCGTCATGAGGGGCTGGAAGGATGCCAAATACCATTTGGAACGAAGGCCGATGCGGACATGGGCATGGGCGATCCTTTTCCGTTCTTCCACGTAGACGTTATCGATGGTGCTGTTGAAAATATCGGATAAATGCTGATGGAGCGTCACTTTCAATTTATCGATGCGCGAGGAGCGTTCAATAATCTCCACAAGCAGGGGGCTTTGGCTGATGACCTTATAAAACTCATCGACCATGATAGGAATGACGTCCGCCGCTAATGGCTGCAGCTGCTTTAGAATAGCCAAGTCGGATTTCGTTAGATTGAGCAATTGCAGTTGTTTGTTCAGCTCTGGATAGGCTGACAGGTCAAGGTGTACTTGTTGGATGTAGTCCTCCGTGATGAAAAATTTCGCTTTTGATTTTACAGGAGGCTTAGTAAATAGGTTGAACATAGGAAAATCTCCATTCTCTCTGTGTGAATTTTACAAGAACAAATAACGGTCATCATCCATTTTACTATTTTTGGTTATTTTTGGGTGCATTTTAGGCTAATTTATTTCTGATTTATTTTGTGGCGGCCCTTTAATGGCGAAAGGGTAATTATTGTATTTCCGTCCTTAAGAAGGTAAAATATAGAGTGGCTTAGATATATCAAAGTAAAGGAAGTTAGCGATGAAGTTTCATAAAAAACGTCTAAAGTTCGTCATTCCATTAACCGTAGTAGTAACTGTAGCTTCAACATTTATGATGTTCAACAGATATCCGGAAGTGCCTTCCCTGCATAAATTTCTAATCCTGGTGGGTGCAGGCATCTTCACAGCTGTCATTTCGTACTTCCTCTTCCCGCAGCCCGGGGATAATCCCAACGATACGGGTCCATACTGAGTTTATTCGCCTTTATCATAAAGGCGTTTTTTTGTTGAACAGAATAGGGAGAGTCAACGGGTGAATCAGGAAGGAAAGGGTGCCGCCCTGCCTAACGGACATGATAAGATTTTGTTCATGGAATTTGAAACTCTTCTCTCATTCAACCGTATAGATACTATAAGGGAAATTTGAAAGGCAGGTCGAAAATAGATGCAAGAAAAATGGTCGAAAGTGTTGATTCACGCCAGCGCATTTTTTGCGCCGGTAGTTGTTCCAATCATCTTCTTTCTAATTAGTTCGGATGATCATGTGAAGCGTTTGGCAGTGCAGGCATTATTGTTCCAATTTGTCATGTGGGTGCTGACATCCATCTCGTTCTTCTTCTCATTCATTCTGATAGGAATCCCGTTCCTGATCGTCTTTAGCATTATGCTGGTTGTGGTACCGATTATCGGAATCGTGAAGGCGCTGGATGATTCATACTGGAATTACCCGATTGTTGGTCGTTGGGTATAATTTGGCAAATAATCGGCAAAATCTTTGTAATAAAGGTTTTGCCGATTTTTATTATTGGGGAAAGAAAAGTGTTGGACTCTTACCATCGTTGAAAAAAGAATTTCTGTGAAACTGGAATGGCGGAGGGACGCTGAAAAAATGGTTTCTATCATCCTTTCGGTACACACGAGGAGCATCTTTTTTTCATGAAAGCGGACTTTTTAATTGCAAAACGATTTTGGCGTTTTTATAATATAGTCAAAGATAGTCAAAGTCAGTAAGTGAACTGAGGTGAAGACTAACATGAGGAATATCTCGGACATCATAGAAGGTTATTTAAAACAAATTATCGAATTAGATGAGAAAGGGCTTATTGAAATCAAGCGCAGTGAGTTGGCGGAAAAGTTTCAATGCGTGCCCTCCCAAATCAATTACGTGATCAATACCCGGTTTACCGCAGAACGAGGCTATCTGGTGGAAAGCAAGCGTGGCGGTGGTGGCTATATTCGCATTCTACGTGTTGCAGCTCATTCCCGAGGCGCCCTGTTTGATGAAGTTGCAAGGCAAATAGACGACAGTGCACCTCAAACTGCAGCGGAGCATATCATCTACCGACTGATTGATGAGGAGGTCTTATCGAAGCGGGAGGCGAAACTCATGCTTGCGGCAATCGATCGAACCACTTTACAGCTGCCGCTACCTCTGCGGGATGAAGTTCGTGCAAGGGTGTTGAAGGCAATGCTGATGACGTTGAAATTCGAGAGGAGTGACGAGTCATGATTTGCGAGCATTGTAAGCAACGGCATGCGACCGTGACCGTAACGCAAGTACAGAATGGAATAAAGCAGGAACACCATTATTGTGAAGTATGCGCAGGTAAGTTCCATCCCTTCCAATTGGATGTACAGGATGAGCCTGTCTCCATCCATCAATTGATGTCGGACTGGTTTGGACTGCCGATGTGGAAAAATAAAGTGCAGGAAGAGGCCCAGCAGAAGAAACTTGCCACCTGTCCTTCATGCGGTTTTACGTACCGGCATTTCCAGAAGGTCGGCAAGTTCGGCTGTGCGAGATGCTACGATACATTCCGTGAGCAACTGCCGCCCGTACTGGAGCGTTTGCAGGCCGATGTGAAGCATGTCGGCAAGACACGGGCAGGGGAAGACCGAGCTGCATATTATCAAAAGCAGGTTGAATCGCTTCGTGAGCAGCTACAACAAGCGATTGCAGAAGAGCGGTTTGAGGACGCCGCCAGACTTCGAGACGAGGCACGTACCATCGAACGCAAGCTGAACGTCGGAGGTGTGGATTCCCCGTGAATATTGAATACTTTCTAAAAAATACATCGCCTTCATGGTTAGAAGCGAGTGAGGACCATTCGGACATTGTCATGAGCACACGGATTCGGCTTGCCCGAAATTTGGACGGATACCGCTTCCCCATTACCTTTTCGGAGGAAGAGGCGAAGCTTGTGGATGAATCGGTGCTGCGCGTACTGATGGCTGTCCAAGAGGATGGGCCGAAATTTTCCTACTTCCCTATGAAGGAAATGCCGGCATTACAGCGGCAGGTGCTCGTAGAAAAGCATCTCATCAGCCCTCATCTGGCAAAGCGCGAAAAAACGGCATCCGTCTTTTTGACGGAAGACGAATCGATTAGCGTGATGGTGAATGAAGAGGACCATATTCGTATACAATGCTTAGCGGCCGGTTTGCAACTGTATGAAACATATGCAAGGGCAAACAAGCTGGACCAGCATTTAGATGAAAAGCTGATGTATGCATATGATGAACAACTAGGTTTTTTGACAAGCTGTCCGACGAATGTCGGCACAGGTCTCCGTGCCTCCGTCATGATGCACCTTCCAGCCTTGACCATGACAAAAAAAATGAATGTATTAATTCAGACAATGGCAAGATTAGGAATGGTTGTAAGGGGTATATATGGAGAAGGAAGTGAAAACTTAGGGAATATATACCAGGTTTCTAACCAGATTACACTTGGGAAATCCGAACAACAGATTTTGGAGGAATTGCAAAGCGTCGTAGAACAAGTGATTGAGAAAGAGCGGCAGGCGCGCAAGCAGCTGTTCACCCGTGCCCCTATTGCTCTGGAAGACCGTTTGTATCGCTCCCTCGGCACGTTGACGCATGCCCGTATTTTGACGAGCGAAGAAGCGGCATCCTGCCTATCGAACGTTCGCTTGGCAGTAGATCTGCACATCATCCCGGATATTTCGCTGAACCGGCTGAATGAATGCATGCTGCTCATCCAACCGGGGTTTATACAGCAATATGCCGGTACAACACTGCAAGCGGCTGAACGGGATATTTTCCGTGCAAAGCTCCTTCAGGAAAAAATACAAATACAGGAACGAAATGAACCTACAACGAGGGGAAAAGGAGAGGATTTGTATGATGTTTAATCGATTTACTCAACGCGCACAAAAAGTACTGCAATTGGCACAGGAAGAAGCAATCCGCTGGAAACACGAGTCAATCGGGACGGAGCATATTTTACTCGGTCTCATCCGTGAGGGAGGCGGCATCGCGGCAAAGGCATTAGAAGCGATTGATATCAGCCCTCAAATGATTGAATCGGGCATTGAAGAACTGGTCGGCAAAGGAACGGAAAATGTGGGGCCAATCGTCCACTATACACCGAGAGCCAAAAAGGTGATCGAGCTGTCAGTGGATGAGTCACGTAAACTCGGCCACTCCTATATCGGAACGGAGCATATCTTGCTGGCGCTGATCCGTGAAGGGGAAGGTGTAGCCGCACGCGTATTGGCGAATACAGGCGTCAGCCTGAATAAGGCACGCCAGCAGGTCCTGCTGCTATTAGGCAATAACGATGCCAACTCACCAGGCGGCCAGCAGCAAAGCCAGGCGGTGAACACACCGACGCTAGACAGCCTGGCCCGCGACTTGACGGCAGTAGCGCGTGAAGGTTCATTGGACCCTGTCATCGGCCGTTCAAAAGAGATTACACGTGTTGTAGAAGTGTTGTCACGCCGTACAAAAAACAACCCTGTTCTCATCGGAGAGCCGGGTGTTGGTAAAACAGCGATTGCAGAAGGTTTGGCACAGCAGATTGTGAATAATGAAGTGCCGGAAACGCTGCGCGACAAACGTGTAATGACGCTCGATATGGGCACGGTAGTAGCAGGTACGAAATATCGTGGCGAGTTCGAGGATCGTCTGAAGAAGGTGATGGATGAAATCCGCCAGGCGGGCAACATCATCCTGTTCATCGATGAGCTCCACACATTAATCGGTGCAGGCGGGGCAGAAGGTGCGATTGATGCATCCAATATTTTAAAACCTTCACTAGCACGAGGCGAACTGCAATGTATCGGTGCCACAACGTTAGATGAGTACCGTAAATACATTGAAAAGGATGCTGCATTAGAGCGTCGTTTCCAACCGATACAGGTTGATGAGCCGACAATCGACGAAACAATCCAAATCATTAAGGGTCTTCGTGACCGTTACGAAGCGCATCACCGTGTGAAAATAACAGACGAAGCGGTAGACGCAGCGGCGAAGCTATCGGACCGTTACATTTCGGACCGCTTCCTGCCGGATAAAGCGATTGACCTAATCGATGAAGCGGGCTCAAAAGTACGCCTCCGTTCTTTCACGGTTCCACCAAATCTAAAAGAGCTTGAAAACAAGCTGGAGAATGTACGTCATGAAAAGAATGCGGCTGTCCAAAGCCAGGAGTTTGAAAAGGCGGCAGGACTTCGTGATACGGAGCAAAAGCTGAAGGAAGAGCTGGAGCAGACGAAGAAGGAATGGAAAGAGAAGCAGGGTAAAGAAGAGTCCGAAGTAACAGTCGACGACATTGCAGCGGTTGTTTCGATGTGGACGGGAATCCCTGTTTCGAAAATCGCCCAGGAAGAATCTGCAAAGCTTCTGAACCTAGAAGAGCATCTTCATAAACGCGTAGTCGGCCAAGATGAAGCGGTAGAGGCCATTTCCCGGGCAATACGCCGTGCCCGCGCAGGACTCAAAGATCCGAAACGTCCAATCGGCTCATTCATCTTCCTAGGGCCTACTGGTGTCGGTAAAACAGAGCTTGCCCGCGCACTTGCTGAAGCGATGTTCGGTGACGAAGATGCGATGATTCGCATCGACATGTCGGAATATATGGAGAAGCATGCGACTTCACGTCTAGTCGGTGCACCTCCAGGCTATGTAGGGTTCGATGAAGGCGGCCAGCTGACGGAGAAAGTGCGGCGCAAGCCATATTCGGTCGTCCTTCTTGATGAGATTGAAAAGGCGCATCCGGACGTATTCAACATCCTCTTACAAGTCCTTGACGACGGACGCCTGACAGATTCGAAGGGGCGTGTAGTCGACTTCCGTAATACGGTCGTCATCATGACGTCCAATGTCGGTGCCGATGCATTGAAGTACCAAAAGAACCTGGGCTTCAGCGTAGGCGATACGGATACGAAATACAAGGATATGAAGGGAACGATGCTGGAAGAGCTGAAAAAGGCGTTCCGTCCGGAGTTCTTGAACCGTATCGATGAAATGATCGTATTCCATTCGTTGGAGAAGGAGCACTTGAAAGAGATTGTTTCCTTCATGGCGAATACACTGACAAAACGTCTGAGAGAGCAAAATATCGAGCTTGAGCTGACAGAAGCGGCACTTGAGAAAATCGCGCAGGAAGGATACGATCCGCAATACGGGGCCCGTCCAATCCGCCGGGCACTTCAAAAGCATGTGGAGGACCGCCTGTCAGAAGAACTTCTGAAAGGTACCGTGCTGACGGGGCAAAAGGTCGTCTTTGATTATAAGGATGGCGAGTTCATCGTCCGCGGAGAAGAGGCGAAGGTAGAAGAGCAGGCAGAGGTATAAGGGAAATTTGAAAGGCATCCGCCATCGTGGCGGGTGCCTTTTTTCCAGTACTTCACGCATACGGCAGTGGAAAATTCTTATTTTCCACTATTGTATTAGAACATCGCCCTTAATTCCTGTACAATAAAAATAAGAACAAACATTTGGGGGAACGACATGGCAAAAAAGAAGACAAAATTCATGTGCAATGATTGTGGCTATGAATCGGCAAAATGGATGGGGCGCTGTCCTGGATGCGGCAATTGGAATACGATGGTTGAGGAAGTCGAAATCGTGTCAAAAGGTCCTAGAGGGGCATTCCAGCACTCTACATCCACAACACAGAAGGCCACCCCGCTCATCCAGGTGGAAACGATGGAAGAGACGCGCATCACCACAGATATGGGTGAGCTGAACAGGGTGCTGGGCGGCGGTATTGTGCAGGGCTCGCTTGTATTGATTGGCGGCGACCCGGGAATCGGGAAGTCGACGCTGCTCTTGCAGGTATCGGCCCTGCTTTCAAACAAGGGGCACCGTGTTTTATATATTTCGGGGGAGGAATCGGTCCGCCAGACGAAGCTACGTGCAGAGCGGCTGGGCGTCAAATCGCCGGAGCTGTATATCTATTCAGAAACGAATATGGAGTTTTTGAACCAGACGATAGAAGAGGTGCAGCCGAAGTTTGTCATCGTCGATTCGATTCAGACGGTCCACCATCCGGAAGTGACGAGTGCCCCGGGAAGCGTGTCGCAGGTACGTGAATGTACGGCGGAACTGATGCGGATTGCCAAGACGAAAAACATCGCCATCTTCCTTGTTGGCCACGTGACGAAGGAAGGGCAAATCGCGGGTCCTCGTATTCTGGAGCATATGGTGGATACGGTGCTGTATTTTGAAGGGGAGCGCCACCACAATCACCGGATTCTGCGCAGCCAGAAAAACCGTTTCGGCTCGACGAACGAAATTGCCATTTTCGAGATGCTACATGGCGGACTGAAGGAAGTGTTGAACCCCTCTGAGATGTTCCTGCAGGAGCGCTCTCAAGGGGCGCCCGGCTCGACGATTGTTGCCTCCATGGAGGGAACGCGTCCTATTCTCGTGGAAATACAGTCGCTTGTGACGCCCACAAGCTTCAATTATCCGAAGCGTATGGCCACGGGGGTCGACCAGAACCGTGTGCAGTTGCTGATGGCCGTCCTGGAGAAGCGGATGGGGATGTTGCTGCAGGCGCAGGATGCGTACATCAAGGTGGCGGGCGGTGTGAAGCTGGACGAGCCGGCCATCGACTTGGCTGTACTGACATCCATCGTATCAAGCTTCAAGGACCAGGCAGTCCGTGCGACGGACTGCTTCATCGGGGAAGTGGGCTTGACGGGGGAGGTACGGCGTGTGAGCCGCATCGAGCAACGTATACAGGAAGCGGCGAAGCTGGGCTTCAAACGGGCATTCATCCCGGCATCCAATTTAGGTGGGTGGGATTTCCCGCCCGGCATCCAGGTTGTGGGAGTGGAAACAATCTCCGAGAGCCTGCGTGCCTGCTTCAATGACTTATAGAGGAAAATAAGAAAATGCCCGGCCTTTTTTGAAGGGCCGGGCATTCAAATTATCTTTTAGGGTATTAGTTAGTAGACAGGGTTGCAGATTTTTTAGCCTTGCGTTCCTTAATGATGCCGAATGGTTTGCCAAGCGGCAGGAAGTCAAAGCCGAAATGCTTGTTCAAGACCGATGCCCCTGCGCCGTACAATGAGAGGATGGCGATGGCCAGTTCCGCGTAGGCGGCCAGAAGGTGCATGCCGTGCTCCATGATGCCAAGGGAGCTTAGAGCCAATCCGACGAACAGGAAGTCGATCAGCAAAAAGATGAAGAATAATACTTTCGTCGTCTCAAGGGCGCCGATTGTCATAAACACAGTGAAGGCCAGATACCCTAAATATACGACGCCTAGTTGTCGTGTATCGACCGCTGCCAGGCTATCCCCGAAGATGCCGGCCTGTACCATCCATCCGAAGCCGACAGCCATCCAGAAGAGGCCGTATGCACCAAATGCCGTAGCGCCGAATGTATTGTTATGCTTGGAATCCTGAATAGAGGCATAGAACTGAGCAATCCCTCCGAGGAAGAAGGCCCAAGGAAGTACAAGTCCCAGTCCGTCCGTCCACCCAAGCTTTTGAGTAGAAGCGACAAGTGTAACGATTGCCAGTCCGAACAGTCCCAGTGCTGATGGATCTGCTGTTACTAATTTGATTTCTTTTATTTCTTTCATTTATCTTTCTCCTATAAAATGATTGGATTTTTCTCGAATAGATCGATTTTATCGGAATTTTTGTTTTGTGACTATACGCTTTTTCGAAATTACCGAAACCAATGAATTATTTACGGGATATCGGGCGAATTCAACGATATTTTGTATAATTTCAAAATGGAATTTTAGCAAAAAACAAGCCGAAACAGCATATTGTTGTTATAAGACAGAGGAAGAAGTCCCTGTTTTTATCGCTGGGATAATGGGTGCTCAGCGTCGCTATCGTTATTGCAATTATGTATAATGAAAGGGAGGAGGTGTAATGGAAAGATGTTAAAGAGAGTCATTCAAATCGCATTCTTGTTCATCGGAGGGGCGTTGGGTCTTGTTTTTTTACCGCCATTATACGAATTCATTCATTTATCATCCAACCCATGGATCAATAATCCCTATGTTTCCGTATTACTGGGTGCGTTGCTACTATTCGTTCTGTCCTTTGCTCTTTCAGATTACTTTGTCAGACTGATTACATGGATGGAGGAAGTGCTGTTCAGGCTTCCGGTCGGAGATTTACTGTTTGGGACAATGGGCTTGGTTATCGGGTTGAGTGTAGCATCGCTCATTGGCTTTGCCATTAACGGGATTCAATTACCGCTCATTACGGAAGTGTTGCCGGTCGTCCTTTCCATAGTCCTGGGCTATCTGGGCTTCCGCATCGGCTTTAACAAGCGGGATGAACTACTACAGATGTTCACACGTTCGGGTCCGACATCGAAAAAGAAGCAGGGGGAGCCTGAAGTAAAGCTTCCGCACAAGCTGCTTGATACAAGCGTAATCATCGATGGGCGTATAGCGGATATATCGGAAACAGGTTTTATCGAGGGAATACTGGTCGTGCCTCAATTCGTCTTAACCGAGCTACAGCATATCGCTGATTCGTCGGATACATTAAAGCGTACAAGGGGAAGACGTGGACTCGATATTTTGAAGCGCCTGCAGGATGAGCGCCAGTCGAAGGTGCTGATTGTGGAGGAGGATTTCGAGGATGTAACAGAGGTGGACCTGAAGCTGGTGCGTCTGGCGAAGCAGATGGGTGCACAGATTCTAACCAATGATTTCAACCTGAATAAAGTATGCGAGCTCCATCGAGTAAAGGTGTTGAACATCAATGATTTGGCGAACGCCGTGAAGCCGGTCGTCATTCCTGGCGAGGACATGCAGGTGGTTGTGATTAAGGATGGGAAAGAACATAATCAAGGTGTCGCCTATTTGGACGATGGCACGATGATCGTAGTGGAAGGCGGACGCGCTTACATCGGCCAAGCGATTACCGTGACGGTGACAAGCGTCCTTCAGACATCTGCCGGACGTATGATTTTTGCGAAGCCGAAAGAGGAAGAGAGTAGGAAGTGAAGAGGTGCGATATGAGGTAGTACTGCCGGCAGCCGGCAGCGGCAAGCGGATGGGGGCCGGTCATAACAAACTGTTCCTGGAACTGGCGGATAAGCCCATCCTGATTCATACGCTGCTCGTTTTTGAACAAGACGACGCATGCACAGGAATTTGGCTTGCGGTAAAAGATGAAGAACGTGAATACATTCAATCGATTATTACGAAATACAAGATTACAAAAATCAAGGGGCTGCCGACGGGCGGAGAGGAGCGCCAGCACTCCGTCCACTCCTGCATCAAGGCGATGGAGGATGTAGAAATCGTCCTCGTCCATGATGCGGCCCGGCCGTTCATTACCAAGCCGATTATCGCAGAACTTGCGGAAACGGCCTATAAAAAGGGGGCGGCAATCGCCGGGGTGCGGGCGAAGGACACGATGAAAATCGTACGGGATGGCATCATCAAGGAGACGGTCGACCGGGACAGCCTGTGGATGATCCAGACACCGCAGGCATTCCGCTTTAGTCTCCTGGCAGAGGCGGAAGATGTAGCAGAAAAAGTAGGCTTTCTAGGCACGGACGAGGCGATGCTTGTAGAGCGGCTGGGGCACGAAGTCCATATTGTCGAGAGCAGTTATGAAAACGTGAAGATGACAACACAGGAAGATTTAATTTTTGGCGAGGCCATTTTAAAGGCAAGGGCCAAGTAGGAGGATATGTATGTTTCGTGTAGGACAAGGGTATGACGTTCACGCTTTCGCGGAAGGTCGAAAGCTGATTTTGGGAGGCATCGAAATTCCGCATGACCGCGGATTGCTTGGCCATTCGGATGCAGATGTACTGCTACATACGATTACAGATGCAGCATTAGGCGCAATCGGTGAGGGCGACATCGGCCGTCACTTTCCGGATACGGACCCGGAATGGAAGGATGCAGACTCGGCGAAGCTGCTACAGTATATTTGGAAGATGGTGGAGGGGAAAGGCTATGTGCTTGGGAATGTGGATGCCACAATCATTGCACAACGCCCTAAAATGGCGCCTTACATCGAGCCGATGAAAAATCGCATCGCTGAATTGCTAAATGCAGATCCATCCCAGGTGAACGTGAAGGCGACGACTACCGAAAAGCTCGGCTTTACAGGTCGTGAGGAAGGGATTGCCTCATTGGCCACGATTTTGTTGATTAAGAAATGATGGAAAGAGCGTGTGTTGGGAAGAATTTCAGCACACGCCACTTTTATTTGGGAAATTGCAGTGGTAAAATGGACAAAGTAAATTTTAAGGTCGTCAAGACAATATTTAGGAGGAAATTTTTATGATTACAGAAGTTCGCGTTCGTTATGCGCCATCTCCGACTGGTTTCTTACACATCGGCGGTGCCCGCACAGCGTTGTTTAACTATTTGTATGCAAAGCATAATAACGGTAAATTCATCGTACGGATTGAGGATACAGATATCGAGCGTAATGTAGAGGGCGGCGAGGCGTCTCAGCTTGATAACTTGCGATGGCTGGGAATCATCCCGGATGAGTCGATTGATATCGGTGGGCCCTATGCTCCGTATCGTCAAATGGAGCGTCTGGATATCTACAAGAAGCATGCAGAGGAATTGCTTGAGCGTGGAGTGGCGTATAAATGCTTCTGTACATCTGAAGAGCTCGAGGCTTCCCGTGAAGCGCAGAAGGCGAAGGGCGTAGCGGCGCCGACGTATGATGGCAAATGCCGCCACCTGACAGCGGAAGAAGTGGCAGCGAAAGAGGCGGAGGGTACTCCTTATACAATCCGCATCCGTGTCCCTGAAGGCGTCACGTATAAATTCAATGACCTGGTACGGGGCGAAGTGTCATTCGAATCGAAAGATATCGGTGACTGGGTGCTCGTAAAAGCAAATGGCATTCCGACATATAATTATGCCGTCGTACTTGATGATCACTTCATGGATATCACACATGTATTCCGCGGGGAAGAGCATTTATCCAACACACCGAAGCAGATGATGATTTTTGATGCATTCAACTGGGAATATCCGCAATATGGGCACATGACATTGATCGTCAACGAGGAGCGTAAAAAATTATCGAAACGAGATGAAACAATCATCCAATTCATTACGCAATACAAAGAGCTTGGCTATTTGCCGGAAGCAATGTTCAACTTCTTTGCGCTGCTCGGCTGGTCACCGGAAGGCGAAGAGGAAATATTCTCTCCCGAAGAGCTCATCAAGCAATTTGATGAAAAACGATTGTCCAAATCACCATCCATGTTTGACAAGACAAAGCTTACTTGGATGAACAACCAATATATCAAAAAGTTGTCTCATGAAGAAGTGGTGGAGCTGGCCTTACCGCATCTTCAAAAGGCGGGTCTGCTGCCTGAAGAGCTGACAGAAGAGCAACGTACATGGGCTTCTGATTTAATCGCTCTTTACCATGAGCAAATGAGCTATGGTGCAGAAATCGTCGAGCTATCAAGCCTATTCTTCACAGAAGAAATCGAATACAATGATGAAGCGAAGGAAGTGCTGGCAGGCGAGCAGGTGCCGGCTGTTATGGCGGCTTTCAAGGCACAGCTTGAAGCGTTGGAAACGTTTGATGCCCATTCCATTAAGGCGGCAATCAAGGCGGTGCAAAAGGAAACGGGTGCGAAGGGTAAAAACCTGTTCATGCCAATCCGTGTTGTTACGACGGGCCAGACGCACGGTCCTGAGCTGCCGAATGCAATTGCTTTGATCGGCAAGGAGAAGGTCATTGCACGCGTGGGGAAATTTGCCGGATAAAGCGGCAAAACCTTTGATTTTTAAGAGATTTTATGTAAAATGGATGTACACTGGTTATAAATTGAATAGCCTGGAGTGCAGGCTTCGGATGATATAGCGTGGAGAAGGAGAAGTACGCAAAAAGGACAGGGTTTAGTAGAGAGGACTATCACCGGCTGAAAGTAGTCTATACCCGCTTTGTGGAAATGCACCTTTGAGCACTTTGCTGAACATAAGTAGGCAAGTCGAGTTGTTCTCGTTACCGGACAGTAGAGGGGAAGGGCAACCTTCAAGTCAGAGTGGAACCGCGCAAAAAAAGCGTCTCTGTCATCAGCTGATGGCAGGGGCGCTTTTTATTACCAAAAAAATGAAGATTATAGTCTTATTTTCTAATGGTGGTCATATGGAGGGGTGGCAGGTCCTTTGACGAGGGGCCGGCCATATGGGTTACCTCAACATGCCACAGCAGTAAGGATTCCGGGTAAGGTAATAACCGAATGCGGCATCCCGTGCAAAGAAGGGGATGAGTAGGTTGCCGCAATATCCCCGTTCCCATGGTCGAACGCTACCATGCGCTAATATGGACATTTATAGTGAGGCAAAAAATTGCATCATTAAAAAAGGAGAAAAAGTAATGAGTATTCAAATCTTTAACTCGTTAACTCGGCAAAAGGAAGAGTTCATCCCTCTTGAAGAGGGAAAAGTAAAAATGTATGTATGTGGTCCGACTGTATACAATTATATTCACATAGGCAACTCGAGGCCGGTAATCGTCTATGATACGGTGCGCCGCTACCTGCAATACGCGGGCTATGAGGTGAAATTTGTTTCAAACTTTACGGATGTCGACGACAAAATCATCAAGGCGGCCAATGAACTGGGGGAAGAAGTATTCGAATTGACGGAGCGATTCATTTCCGCCTATTTCGACGACATCACGGCATTAGGGTGCAAAAAAGCAGACGTCCATCCCCGGGTGACGGAACACATGGACGACATCGTTGAATTCATTAAAGTTCTAATCGACAAAGGATATGCATATGAATCTCAAGGTGATGTATACTACCGTACGCGTAAATTCGAGGGCTACGGCAAGCTGAGCCATCAATCGATCGACGACCTAAAGGTAGGGGCCCGAATCGAGGCGGGGGAGAAGAAGGAAGACCCCCTCGACTTCGCATTATGGAAGGCCGCAAAACCTGGTGAAATCAAATGGGCGAGTCCTTGGGGAGAAGGTCGCCCAGGCTGGCATATCGAGTGTTCGGTCATGGTCCGGGAGCATCTGGGCGATACAATCGACATCCATGCAGGAGGGCAGGACCTGACATTCCCGCATCATGAGAACGAAATCGCCCAGTCGGAGGCCCATACGGACAAAACATTCGCGCGCTATTGGATGCATAATGGATATATCAATATCGATAATGAAAAGATGTCGAAATCCCTTGGGAATTTTGTTTTGGTGAACGATATCCGTAAGCAGATCGATCCTCAAGTATTGCGTTTCTTCATGCTGAGCGTGCATTACCGCCATCCAATCAACTTTTCACAGGATTTAGTGGAGGCGGCACAAGCGGGGCTGGAGCGGCTTCGTACAGCCTATACGAATGTCCAGCATCGCCTGACGGCAACAGCCGGACTTGGAGAAGGTGCAGATGAATGGCTGGTGAAGGTGGAAGAGGTGAAAGCGCAGTTTGAAGAGGCGATGAACGATGATTTCAATACGGCGAATGCCATTTCCGCATTATTTGAATTGGCACGCATCGCAAATACGTATTTGAATGAACGCAACACAGAAGCATCTGTTCTTCAGACATTCATCGATACATTCGATAAGCTCGGTGATGTGCTGGGCATCGAATTCGCTGGTGAGGCGGAGCTGCTGGATGAAGAAATAGAGGCGTTGATTGAAGAACGGAACCAGGCACGTAAAAACCGGGATTTTGCCCGTTCGGATGAAATCCGTGATCAGCTGTTAAGCATGAACATCATCCTGGAAGATACGCGTCAAGGAACACGTTGGAAACGAGGATGATGCACGACATGATGAAACTTCGACCTGAGGATGTCAAGCAGTTGAACGCATTGGCGCTTGCCTATATGGGGGATGCCGTGCTCGAACGGCGGGTACGGGAGCACCTCCTGCTGGCAGGGCGCGTCAAGCCCAATACCCTCCACAAGGAAGCGACCAAGTATGTATCCGCAAAAGCCCAGTCGTCCGTAGTCCTGCAAATGGTGGCGGAGGAATTTCTATCGGAGGAGGAGCTTGCCGTCTTCCGGCGCGGACGTAACGCCAAGTCGGGGACGGTGCCGAAGAACACGGATGTCCAGACGTATCGCAACAGTTCTGGATTTGAAGCCGTGCTGGGCTATTTATACCTGTTGAAACAAATTGAACGTACAGACCAAATTATTGATCATGCAATAGACATTATTGAGCAGCAGAAGGGAGTGTAGGAGATGGCGGAACAAAATGGCGAAATGATCGCAGGGAAAAATCCGGTATTAGAAGCGCTTCGTTCAGGTCGGGAAATAAATAAACTATGGATTGCAGAGGGTGTGAAGAAGACCGGGGTCAACGAACTGTTGGACCTGGCTCGGGAACGCGGTGTCCTCGTCCAGTTTGTGCCTAAGAAGAAGGTAGACCAATTGACGGACGCAAACCATCAGGGAATCGTCGCATCGGTGGCAGCCTATCAATATGCCGAATTGGAAGATTTGTTTGCAGCGGCGCAAAAGAAAAACGAAGACCCGTTCTTCTTGATTTTAGACGAATTGGAGGATCCGCATAATCTTGGATCAATCATGCGTACGGCCGATGCAATCGGCGTACATGGCATCATCATACCGAAAAGACGTGCAGTGGGGCTGACGGCCGTAGTGGCGAAGTCATCCACGGGAGCAATCGAGCACGTACCGGTCGTAAGGGTGACCAATCTGGCGCAGACGGTGGATGAGCTGAAAGAACGGGGCGTATGGATTGCGGGAACGGATGCGAAGGGGTCTGCCGACTATCGAAAAATGGATGCGACACTTCCTCTTGCCATCATCATCGGAAGTGAAGGGAAGGGGATGAGTTCGCTGCTGAAGAAAAAATGCGACTTCCTCTACCACCTGCCGATGATCGGCCATGTCACGTCCCTGAACGCCTCTGTGGCTGCAGCGCTTCTCATGTATGAGGTATACCGCAAGCGGCAAGAACAGAACGGATAACAGATATGCAAAATATTTTGCTGGTAGACGGCTATAACATGATCGGGGCGTGGAAGGAGCTGCGCCCTCTGCGAGATGAACATTTCGAGGATGCGCGCGACCGGTTGGTGGAGCTGATGGCGGAATATAAGGCGGTAAAAGGCTGGCGTGTCATTGTCGTATTTGACGCCCACCTTGTACCCGGCACGGAGCAGCTGTATATGCAACATGAGGTGGAAGTCATCTATACGCGGAAGAACGAAACGGCGGACGAGCGTATCGAGAAGCTTTCTAATGAGCTGAAGGGGCGGAAAATCCAGATCCATGTAGCGACCTCCGACATGACGGAGCAGAATGTCGTATTTGGCCACGGAGCGCTCCGGAAATCTGCAAGAGAGCTAGAAATCGAGATTGGCATTATCCAAACAAATATTTCTCAAAAGGTAAAGGAAACGCAAAGCGGCAAGCCGTCCAGCCGCATTCAGCTGCCGGACGATGTCGCCTTGAAGCTGGAAAAGTGGCGGAGGGGCTTGAAATAATTTATTGACCGTTATTTTCCAATTCTATTATACTATTTCTAACGATTCTGGCGTACTGGGGTGATAATATTGCTTAAAAGCGAAAAATTGCAAGTCGTACAGCACTTTGAAGAACTGTCAGATGAGGAACTTGTAGAACAGGTTCATTTAGGCAATACAAATGCGTTAGATTATTTAATTACAAAATATCGTCTTTTTGTAAAGGTGAAGGCACGGTCCTATTTCCTGATTGGAGCGGACAAGGAAGATATCATCCAGGAAGGGATGATAGGGCTTTATAAAGCAATCCGCGATTTCAGGGGGGACAAGCTTGCATCATTTCGTGCGTTTGCCGAATTGTGCATCACGCGTCAGATCATCACGGCTATCAAGACGGCTACCCGCCAAAAGCATATTCCGCTAAATTCATATATTTCGCTCGATAAACCAATCTATGATGAAGAGTCAGAGCGTACGCTCATGGATATCATCACCAGTCCGCTGTCCGATAATCCGGAGCACCTGATGATTAATAGAGAAGAATACAGCAGGCTGGAAGGGAAGATGGGCGAGGTGCTGAGCGAGCTTGAACAGCAGGTGTTGGCGCTTTATTTGGAAGGGCGCTCCTATAACGAGATTTCCGAGCTGCTGAACCGCCATGTCAAGTCGATTGACAATGCCCTGCAGCGCGTAAAGCGCAAGCTGGAGCGCCACTTGGAGTACGGAGAATTGTTCTAAATGTTCCGGCGGATTCATCCTTGGCGACGGCTGATTGACCCACGCTCTGCAGGCCCAGGCGTAAAGCTGAATCCAGCCTTGGTGCCGCTGAGCCGGCAAGGGTTGCCCGTGTACCTCTTATTGACAGTACGCATATTAGGTGTTAGTCTTGATTAGACATAATGCCGGGAATAGGTGGTTTGAATGGCTAAGAAGGTCGTTTTGAGTTGTGAGAAATGCGGGTCCCGGAACTATTCGATGCCGGCGAAGCCGAACAATGAGACGCAGCGGCTGGAATTGAAGAAGTTTTGTTCGCATTGTAATGAGCATACCGTGCACAAGCAAACGCTATAAATTGATTGGTGACTTAAAGAAACGATTTGTCCGGAGGTTAAGTTAGAAGATGAGCAAGATTACAAGCTTTTTTAGTGAAGTCGGCTCAGAAATGCGTAAAACGAGCTGGCCGAAAAGTAAAGAGTTAACGAAGTATACAGTTGTCGTAGTTGTAACTGTTATTTTCTTCGCCTTATACTTTACGGTAGTGGATTTAGGTATTTCCGAGGCGTTACGTTGGTTCTTGGAACTATAATAATAGTATATTGATGAAAT
>JBJEFP010000187.1:0-10211 GCA_051874195.1 Lysinibacillus sp. | reverse complement strand
CCAATCAACACAGCTTCTGGGTATTTCTTTTTATATTCTTCATAGAAAAGAATTTCTGAACGTGTTGGTGCCTTGATTTTACCTCTTGGATCATTTGGCACAATTAAATAATAGAACGTCCCTGAGCTCTCCGTTTCAAAAGAAAATTGATAATGTTTGATATTATTCACAACAGGTTTACTCATTGCAATAGCATCTAGATTTTTAATTGTAGGATTCTTTGTTAATGCCGAGTGCATATAAGTCAAAGTTTTATCAATAATTTGGTTGCCTGCAAGATCCTGTATTTTGGTTAAAAGCACAGTTAACGTGTCATTATTAACAAATGCAGCCATGGAAGGGATTTTCAACTCCACTACTTTGCCATTATTGATTAGCTTGGCAGAATAAGGATGCCCCTTTAAATTCCCTGTACCGCCTAATGTATAGTTTCGGATATCCTCAGCTGTTGTCGGATCTAATTCCTCGTTAAATGTAATCCGTACAGTCGTTGGTTCCGACATCGGACCGATAATCTCCATATCCTTCACAACATAAGGTGGATCAAAATCCGGTTCAGTAGTGGTAAATGATGTTGTTTTCACTTCTGAAATATTCCCGCTACCGTCCTTCATCACGACTAAAACTTCATAACGTGTCAGTGGGGTTAAATCTTTTGCTATCACTGTCACTTTCGTGTTCTCAGTCGCTCTGCCCCTACCTTTTGCCCTGTCATACACCTCATCTGCTGTCATGGAAGGATTATTTCCTTTGTATTCCCGAAGGTAGTATGCGTATGTCCCATCTTCCGAAGGCATAAAATCTATCTGCCCTCTCGTTCCACCGCGAAGTCCTTTAGCAGTTAAACCGCTGATTACCGGCGGCGTCCCATCCATCGTCGTAAAGCCCTTCGCCACCTTATCCGAATAGTTGCCCGCTTCGTCACCTACGACGACATACAGCGTGTAGTCGGTCATTTCAACGAGGCCATCGATATCGAACGTTGCCCTCAGGTCGTCGCCGATCATGCCCTGGCCGGATGTCTTGAGGGTCGTCGTTTTGGCATCTTCCATGATTTCACGGATGGTAGGCGGCTTTTCGCTGGACGGGAGGGCCGTGAAGTAGTACCTTCCTCTTTCCGTGGACGCAATCTGCGCCCTCGCCTTTGTGCCGTCGACATCAATCTTGATAATGCGTGCAGTCGGCTCCTCCCAGTCTGGTATGATGACGTCTCCGATTGGGTCGCGGTCTACATCATCGCCGTTCGGGTCTTCGATGTCGCCGATTTTATCATTGTCCCTGATGAAGTCGTTGAAGATGTCGTTCGGCATTTTGTTCGGCGGGATGACGGTTTTCTCGACATAGAAATTGTCACCCAGGTCGATTTTGCCGCCCGCGTTGTCCACGACCAGCAGCTTGGCATGGCTGTCGCTATTGAAATGGACGTTCTTATAGCTGTTCTTATAGATTTTATTGATGTCACTTACTCCATACATCGTCGTCGCCACATCAGGCTCCAGATAAAGGGTGTCGATGTTGGCGTAGATTTCGAACTGGCGGACCCAGCCCTGCACCGTCACCTGCGGGATTGTCGTGGTTGCTGCGACATAGGTGCGGTTCGCCTCGATAGTCAGGCGACGCAGGGAACAGTTCGAGAAGTCCACCTGCTTCTCGATGGCGGGCATCCGCTCCACCGTCTTTCCGCCCGGCAGGATGGACGGCTTCTCGACGAGGTCATGGCCGCCGTCATTATAGGTAGGATCATCGTCTTCTTCCGTGTCGTCCGTCGGCTTTGTCCAATCGATGAAGCCGTAGCCCGATAGACTGGCAATACGGACGTTTTGCAGGGGGTTAGCCAGGCCGCTTAACGTGCGGCGTGGCGTTTCCGCAATCGTCACCGGCCCTGTCACGCTCCAGTTCTTGAAGCGCAGGTAATTGCCTTGGATGACCAGCTCGCCGGCAAATGTCGTGTGGCTGCCGTCAAAAGTGAGGATGCGGTCTTTCGTCCCCTGGGCATTGATCGTCAGAGCGGAAATTGATTTTAGCGTCTCACCGATAATCTGCCCTTCTATATGTGCACCCTTCAGTACAGCCGCGTTCGTTTCATTGATGATGCCGCGCAGCGATGCATCCACCCGGTAGGAAATGCCGTTGATATGCACCGTGGAGCCTGATACGCCGCCGATTTCTTTGACCGGCTTCACCGCCTCGGCCGATGCATTTTCGGCACGGTAGATGAACGTCGCGAGCTGGCCGCGCGTCACCGGTCCAAAGGGGGAATAGGTAATGCGCGTCGTCCCCTTTGTAATCCCCAGATCATAAAGCGTCTGTATGTAGAAGCGGTTCGGATTCGACTCCGAAACATCCTGGAAATCGTGCGTCAGCTTCGGCGACTGCTGGAACTTATAGCCGAGCGTCATGATTTTTGCCATCTGGCTGCGTGTAATCGGCTCATTCGGGCGGAATGTCTTATCGCTGTAGCCGCTGATGATTCCTTCGTTCGCAAGGGCGGCGACATATTTGTAGAAGCCGCTGCCAGACGGCACATCGCGGAATAGCGGATTTTTCGGGGTCGCCGTATTCAGATTGAGGGCCTGTGCCAGCATTTTGGCTGCCTGCCCCCTTGTGACGGCCTGATTCGGGCGGAATGTGCCGTCCTTATAGCCGCTTACATAGCCTCGGTTATATAGTTCAAGGACCGGTTTGTAGTAGTCCGCTTGCGGGTCCAGATCTGTAAAACCGGCTGCCTTCGTCGGAACAGCCGGAGCTGATATGGTGATGCCGCTTGCTGCAAGGACTGTGGCAACGGCCGCTTTATTCAATTTCTGCATATTCCTTTTCTCCATAGGTGTAATGCTCCTTTCAAGTAAGAGAAATTATCCATCATTCATCTTCCGTCATCATCTATCGTCTATACTACCTATATCGGCCAAGGCCTTCTAAACATTGATACAGAATTGAAAGAAACAAAATCGGGGGCAAAAGCGCCATTCGGACAAGATGCATTCGATGGCTGGAAAGCATACCCTTCCCTATGGAGAAACGGAAGCCTCCTCCCCGTCCATTGAAGAGGGTTGGTTTACGGGCTGATTTATGTGTATAAAACGCACTAAAACTCCCGACATATAGCGCTCATCAGCCTAGATTATCTTGCGGCGGAAAAGAGGCGGCACAACGCTGTATCCCTCAAAAGAAAATAACTGCATAGTCTTTTGCTTTCGCCTCGTTTTTTCTCCCATATGGCACCGGATGGAGAAATTCATATACAACTTAAAAATAATTAAGCGCCAAACAGGACCTTTTCCCCATAACGGCGCTTATTTTTAATTAAGTTGTATATCAAAATCGACAAATAGCGATTTTGGCCTTTCTAAAATGACCACTTCTTTTTTACTTAACCCACTCCCATCGCCTGCATCGGGATTTATTGTCAGTAAAACCGGTTGATTTCATCCCGTGCTGAATGGACACATCCACATAAAAAACGCCCTTTCTCTGCCATGACGTGTGGGTCATTTCATAAAAAAGGGCGCTTTTTCGATTGTTTTTTTGGCAACCATACAGGCGGCCGCGGCATCGAATTTAATGCCAATTTTCGGACGGCCTATTTCACCAGCAGCTTTTTCGCCTGCGGATCTTTCCATAGCATCGCGATTGCCAGGCCGACAAGTATCACGACTGTTCCGAAATAGAATGGATAGTTGATGTCGATATCAAACATCACACCGCCAATAATCGGGCCGAATACATTGGCAAGCGATGTGAAGAATGAGTTCATCCCGCCGACGAACCCTTGTTCATTGCCCGCAATGCGCGACAGATATGTCGTGACGGCCGGGCGAATCAAGTCGAAGCCGATGAACACCGTAAACGTCACGGCCATGATCATCCAGTACGAGTGGACGAACGTTAATGCCAGCACCAGCACGGCTGAAAGGACCAGGCTGATACGAATTAGATTGATCTCCCCCAGCTTCTTCATCAGCTGATCGAACAGCACCACCTGGAAAACGGCACCTAAAATCGCACCGCCCGTAATGGCGATTGCAATATCGGTTGGCGTGAATGCAAATTTATGGTCGACGAATAGTGAAAAGAACGACTCGAATGCCGCCAGCCCGAACGATGCCACAAAAATGACGATAAAGGCGATTAAAAACTTCGGCATTAAAATTTTCCCTAAGCCGCTCTTGCCTGCCGTTTCTGATTCTTGAAGCGTCTCCTCCTGGCGCTCCGGCTCACCCAGCAGCACCATCGATAAAACAGCCGCCAGGACCCCCAACACACCCGCCGTATAGAACGGCACACGCGTCCCGACATCCGCTAAAAAGCCGCCGATTCCCGGTCCGATGATGAAGCCCGTGCTGATCGCCGCCGACATGTAGCCCAGCGCTTTCGGACGTGCCTCAAGCGTCGTGATATCCACAATGAACGCCGTCACGGCCGGCATGATGAACGCCGCGCTGACACCGCCTAAAATACGAGAAATGAACAATACTTCAATCGTCTTCCCCATCCCGAATAGAAATTCGGAAAAGCCGAAGACGAACAGGCCCAGTACAATCATGATTTTACGACCGAAACGGTCAACCGCTTTTCCTGCAAACGGTGAAACAATCAATTGCGTCAAGGCGAACGCCGCCGTCAAATAGCCGACGACCTTCCCGCTAATACCGAGCTCATTCATAAGCGTCGGCATCACCGGAATGACCAAGCCGATCCCTAAAAACGCAATAAACAGATTCATCAATAGCAGGCCCAGCGTTAATTTCTGCTTTTTCTCCATGTTGAAAACCTCTACTTCTTTTTTTCAGTCTACAACATAGCATAAACCCTGCAGTTACTGTAAGGTCAACTGACAACTCTTATCTTCACATAATTTTCACCTTCAACTCAAAAATATAGCCCAACTGCTCCGCGGGCGAATAATTGATTGGCATAAACACCTCATATACGGGTGATTGTGGATACTGCACATAAGCTTCCAGCTGCTTATACGCCTTGAAATAGGCCGATTCATTAAATTCAAAAGCTATACAAGCATATTTTCCCGCCGGCATCGTCAGGACTTCGACACCGTCGCTCAGCAGTTCCAGATAGCGCTCTGTTAATAGGGGCGTAAATAAATAGTCATAGTAGATGGCACCAATTTCCTCATACGGTTTCAGCGAATAGATGCCGCCATATCTGCTGTTCATCACACTGCCTTCCCGCTCCACCGTTTTAATGAGCGAGCTGATGTATTCCTCCAGTTCATCCAGCACATTGACGCCCTCTGTTTTGATTGCAAGCAGGCGCTGGCTCGACACTTCCGTTTCGTACACCTTGTTGTAGACAGGGATATTGATCTGCTCCTCCAGCAGTTTTTTCGTTTTCAACAGCGTTTGCTGCACCTCGAGCATCTGCTTTACCTTTTTTTCTACAATTTGCTCTTGCTCGGCCAAAAATTCGAATAGCTGCTCAGGTGTCAATGACTGTGCCACCTTGATGTTTTCAAGCGATGTACCAATATATTTGAGCGACTTGATCAGGTCGAGCTTGTAGATCTGCAGCTCGCTGTAATAACGGTAATTCGTCACCGGATCAACATATACCGGCTTGAACAAATCAATTTGATCGTAATAGTGCAGCGTGCGAATCGGCATGTTTGTAATCTTTGCGATTTCGCCGATCGTCAAGTAACGCACATTTTCCTCCATACCCGTACCTCTTCAGCTTTTTGCCCATTATAACAAAGAGGGCACCCAAATGTAGTTTCGGACGCCCCCTTTTCGCTGGATGTACAGGGGTGCAAGTAGTAATTATGGATGTATAGCCGGAAAGCCCTTGCCTTTATCGGAAGTTCCATTGCCGGGGAATCATCCTCCTCCCCGGCCTGCAGGCGTCCATCTTCTAAGCTCATCCTTCAACAGCTTGCCGACTGTATTCCTAGGTAATTGCTCCACAAAGACCACTTCCCTTACAGCCTTATAGGCCGCCATTTCCTGCCGGCACAATTCCATCAGCTCCTCGGCTGTGGCAGCTGCCTGCTTTTTAAGCTCTATATACGCATGTGGGACTTCCCCAAAGTAGGCATCCGGAACGCCGATGACGGCTGCCTGCGCAACGGATGGATGCTTCATGAGCACGGCTTCGATTTCCGCACTATAGATCTTTTCCCCATTACTCATGATGATGTCCTTCAAACGATCCACCAGATACAAAAAGCCTTCCTCATCGACATGGCCGATGTCCCCTGTATAGTACCAGCCGTCCTTCAACACCCTATTCGTTTCCTCTTCATTTTCATAATAGCCGATGAACGTCTGCGGACCCCGGCATACAATTTCCCCGTTCTCGTACGGCGGCAGCTCCTCCCCCGTTTCAAGGGAGACGATCTTCATCTCACTGTACATGACATTTTTGCCCTTTGAACCATACTTTTGTTCATCGAATTCACTCCGCCAGATCGCAAGGCTGCCTGTATATTCCGTCAGCCCGTACACCTGCTGGACCGGGATGCCGAATTGTTTGAATACAAGGGTGATTTGCTGCGGCACACTCGCCGCCCCGCATGTAATCCCCCGGAGCGTCGATAGATCTGGTTTCATGATATCGAATGTCTTGATGAGGGAAGCAAGCATCTCCGGGACCGACATCATGTTGGTGATGCGTTCCCTTTCGATGAGGCGCCATGCTGCAATCGGCTCGAAATCCTCCATCAAAACGGCCGTCGCCCCCGTATGAATCGTCGTGATGAGGGGCACAAACCCGGCGATATGGAACATCGGCATGACAAGCAGGAACCGGTCCGTCTCCCACAGCGTGATGGTGGAGGACAGTCCGATTGCAGAAGCTTTCAGGTTGGCGTGAGATAGCATCGCCCCCTTTGGCTTACCGGTCGTGCCCGAGGTGTACATCATCAAAATCGGGTCATCATCGAAAGTGGCATATGCAGGCTCATGTTGCGGATAAAATTGGGTGATATGAGAAATGAGGTACTCCCCCTTGTTACCCTTGTTGGATAGGTAATAGGAAATGGCCGTTTCGGCTCTCGTCCGCTCAATCACGCTCTTTACATCCTTATCGTAGACAACAGCCTTTACCTGGCTATGGTTGAAGATATCGGTCATCTCCTTCGCCTGCAGCCTGCAGTTCACGACAACCGATATGACGCCGATTTTGGCTGCCCCAAAAAAGATGGCAATAAAATCCTCATTGTTCTTACACACAATCGCAATCTTGTCCCCAGGCGTAAACCCTTTATCTAAAAGGAAATGGGCTGCTGCATTTGAACGGCTGTTTATTTCCCCGAAGGTAAGCCGTTCATCATTTGATACAAACCCTTCTTTCCTTCCCAGTAGATTTGCCCGATCGGCCAGCATCTTTCCAATATTGAACATTATACGTCAGCCCCCGTCCTCTATTTTTTAACATGTCCCCTTCTCTTTAAAGATTTTAATTGCAGGTCACTTCATCCCATATTTTTCAATTAAACTTTAACAAATATAACATTTACTGTAAATATGCTGTTTTTTAGAAGATGATTCGATTATTTTCGGAAAATAATAAACATGTTCTTCACGAGAAGGGACTATATTCACTGAAAAGGGCTTCTGTCAGCGGGCTTTTTGATGCATGGAATGGACGGATGCCGGTGTTCTTGCATGGGTTGGGTTGGCCCTCATCCCTCTGCTTTAGAGAGAAGCCCAGGCTCATAACGCGACGTCATGGTGCAAAGCCTGGGGGCGGGCATCTGCTATCCGGCGCTTCACCTTCAACACCGTTCAATGGGAGGCTCACCCGGTCATGGGGGGAGAAATATGATATAGAAAAAGCAAAATTTAGTATGTATTTTTAAAACGGGGCTCCTCTTTCCCCTCGAACCAATTGAGGCACGCCTCCCTGTTCTTCCGCAGTCAGCAGCACCTCCCACCAAAACAAATCGGTATCTTCAAAACAACAAATACAGGACTTTGTATCTATTTAAACCCGAGCAAAAAGAACGAAGAATAATATGAAAACCGACCCAAGAAAGAGGAAATATGAAATGAAAAAAAATGCAGCAATGATGACCATCGTTGCTTCTCTACTGTTTACCGCCCTATTTACTAGTACAGCTACGGCCAAAACATGGGCGGGCTTTTCCAATACGTCCATCGACAAAGAATGGACGGTGAAATTCAATCGTGAAATCGCCCCCCATTCAATCAATGGCAATGTCTATATGATGAAGGGCTCTGCTAAAATAGAGGTCGCCGCCTCCGTCAAAGGGAATGTCTTGACGGTGAATCCCGCAAAAAACCTGGACTATCATTCCAGCTACACGCTCGTCGTTACGCCAAAGATAAAGGATATAAAAGGCAAGACAATGGGCGGGGCAGTCATCATCCCGTTTACAACGGCAAGTGCGCCTTTTCCCGAACCCTATAAGACATTCGAAACGGAATACGACATGACCTGGAACATGATGAGTGATAGCTATGAGGACTTCCATTTAATCGGCCGTATGAACGGAATGGATGCCGGGGGATATGAAACGCGGATCGGCAAATCCGCCTTCGGTATTACAGTGGGCGCCAACCGTTCGGCAGTCGAGAATAAGTACGGGGAACCTGTCCCTTACCTTTCAAAGGGCAAAGTGAACTATACACAGAACTATAAGGACGGCAATGGCAACAGGACGAGCGGTACATATGTAATCGACGGCCATTACGTCACATTTTTCTATGATGGCCTTAAAGGCAATGCGGTACGCTCCATCACCTGGGTGACAAAGGACATGGAAGCATCAAAGCCCGGCTTCTTCCGGAAGTCCACTACAGATGCCTACCGCGACTCCCTCGAGGAGACGATGGTCCATCTCATCAACCAGACCCGCGTAGCAGAAGGGCTGCATCCTTTAATTTATACGCCGCAGCATAATGACATCGGCCGCGCGCACAGTGCAGATATGGCCATGAACAATTACTTCAGCCATGCAGACAAGAATGGCGGCACTGCCCTTTCACGTATGCAGGCGGGCGGATTGAAGAAGTTCACCTGGTATGGCGAGAATCTGGCCTATGGGCAGTACAGCGCCATCTATGCACATGAGGCATTGATGAATTCAAAGGGCCACCGCGACAACATCCTGCGTCCGAATTTCACGCACGTTCTCGTAGGGGTAGCATTTAATAGTAAGGGGGCCCCCTACTTTACCATCAATTTTTACAGGCAATAACCATTAAGCCCGGTGGAAGCAGCACTTCTTCTACCGGGTTTTCTATCTTTCTAGTTATTCACTACTTCACGTGCGTTTATTGGCTGGACTGGACGATGATTGTCCGGGAAGATTTGTTGGAAGGCTTCAATTTGTTCTTTTGACATTTCAATCGGCTGCTCAAATACAACCCATTCCACGTCTTCCGTGCATGGAGGCGTTGTTAATGAGCCATTGTAATGAAAGAATGCTTGGTCTTCAGGCAACAAAGCACCCAAATCAAGAGGCGCATCCATTGCGATTTCCTCTTCTGTCTTTTCCCCCGGAAGCATGTCCCAAATGGCTTGTAGATTGTTATTTATCTCCCCTTCTTGAATCATGACGCCAAGAACGGCTAGCTTCCCATTCTCATCTTGGTGGACGAGGTGAAGCTCCATGGCATACTGCTCGCCATTGAATTCATGCTCACTCGGTGTATGGAAGTGGAATTGGACAAGTCGATATTCCGCTCCTTCAAGAACCATTTTATTATTTTCAGATACAGTATTGGCCTGTATTGTATGTCCATTATTTATTATTGAAAATGATGAGGGTTCATAATGAGTATCCACACTTTCAATCATTCCGCTTGTTTTTACAGCTGGAAGCTCAATATTAATTGGCGATTGCTCACTACCATCTACACAGACGGCATAGGACGGGTCTAACGTTCCCCAAAATTCAGGGCCCTCATCTCCCGTGTAGGACCACTGGACGGTGTGCAAATCCTGTTCCTGTCCCTCTTCCTTTTTCTTTGCCTCTGTTACAGCTGGTGTTTTGGGTGCATTGTTTTCTGTCGTTTGTTGCGAGCAGCCTACTAGCGCTGAAGTGAAGACTACAGCAAGCACCGGATGTACTAATTGCTTCATATTTTGGTTTCTATCCCCTTTCTGTCTAATTATTCACAGGTTACTAAAAATTGAATAACTTTAAAATGATAAACCACCAAAAATCCGGGGTTGCCGGTCAATTTCGTTAATATCTACCAGTAACTATCCATATAACTCTAATT
>JBJEFP010000186.1:0-10268 GCA_051874195.1 Lysinibacillus sp. | reverse complement strand
GCCATGCCTTTACATGGTCCACTTCCGCAAGATTGCGCTCATAGCGGACAACCTTCACCCATACCTCCTGCATCAGGTCCTCGGCTTCGATCGTGTTGCGCGTGAGCTTCAGGCACAGGTGGTAAATGTATCGATTAAATTCATTATAAATAGCAGTCAATTTTTCGTTCATGTTAAATCTCTCCCAATTAGAGTCATTTTATGTGAAATGGTGTATGTTCATCTTCTTACTTTCATTTTCGCAAAAACGTTTATTACGCTCTATCGTATTTGCTTTCATTTTTCTTACAATGGTGTAAGGTTGGATGAAATATTTTGTAACATTGTGGTTCATATGATAATACGGTCTCGTTTATACACCAAAATTTACATTTCTTTCACATTATTTTCCGTCATATCCCTAATCAGCTATTTCCCTACATAAAACGGTTCCGCGTATTGCAGGTGGTTCAGATACCCAATTCCCCCGCTCATATGTGCTATAATATTTCCATTATCGAATTATTGAAGGAGGCTCCTATCATGAGTCATTTATCCAAATTGGACGCTTATTTCGCGGACCATCGCGACAGCCATCTGGCAGAGCTGAACGATTTCCTGCGCATTCCAAGCATCTCTTCCCTATCCGAACACAAACAGGACATGCAGGTGGCGGCTTCGTGGCTGGCTGCGGCGATGAAGCGCGTGAATCTTGAAAACATTTCAATCGATGAAACAGGCGGCCACCCGGTCGTATACGGGGACTGGCTCCATGCTCCGGGCAAACCGACGATCCTTTTCTACGGCCACTATGACGTGCAGCCGGTGGATCCGCTGAACCTTTGGGAAACACCACCGTTCGAGCCGACAGTACGTGACAATAAACTGTTTGCACGCGGGGCTTCCGATGACAAAGGACAGGTCTTCATGCATTTGAAGGCGATTGAAGCCCTGTTTGCCCTGGACGGCACGCTTCCGGTGAACGTGAAATTCATCATCGAGGGTGAAGAGGAAATCGGCAGTCCGAACCTTCCTCCTTATGTAGAAAAGAACAAAGAAAAATTGGCGGCGGACCTCATCCTTATTTCGGATACAGGGCTCTATGCACCAGGCAAGCCGGCCGTATGCTATGGGCTCCGCGGCCTGGCAGGCATCCAGATTGATGTCCGCGGGGCAAAGGGCGACCTGCACTCAGGCCTTTACGGGGGCGGTGTCCAAAATGCCATTCACGCGCTTGCTGAAATCCTTGCGTCATTCCGTGACGAGCATGGCACGATCCAAGTGGAAGGCTTCTACGACAGCGTGCGCCCTCTTGCCGAGGAAGAGCGCCAGGCATACCGCGAGTTGAACTTCGACGAGGAGGCATTAAAAGAGGAGGTAGGCGTGAAGGAGCTGTTCGGCGAAAAAGGCTATTCCTACCTGGAGCAGACATGGGCCCGCCCGACGTTGGAAGTCAACGGCGTATTCGGCGGCTTCTCCGGTGAGGGCATCAAGACGGTCCTGCCGGCGGAAGCAGGGGCTAAGATAACATGCCGCCTTGTGCCGGATCAGGAGCCGGATGAAATCGTGGCGCTTTTGAAGGCCCATGTTGAAAAGCACAAGCCTGCCGGTGTAGAAGTCACAATCTCTGAATTTGACAAGGGTGCACCATACATCACACCTTTCGACCATCCCGTCATCCAGGCGGCCGGACGTTCCTACGAGCGTGTCTATGAGGTGCCGACTGCCTATACGCGCGGCGGCGGCTCTATTCCGATTGTCGCTGCGTTCGATCAGATCCTGCAGCTGCCTGTCGTATTGATGGGCTTCGGCTTATCGAGTGAAAACTTCCATGCGCCGAATGAACATTTCCATCTGGAGAACTTCGACAAGGGGCTTCGCGTCCTCGGCGACTATCTGTACGAGGTATCCACACTCCCGTTATAAGCGCAGGGTGGCAGTCCTTTTGTGCCCCCCTTTGCGATGAGGATGGCGGCATTTTGATGCGACCATCGCATAAGCAACACTTATAAGTAGATATTTATCAAGAAAAACAAGGCTGCCCAGAAAAGTAGAAAGTTTCTGGGCAGCCTTGTTGTGTGGAATGGAGCTCGTTTCCATATAAAACATTTACCAAATTGTCACAATTAACTTGAAATTAAGAGGAAATAAAATACCAAGTATATCCAATTAATGAGAATAATTATATACTTATTGCAAGGATAAACTACCTATTACATTTTATAATCACAAGTAATTTACTCATACCGGCAAGGAGGAAAGGCAAAAAGATGAAGGTAAAATACAAGCCCGCTGCGCGGATTGATGCCCAATACGACCAGTTGTATGCAACAGGGCACTACGAGGAAGCAATTGACGTAATGCGCACTTTTTTAGAGGAATGCGAACTGAACGAAAACCCCTACGGATCAATGCTGGCACACATCAGCATCGCTACGTGCCATTATTGCATGGGACAAATTGAAAGTGCATTCCAAAGTATTTTACATTACAAGAAATTATGCGACGAATACGGTGATCAGTATGAACGCTATAATTTATGCCATATCCAAGCCCTCATCTATGAACATGAACAAAATTACGCAAAGGCGAAGGAGGCCATAGAACAATGCATCCATCTCGCCAATATCTTGAGTCTGCCCCATGAACTTTGCGTCAGCTATAGCATGCTCGGCTATATTCATCTCATGACCGAACAATATGCAGAAGCACTGGCGACCTGCCAGGATGCCTTAACGATTGCAGAAGTTCATTATGCAAAGAATTCTCGAATCCAATGCCATATTTATAGTATTTGTGCACTCTCCTACGCATGTTTGGACCAGCTCCCTGAAGCCGTCCGCGCGCTGGAGGTCCTGTCATACAATCCATTCATCCGCAGCAGCCGGCTTGAGCGCAGCCGCTATCTATACATACAAGGCGTCCTTGCCTTTAAAAAGGGGGGCTTCCATGATGCCGTCTCCTTCCTTGCCGAAGCAGAGGCACTCGCCTCCTCAACCGAAAACAGCGCATTGCTGAAAAGGGTCTATCTCCTGCTGGCCCGTACATATGAACAGCTGAAACGATTTGAAACGGCCTATCATTATATGAGTAAGCACACTCATATTTTGGAGGAGATGTATAAGGGAGGTGTCCGTTCAAAAGTCAGCGAGCTGGATACCCAATATAATATCTCTACGATTGAACACCGGGCCAACACCGATTCCCTATCCGGCGTCTATACGCGCTATTACCTCGAGTCGACATGCGACAAGTGGCTGGCCGAGGCGCGCCAGACAAAGGATCATATCTGCTGCCTTGTATTTGACGTGGACGACTTCAAAACAATCAACGACCAATACGGGCACCTTGTTGGAGATGAAGTGATTAAAATACTCGGACAGACATGCAAAAAGGTCATCCGGGAAAAGCATACACTGGTTGGACGATATGGCGGGGACGAATTCGTCATCATCTTCAAAAACTTCACCGAGCAGCAGTTAATGGAGAAGGCCGGCGAACTGTTCCGGGCTCTTACAGCGATGAAGGTCTCGGGAAAAGAATATGAAATTCAATTTACGGTCAGTATGGGCATGGTATCCAATACGAGCATCATCGCCCACAAGTTCAAGCAGCTGTTCCGGGTGGCCGACCAGGCGCTCTATATGGCAAAAAATCAAGGAAAAAACCAAATCGTCACCCTTTCCAATACCAACTGCAACATCAATTGTTCAGGGGCTACCCCGTAAGCCAGGCTTATCGGATGGCCCTTCTATTTTGTTTCCGTCACTTCTTCCAGCCATAAGGCATCTCCCTCGAGCGGCTACTGTCCGGTTATACCTCATTCCCTCTTCCATAAAAAAATGCCCGGAGCATTTTCGCTCCAAGGCATTCCTTTACATGGCCCGCAAGATCAAGCCGACCGATGAATAGATGATAACCGTCGCAAATAATACGACCATGTAGAAGAGGGAGAACCCAAACATTTTGTTCGCCCATGCCTTCCCTTCCATTTTGCGATAGCCGAAAAAGCTCAGCCATAGCCATACCGCCCCCAAAATAAGCGATACAAGCGTCAGTCCCCAGCTCAAAGGCGCAAAAAGGAAACTTGTTAAAATCAATAGAATTAAATATACATTCGACTGGATGTACGTACGGCGTTCACCCTTCACGACAGGCAGCATCGGAATATTCGCCGCCGCATAGTCGTCACGCTTACGGATGGCGATCGCATAAAAGTGCGGCATCTGCCAAATGACCATGATGATGAAAAGCGCCCAGCATGCAGGATGCCAGATGTCCGGTGCCACAGCCGCCCACCCGATCAGCGGGGGCACTGCGCCCGAAATGCTGCCGACCTCCGTGTTCCAGATTGTCCGGCGCTTCGTCCACATTGTATAGGGTACAACATAGAGGAATACACCGAGGAAGCCTAAAAGAGCTGCGAGCGGCGTTGTCATATAAAGCAGCACAAGCCCTGCAATCAATAAAACGACTCCAACGGTTAAAACCGTTTTCACACTGAGAGCGCCGGTTACCGTCGGACGAGTTTTTGTACGCATCATCACGGCATCAATATCCCGGTCATACACATTATTGAACGAACCCGCCGCCGCAATAACGGCTGCCGACCCGGCAAAAGCGAAAATAAGATTCCATATATTATCAACAAAACTAAGTTCATACGTATATAATGCAAGCATCAGACCGGCTACCATAGGGACTAGATTTGATTTGATGATCCCTGTTTTGACTGCCTGTGCCCACAATTTCGAATAAGGTTGCTTCTCCATCTCGTCTCTTTTCAATACTCCCTCATATAGTCACTTAAACTAGTATAACCCAACCTATACCCAACTTCCAATATGGTAGACTTTTTTCTTATAAAAGACATAAGTTATTTTTAGATGGTCATTATTGAATATTCTTCTTGCATTTTCACCAAAATCCCTGTCAACCTTCTTCGCTTGCAGAAAAAGCCTGCTATATGTATCGTTGCTTCACCTAAAAAAACGTGTGAAGCCAAAAGCAACCACACGTTTTTCAGCCAAATCGGCCAATCTACCCGCTCTGCATCACATCTTCATCAACTCGTAACCTTTTCCACACAGTTGAGGGAAGGCGTCTCAGCCTGGCTTTTCAGACTCCCTCCTCAGCATTTTCCTGCTTGCATATTTCAGGAGCGGCAGGACGACCAGGAAGATGAACAGCAGCCGGAACAGCTGGAAGACGGTGACGGTGGAGATGTCGGCCCCTACAGCCGCAGCCAGCAGCCCCATCTGGTCGAGCCCACCCGGCGCCGTGCTCAAGAAGCTTGTGGCGAACGAATAACCGAGCAGCCATTGGACCGCCACACTGCCGATATAGGTCGCGGCGATCAGGGCACCTGCGTTCACCAGACCAGCCGCCAGCACTTTATTGGGCAGACGTATCATATGAGGCTTCAACAGCAGCCCGATGTAGGCACCGATGAGCAGCTGTGCCACATGGAGTAGCGATACGGGAACCGGCGGCGTCTCCAGGCCGAACATATGTATCACGATGACGAATAATACAGGCGTCAAAAAATGTGCGACCGGCATCCTGACCTTCAGCCCTAGCCATACCGAGCAGGCGGCCAGCCCGAAGACCGGAATCAGCCATAGATCGAACGTATCCTTCTGTCCCCCGTCCGTCACAATATGAC
Source organism: Lysinibacillus sp. (assembly GCA_051874195.1). Classification (GTDB taxonomy): domain Bacteria; phylum Bacillota; class Bacilli; order Bacillales_A; family Planococcaceae; genus Lysinibacillus_B. Next base: position 4,624 of record JBJEFP010000186.1, on the reverse strand, counting down.
CGGAGACGATGAAGGGGATGACGAGCACGACCGCCACTACCCGGACGACGTGGAAGAACGTCACAGCCGCCAGGTCGACATCCTTTTCTTCCTCCGCAAACAGGACAAGCTGCGACAAGCCACCTGGAATACTTCCCGTCAAGGAAGTCTTCAATGGCATGCCCGTCCACCTGCTCGTCCAGATGGCCAGGACGATGGAGAAGAGGAGGAGTGCTACATTGAGTACCGCCATATAAAGAAGGAGCAGGCCCATCCCATTGAATAAGGAGAGGTCAAATTGCTGGCCAATTGCCACACCTACGATGAGAAGGCCCGTATTGCGCAAAATGGGCGGCCATGAAAGCTCTCCCCGTATTAGAAACTGGCTGATCAGCACTGCCAAGATGGAACCCAGAAGCCACGGGAGCGGCAAATGCAACAGATTGAATACAAGCGCGCCGGCCAAGGCAATGAGCAGCACCTTGATGATTCCTTTCATTTCATGTCGCCTCCTTTCCCTTCTATTATTGCACTATCCCCCGCCACCTCGCCATTTTAAGGAAAAGTTTCAGGATTTCTGTTGTATTTTTTTTACTATTCAATTAATATATTATTCACTGATAAACTATGATAGAGGGATGGATAATCGAGGCATGATAAAGTTAACCGTTCAACACTGTTTAGTTGCATTAACAGAGGAGGAATTGAGGGAGTTTGAAGCCCTTTACCAAGAATGGAACCCCCACCTCCCTTCGCTCACTGCTAACATCCACAATGAAGAGGATGCGCTCGCCACAGTCCTGAACTGTTGGAAACTCCTCCGCAGATACCCGAAAGTGACCATTACGAAAGTGGAAAAGAATTTCTCGCACCAGTATAACTTCTACTTTATGGACAAACTGGACGCCTCACCGGAAATCCCGGACTTTCTGAACAGATGGCAGCATGACAGTGATCGATTATTCGTCCTCAGCTACTACCTGGGACTGCATTTCATGCGCTGGATCGATTTCGTGCTCATCCGCAATAATGCAGAAACCGCCGACGAAGTGTTCAATAAAAACCAGAAACGGCACTATTACCTGCTGAGCGAGCAGGAGCTGCAGGACAACGCCGATGAAGCGCTCTACATCCAGCAGCGCCTGATCACGTCCCTGCTCGCCCGCGACGACACCCGCACGAACCGCTTCAGCAAAATCACCGAACAGGCCATCAACCAGGCGGCATATACAATCGAAACGCACCACCGCACACATCACGGATAGCGTGGTGTGTTTTTTGGTTTCGCACCTATACCCGACCACTTCTGCTTATTCAAACTAAAAACAGCCATCTCCTAAGCGGATGGCTGTTTGTTTTATCATTCATCAAAGGTTGGTAAGGAGTGCTTTCGTTCCATCAAGCTTTTAACTTCATCCAACACTTTATCAAGGGAGTGTTGCAGGGATATTTCCTTCTCTTCATGCATCAGCTTCTCACTCTGCAGTTCAAATCTTGCTTTTCCTATCATGAATGCAACGACCCTGCTCGTGTTGGAAATCCTTGTCTGATCCAATTCCACCGAAACTTCTGGAGAAAGGGAACGGAACTTTTTAAGGAGCTCCGTTTCGATGCCTGGCTTGATTAATGTTTCGCCCAATGTATTTGCGAGGTAGAAGCTATTTCTCCATATAAGGGTCGGCTCCTCCACAGAATAGACGGCAGTCGGTTTAAGCTCAGACCTTCCCTCCGCCAGTTGAAAAACCACACTTCCTTCCACCTCTTTATACGAAACCACTTCCGCCACCTCTTTGACTCCTTCATAGGTCGCACTTGCCATTGCACTTATCTCCTGCCACCCCTCCGGCAATAAGGAAAGCGGAATTTCCTTCTCGGACTTCAACTGTTCGCTACAATGGATGAGCAACATAATTCCTTCCTGTTCCTGCAGATAGCTGATGGTGCCTCTCGGTAGGATTCCTTCCCTCTGAAGCTCATCTGCGCTCTTGTTCAATAAATTATCGATTATTTCTTCCACAAGTGCAGTATGGTCCGGCAAAAACGGCAGTCCGCCGATATTCACCTTTTCAATGCTCCGGTAAAGCGGATGGTTGCGATATTCTTCTTCATTGTTCCAGGGAAACAGGACATACGCCCCGAAGGCCGATCTTTCATATTTCCCTCCCTGCTCCACAACAATCGAGTCCCTGTATCGATGCATCGTATTAATATCATCCTGCTGCGGACCCGGCTTGCCCTCCACATCAACCCTATACTTTGCATCGAAGATATATTGGAACAGATAGTCCTTCCCCCTCTTCTCGATGCTCAACATGGAATCGGGCCGTTGCTGGACAGTAGGCAGGCGGTCTCCACTATATTGGTAGCGCAGTATAACCTTTTCTTTCGTCTTTGGATGCTTGAATGTCCGGGTTGCTGTCTGGTCCTGCTTCAGGTTCACAAACAGCCCCCGGCGGTCCAGCTTTACCACATCCTGCTCTCCAACGAGGCATTTCCCCGATAATATCTGCCCCAGCTTCAGGAAAGTCCAGTACTCATAGAGAGTGGCTATGTCTTTTACCGACATCTTATAAATTTCCCCGTGCAGCACAAGGCTCTGCGAAAGGATTGCATGGATTTGGAACACTTCCCGATACCCCGTGCCCATCTGCATCACCAAACTGTATACCGAGCGGTCGAGCCTCCCTACACCCTTCCATAACGCCTTTTTCAAATGGACGTCCAGCTGGCGCCTCATACAATTCAACAAATCAAGAAGCTGAGGGTCTGGGTCGACATTGCGGAGCCTGTATGATTTCAGGACCTCTTCCCGTACCTGCCCGATGCGTGCATGAATACGATTCATCGACCATTTCACATAACGGTTTTCATGCGTATCATAAGTCTGTTGCCTTTTCATGAGCAGCCCCTTTTCCGGTAGCACGGTCCGGCTGCCCAGCTTCAATCCGGCACTACTATCTACAAAGCGATGGGCATTCTTACGCAAATAAGCCCTCCCCCTGCTATCCTGCTTGCGCAGGCGGTCGCCCCGCACTTCCTCATAGGTCGTCTCCAATTGATGATGTGGATGACCCTCAATGTGCTTGATCGCTGTCATGTACTCATCGAAATGCTCTTGTAAAATGCGGTAGAACTCCGCAAGTGATGGTTCCGTATATCGCTTGCGGCTGGCCCGCAAATATGTCCTGCGTATGAAGCTGAAGGCCAGGTTGTACACCTCCGCACTCACTTCATCCAGCAGCGCCGTATAATCCTTCCGGTAATCCAGCTTCGTCGGAAACACTTCAATTGTAAAAGAAAAGAGCTTCTCTCCGTTCTTACGGATTTCCATTGTGGATAAGCCCACTTCATTCCGGAAATGAAGGTTGCCGGTTATGAGATTGGAACGTGAGAGCTTTGTAACCGCATTGCGGAATGCTTCATATTCATGGAAGAAGCTGAAATCGTCACCCGTTTCAGGCAAAATGATCAGCTCATAATTGCCGTTTTCAAAGAAGATGGGGGCCATTTGCTCCGGCTCAAAAGGCGTTAATTGCCCGCTCTCTCTATTATATATCTGTATGTCTGCATTCACTGCATCCGTAGAGAAGGTCATGGGGATGAATCCTGTAGCGGAGCGATGCTTGCTTGTATCAAGCTTCCCCTTCAATACAACGGTCACTTCTTCCGTTCCAATGACCAACAGCTCTCTTTCTTTTGTCATCCCGTCCATATCGCTTCCTCCCTATGAAATCCAGAATGAAGTGAAGCCGTTCTGATGCAGCCGGCGCAGCATTTCCGCCGTCTTCTGGGCACTGCGCGGATAAGGGGCCGTTACAGGTACAGCCTTTTTCTCTTCGTATGTCTCGCCTGCAAACTGCTTGTACAAGTTCCCTAGCAAATCCTGCACATGAGTTTCCGCACCTGAAATGCGCGGCAATATCTTTTGCATGATGCAGAAGTCGAACGCCTCCTGTTCGGACAACAGCTTCATTTCCTCATTGTAGAGCATATAAAAGCAGATTTCGTCCCTTACCCGGTAGCCCACCTGTGCATAGATGGTCTGTAGCTGCTCATTCATTTTCTCAAGCTGCACCGAAATTTTCTGTACCAGCTCCTTATTTTTCGAATACGCTTCTTTCAAATAAAGATATTTCGACTCGAACTGCTCATTGCCTGCCCGAACGGACGCCTCTTCATCCGTTCCTTGCTCAAAGATGCCGAAGTTGTTCAAGTGGATTTCGTTAAATTCAATCGTGTTGGCACGGTCCAGCACTTTTTTACTGAAGGGATGCGTCGTCTCGTCCATGTTCACCGTCCCGATGATATACAGGTTGTTCGGTAGGGAAAACTCACCTTCATCCGTTGTCACAAGCGTCGAGGACACAACCTGTCCACCTTCTTCCCTACGGCTCTCCATAATGCTTAAAAACTCGCTCAAGTAATACTCCACTCGTGCAAGGTTCATCTCATCAAGCACGACGAAATGGGGAAGATGCGGCCTGTCGTGCGCCCGTTTCACCATCTCCGTCAACTGCCCTTCCACAAACTGCTCCTGCAAGTTTTTGTACCCCAGCAAATCCGAGCTATCGCTCCAATCTGGACGCACCGAAATGAGCTTGAACTGTCCGTTCTCTTCCGTAGCTCCTACCGCCTCTGCAAACAG
>JBJEFP010000185.1:7143-10334 GCA_051874195.1 Lysinibacillus sp. | reverse complement strand
GCGAAGAGATGCTGGAAGAAGCGGGGGAAGATGCCGCTCTCTCCATATAAAAAGGTGAAGGAAAGTACGCCGACAAGGGGAGGAAGCGCCATCGGAACGAGCACGAGGACGGACAGCAACCGACGCCCCGGGAACTCATAGCGCTCCAGCAGGAAGGCCATCGTCACGCCTACAATGGCACAGCAGATGACACTGATGACGGAAATATAGACGCTGTTCCATAACGCTTCCAGGTTGGCGGTGCTCTCCAGGCTGAAAAACTTCCGGTAGTTGGCCAGCGCCTCATCGCCCGCAAAGCTCTGCAGGAATGTGGAATAGAACGGATAGACCACATAGGCGAATAAAATAAGGAACAACGGTGAAATCAATAGATAGACGAAATGAGGTGACTGTGTAGCGCGTGACCACCAGCTTGTTTGGTATTCAACTTGCCGCTTCATCCTGATCGCCTCCTATTCAGCAAGGAAATAGAGATTCCTTGGCGGGATATGTAGCTCCATCTCGTCGCCGATTGCTTTGATGTCACCGCCGGCATTGATGATCATCGCTTTTAATGAAGTGCCTTTTACAGAGATGATGTAGTTGACGCTGAGCCCTGTGAATTCCACGAATTCAATCGAGCCCGTGATTGCATTATCCCCTGGGCCGGCTTCAAATGCCTCAGGCCGGATGGAGACATGGATGGTGCCGCCGACTGCCGGCTGCACCCCTTTTGCCGCACCGCCTGTGAGCCCGCGAAGGACCAGCCCATCTGCATTCTCGACGGTCACCACACCCCCCTCGATGGAGGACACCTTCATCTCTAGCATATTGGTCTCCCCGATAAACGTTGCCACGAAACGGTTGTTTGGCCTGTGGTAAATTTCCTGCGGGGTGCCGACCTGTTTGACGAGTCCGGACTCCATCACCATGATCCGGTCGGACATCGTCATGGCCTCCGTCTGGTCGTGCGTGACATAGATGGTCGTCACGCCGAGCTCGGTCTGGATGCGCTTGATTTCCACCCGCGTCTCCTCGCGCAGCTTGGCATCCAGGTTGGAAAGCGGTTCGTCCAGCAGCAGGATGTCGGGCTCGATGACGAGGGCACGTGCCAGGGCGACCCGCTGCTGCTGGCCTCCCGAAAGCGCATTGATTTTCCGGCTGCCGTACTGGGCGAGGTGGACAAGGCTGCGGATGCGGTCGACCTTCTGTTTGATTTCCGCTTTGGGCAGCTTTCGTACCTGCAGCCCGAATGCGATATTTTCATCGACCGTCATATGGGGAAAGAGGGCGTAGTTCTGGAACACCATGCCGATATTGCGCTTGTTCGGCTGCAGTGTCGTCACATCCCGATGATCAAAATACACTTTTCCGGCAGTGGGGTAATAGAAGCCGGCAATCATGCGGAGCGTCGTCGTTTTGCCACAGCCGCTCGGTCCCAGAAAGGTAAAGAATTCCCCGGGCTTCACTTCGAGATCCAGTTCACTGACGCCCAGCACATCCCCGAACTTCTTTGTCACGTTTTCCATGCGGACACCTTTCATCATCATGCACCACCTATTGAAGGATAGATTAGAAGAAAAGGGCTGGACCGCATGACGGAACAACCCTTCCTGTGAAAAAAGAACGTATCGATTTTCAGGCTGGAAAATACGCCTTCCTTGCTACTCGCCTTTCCCTTTTACATTTGCATCCCAGTATTCCATCCACTCGGCCTCCTTGTCGGCCATCACCTGCCAGTCGATGTCGAATGTCTTCAGGTCGAGCTCCTGGTACCAGTCGGGCATTGCCGCCAGGTCGATATCCGTACGCGTCGGAATCTGGTAGTAGTTATGCGCAAGGTCCGTCATCACTTCCTTGTCGAACAGGAACTCGACGAACAGCTTGGCATTCTCCATATTTTTTGCATTCTTGATAATGCCGACCCCATCGACGAGAATCGGGGCGCCGCTCTTTGGATAGATATAGTCGAACGGATAGTCGGTCGTATGCTTTTTCAATAGAATATCCTGCAGGTTCCAAAGTGAAATCGTTCCTTCCTGCCGCGTCAGCTTCAAATAAAGGGCATTCGGGTCCTGCGTATATTCCTTTGTATTGGCGTCGAGCTTTGCCAGCCATTCATATCCCTTCTCCGGTGTATCGGCCCCTTGACGGTAGATCATCGAGGAATAGATGGTGCGCATTGTACCTGATGCAAGAACGCCGCGGATTAAAATTTCATCCTTCCATTTCGGGTCGAGCAGGTCATCCCAATCCTGCGGTCCTTCCTCCGGCGAAAGCACGTCGCTGTTGATCATGATGACTTCCGGCAGAAGCATCTCCCCGATCCAGCGATTTTCGCCATCGCGGTGCTGGGCATCAATCGAAGAAGCAAATGACGGCTCCCACGATTCGAGCAGATCCTCCCCGGCCGCCACCATCATCGCCGCCTGTGTGCCTCCCCACCAGAAATCACCCTGAGGATTGGCCTTTTCCCCACGCGCACGCTCCAAAATCTGCTGCGCGCCCATCGTCATGAACTCCACTTTGATATCCGGGTAGCGCTCATTGAATTTGGCGATGACCTCCTGGACCATCCCTTCATCGCGCCCCGTGTAGATGACGAGATTGCCGGACGGGCTTTCCTCCGCAGCAGAGCCCTCATCCTCCTTTTCCGTATCGTCCGACGAATTGCTGCACGCCGCTAATAGTCCGAGCAGCAACACGAGGAATAGAGAAAGCAAACCCCATCGTTTCATACCTGACAGCCTCCTTGTATTTGTTTTGGAACTGTATGGACAAATGCATCTTGCATGTAGTAAACAGTGGCGATGTATGCAAATAAGCCGTGAAGGGCGGAGGGAAGATAGAGGACATGTGGAGTGGGGGGATATCCTTTTTCATAGCCTATGAAGTTTCAGGCATAAAAATAACTTTACTGCCAATGCAGTAAAGTCGAAAATGACAGGCTATTCGATTTTTTGCTGCTCCTTCTGCCTTTTGACCGCCTTGATCCTCTCCAGGCCGATGAAGGCACATGCGCTTCCTAAAAGCAGGTATACCACTGACATGACGACGTTCGATTCCCAATAGCGCAGCACTTGTGTAAAGCCGATGATGGCTCCTGCACAGGCCGCCAAGACATACAGCTTTGCGGTTCTCTCCATTCCCTTGTCCCCCCATGTTAGTTATTATTAAACATTGGCCCTCCATTTTCCTTCAATGGTGTCTTC
>JBJEFP010000185.1:2696-7043 GCA_051874195.1 Lysinibacillus sp. | reverse complement strand
CCCATGTTAGTTATTATTAAACATTGGCCCTCCATTTTCCTTCAATGGTGTCTTCTTCATCGAAAAATATGGAAGAAGCGCCATGCCGTCAGCGCTATCCAGGTGAACTGAAAACAGCAGGAAAACGGCCAATGAGGCTTGCTGATGATGCATGGCGTATCCGTATACGAAGCCTGCCGACGTGATGATGCCGGCCACTAATAGGATGGCCCATCCCTTCGCCATTATACGGGGGAATATCCTTGGTGCGGATAGCAGTAGAAGGTGGAGGGCGGGAAGCCGGATCCAGCCTGGCTTCCGCCGAGGTATCGCCACCTTCAGAATGGCAGGATGCCGCAGCTGCTTGGGGCCGCCGCTACTCATAGTGGAACAAGAAAGGCGGGTTTCATGTTGCTATAATTCCTTCACCATATGATGAAAAGGTTCGCCGATGATTTCCCAAGGCTCTTTGACGACAAAGCCCTCCCGCTCATAGAGGCGGCGAGCCTTTGTTTTTGCTGTTTCTACATTCAGCGAAAGCTTTGTATGGCCAAATTTGCGCGCCTGCTCTTCAGCAAAGCGGAGAAGCATGGTCCCGATCCCGAGCCCCCGCGCATCCGGCGCCACACAGACCGTATCTATGTAATATTCATCTTCATGCGCTTCCGCATCGATGTGATAGGTATCGCCATGCTTTTCCTGCAGCTTCTTCATCAGCAGGACATCAAGGTCTTTTCCCGTTTTGCCATCGTATAAAACAACCATCCCGAGTATCTTTTCCTCTTCGCATGCAACATATGTATGCAAATGCGAATGGCGGTTGTCTTCACTTCGGACAAGCTCTTCAAGGCCTTCCAGAATAGCTTTGTCTTCCCGTGCTCCCGTCAGTCTGCCCGCAATGTCTCCAATCGCCTCATAAATTAAAGGGGCAATCTGCTTCGCGTCATATGCAGTAGCTTGTCTTACCAGTAAATTCATATTAGATTCCCTCCCTGCCAAAAGTATAGCAGAATTATAAATAAAGGGTCTGATTCCCCTCTGTTAGAAAAGTACAAATTTTTTATAGTCATTTGTTTTTGTGGTACTCTATACAGAACTACATCTTCGGAGGTTAGACAACTGATGACTCAATCAGATAAGGAATTCGTACTCGTTTATGGGGACGCTTTTGTTGATTATATAGCGAATGATATGACAAATACATCATTCACAACGTTTTTGGGCGGCGCTACCATCAATGTGGCAGCCGGAATTAGCCGAATCGGTGCACCTTCTGCATTAATTACCATTACAGGTGAAGATGATACATCTGAATTTGTACGTCAGGAAATTAAGAATGAAGGAGTTAACCTTGATTATTCTGTATTCGTACCGGAAAAACGCGTAAGCGGCGTCTATGTACACCTGACAGAAAACGGTGAACGCATTTTCAAGGACTATATTGATGAGGCACCAGACCTGCAAGTGGCGATGGAGCAGCTGAATAAAGAGGCATTCAAGCGTGCTTCTGTATTCAACTGCTGTTCGGGTACCATGTTCCACCCGACGGCTCTCGAAACGACACGTGTGGCCGTAGAGATGGCAAAACGGCATGGTGCGCTGGTCGCAATTGATGCAAACATCCGTATTCTGCGCTGGAGCAGCGAGCAGTATTGCCGCGAGACGATTGCTTCGTTCTTCCAGGATGCCGATATTCTGAAGCTGACGGATGAAGAGCTATTGTTCCTGACAGAAACGAATTCGATCGAGGCTGGATTGGAAATATTGAAGCCATTCAACATCCCGGTCATTCTAGTAACGGTAGGGGCAGACGGGGCATATGCCGTATTGAACGGCGAGGTCATGCACGTGCCGGTGAAAAAGGTTCTTGCAGTCGATACAACTGGAGCGGGAGATGCCTTCATGGCAGGCGTCCTGCGCTATGTGCACTACAACGGCATGCCGATGACGAATACGGCGCTTTACGACTGCGTATCATTCGGCAACAAGCTCGGTGCCATCGCAGCTACAAAGCCGGGCGCACTGACAGCGTTGCCGCGCTATGAAGACATTAAATCACTAGTGTAAGGTGGTTGAGCCTATGTACGATGAACTCATTGCCGGACGCGTCTACTTCGGCGGCGCGGACGATGCGGCAAGCGCAGTAGATGAAAAGGGAATCGAAAAAGTCATTGATGTCCGTGTAAACGGCCGCAAGGAGAAGGTGGACTATCCATATATCCATAAGCCGATTGCAGATGAAAGTGATGAGATTCCGCAATCCATCCAGGCCGGCGTGAAGGAAGTCATCGATGCCTATCAAGCAGGCGAGAAGGTTTATTTCCACTGCGGCGGCGGCAACGGACGAGCCAGTGTGATGGCCGTTGCGACATTGATGGAGCTGGAACTGGCGAACACACTTGAGGAAGCGGAGGACATGGTCAAGGAAGCCCGACCTTCCGCGAATATCCGTCCGAATATGCGCGAAGCATTGGAGAAATTGTATAAATAGATGGGAAATCCCCTGGAGAGGCAGTAATTCAGCTGTTTTTCCGGGGGTTTTTATTTGGGGCGATTAGCTTCTATATGTAAGCATTTCTATAGATAACGGGCTGAAACTTCGGATAAAAAGTGCCCATCGGCTATGAAAAAAGGGGACGTAGCTGCCATTCTCCGATGGAAAACAGCAGGTTTCTTTTCCACACGCCCCGTTTTGGCACCCTTGTCGTGCCGAATGGAGAAATCCATATACGACTTAGCCAGAAATAAGCGCCAAACCGGGACTATTGACTCGGCTTGGCGCTTATTTATATTTAAGTTGTATATCAAAAGCGACGGAGGGCGGTTTGGGTGGTTTGAAAGTGGTGGTCTAATAGATGGCACGTTAGCGCATGGGATTATGGTGATGCTTGCCATATCCAATCTGATTGCTTCTACCATCGATTTTGCGAGGTAGCTTTTTTATAGTTATAAATTGATGCGATGTTTGTTTAGGCAATGCATCTAGAGAAGATATTTCTATATTTATTTCATCGCAATGAATTACGATTCTTTACACCCGGGTCCAATCTAGGAGTGCGGTTGACTACCTAAATGGTTTTACACCCTGTGAAGGCGGTTGATCGAAATAAGTGAAAGAGTGGTCGCCGGGAAGAATATTAATTGAGTAATGATATAACATGAAATCAACGAAACACCAAATCTAAATGATGGTGCAGGACAAATGTGTGAAAAATGGTTGAAAAGGTTTGCTCTGATTTTTTCGTTTTTTCCATAACCCAATCATATTTTCGCCTCTAGTGAATAGAGTGGAGTGTAGCAAGTTTTTGCTAACTTTGAATCGGGGGATGAGTGTAATGGGAAAATTCAGCGAAAAAGTTGTGCTAATTACCGGAGGAGCTCGTGGGCAGGGAGCTGCCCATGCCAGAGCGTTTGTTGAGGAAGGGGCAAAAGTGGTCATCACGGACGTCCTTGTTGATGAAGGACAAGCGTTGGCAATGGAATTGGGTGATAACGCTGCGTTTTTCAAACATGACGTGACATCCGAAGTGGAATGGGCAACGGTTGTGGAAGAGACCGAAGCGATATTCGGTCCGATTAACGTATTGGTCAATAATGCGGGAATCGTCATTAGTAAACCGATTGAAGAGACAACAGAAGCGGACTATCGAAAAGTGATTGATATCAACCAGGTCGGCGTATTTTTAGGGATGAAGGCGGTCATTCCTTCGATGAAGAAGAAATCCGGCGGTTCCATCATTAACATTTCCTCAGTGGACGGCTTAAGAGGAAATCCCAATATGGTGGCGTATGATGCATCGAAATTTGCCGTGCGTGGCATGACGAAAACCATTGCTCTGGAAATGGCGCCATACGGAATTCGCGTAAATTCCATTCACCCAGGTGTCATCCTAACTCCAATGGTGGTGCAAGGAGATGTTGCCGATAGTGTTGAAAAACTTGGGGAACATATCCCGCTGAAACGCGGAGCCGACCCTGAAGAGGTATCAAAATTAGTATTATTCCTGGCGGAAGATGCAAGCTATTCCACAGGTTCCGAATTTGTCATTGATGGTGGCTTAACAGCGAAGTTCTAAATGATGCAATAGTGGATTTATCACATGCTTTGTAATGAAAATGCCTAGTACCATCATATAGACAAGAAAATAATAAGTAAGGTTGGCTATACTATACGTTGGAATTTATTTAAAAACATCGCTTTCCTTTTGGCAATGCGGATAAAAAGGCGTTATTCACACACACTGATAGTGGAGGTGAGTGTGGAATGGGTAGCAATAAACACAAAAACAATAAAACGCAGGATAACAAAAAACAGCAAAATCAAAATCAAAATGCTAACAGAGAGCGTAAAAACAGAGAAGAGTTCGC
>JBJEFP010000185.1:0-2596 GCA_051874195.1 Lysinibacillus sp. | reverse complement strand
AAATCAAAATCAGAATAAAAATGACTGCTAGGATTTTTTAATAAGCCCACCCCCAATCATCATTTTAGAAAAAATGTGTATTGGGGTTTTCTTATGCCCAACAGTATCCCTTGTATTGTCACATACAGTCGTTACACTGTGAAGCGGTTGCGCAACTTATCTTAAAAGAAGGTAACTTGTAAACGCTAAAAACTACTGTAAATCCTGTGTACATTTTTGCTGCTGTCGAATATGTACTTCATCCTGTATTAAATAAAGCATAACAAAATGCGTCTTCATTCATGAGGACCCGTTTTGTTATGCTAACCCAAAAGCTAAAAGTCAAACTTACTCAAAATAAATGAGTAACATTCCGCGAGTTCACGTAGTTGGTTGAAGCGACCAGATGCACCGAAGTGGCCAGCGCCCATGTTTGTTTTTAAAATAAGGGTGTTGTCATCTGATTTTAATTCCCTCAAGCGAGCTACCCATTTGGCTGGCTCCCAATAACCGACGCGCGGGTCATTTAAACCTGTTGTTATATACATATGAGGGTACGGCTTTGCTTCTACATTGTCGTACGGGCTATAAGATTTCATGTAGAAATAATCCGCCTCGTTTTGCGGGTTACCCCATTCATCCCATTCTAAAGTCGTTAGAGGAATTGAATCGTCTAGCATCGTCGTTACCACATCGACAAACGGTACTTCTGGAACAATGACTTTAAAACGATCGCCTGCCATATTAGATACGGCGCCAACTAACAATCCCCCAGCACTCCCGCCACGAGCTGCGATGAGTTCGGTCGTTGTAAATCCTTGCTTGATTAAATAGTTCGCTGCATCGATAAAGTCCGTAAAGCTATTGCGTTTTTTCTGCATCTTACCATCAAAATACCACGTACGTCCCAGCTCTGAACCACCACGCACTTGCGCAATCGCCATTATCACCCCTTTATCAAGTATAGGTAGACGATAAGCGCTGAAAAATGGATCGCTACTATATCCATATGAGCCGTAAGCATCTAAAATAAGCGGCGCTGGGCCATTATCGAGCGCACCTTTTTTATAATGAAGAAGTATTGGAACGTTTACACCGTCAGCGGCTGTTGCCCAAACCTGTTGCTGCACGTATTGCTCACGGTCATACTCGCCTGTAACAGGTGCCTGTTGCAATATCTCCTTTTCGCCCGATTCCATATCGATACGAATTGTCGTTTTCGGCGTTAAAAATGATTCGTATTGAACTAAAACTTCTGAAGCTTCATAGTCTTGGTCTGAAACTAGTGACACCGAATAAATTGATTCATTCCAACCCAATTGAATAAGGGAATCACCCTCGATATACCAAACTTGCTCTAACCCATTTTTGCGGCCCGTTACATATATACGGTGTTTAAATGGATAAATATTTTCGATGAACCGCTTCTCATCGTATGGAACAACAGCCGTACGTTCATTGAAGTTATTCAATGGGCAACGAAGTAATGTGAAGTTCAGTGCATTTTCATTCGTTAATAGTAAAAGCTCGGATTCCCAATGCTCTACATCATATTCAATGCCTTCACGGCGTGCTTCAAATAACTGAGGGGCTAATAATGGCTCATCGGCATCAATAATTTGCACTTCTGTTGTCGTCGTTGATTGCGAAACGATGAAAATAAAGCAATCACTTTTTGATTTTTTAATAGATAAATTAAACGTTACGTTCGTTTCTTCTAATAAAAGCACATCGGACGTATAGTTAGTACCTATTTCATGACGCCAAACCTGATAGGGGCGCTGTAATTCATTCAGCTTCACATAAAAAATGTATTGCCCGCAGTTACTCCATTCAACGCTGCTGTAAATATAAACGTTTGGAATTGTATCTTCTAACAAATCACCTGTATGCAAATCTTTCACAAATAGCATATAGCTATCTGTGCCGTCGCGATTTTCTAAATAGGCAACATGGCGGTGGTCTTTGGAATAACGCTGCACAGTAACACTTAAATAGTCATCCCCTTTAGCAAGTGCATTTTCATCTATTGTAATTTCTTCTTCAGAAGATGCTAATGCCGCACGATTTTCTGCGCGTTTACGAGCGAAAATGGGATATTGTTTTTCTTTTTCTAGACGGTAGTAATAATAGTAAGGTCCTTTTTGAATGGGTACCTGGCTTTCTGAAGCGGGAATGCGTGCCACCATTGCTTCATATAGTTCCGTTGTTGAACTTTCCAAAGGCTTCATGACCTCGTCATAATAGATGTTTTCCTCTTCTAAATAAGCGATTACTTCTGGATTTGATTTATCTTTCATCCAATAATATTCATCATGCCGAACGTCCCCATGCAGGACAAATGTATGAGGAATTTGCTTTGCAAGTAGTTTATTCAAATTCAATTCTCCTTTCTGTATCACAATATAATTTCGATAATCCTATTAATTCCCCTCTAAAATTTGGAAAAATAAATTAGGGATTAATCAAGGTTATTATGAGATGCTGAGAAAGCATTGATGATGAATAGCTTAATACAGCAAGGGATGGTAAAGTGCCTTCTGGATGTAATATAAAGTGCCAAATTCCAATAGGGTACCTAGCTTATTACTTAAACCCACCACCATCCCTTGTGTTG
>JBJEFP010000184.1:0-10417 GCA_051874195.1 Lysinibacillus sp. | reverse complement strand
CATGTGCTTCACCGGAAATAATGGCATAGTTGTGAAGAGAATGTGTAGAAATCATCAAGGATACTAATAAAATTTGGTTGAAATGATATAAAAAGGGTTTGAAGTTCCGTGATTTTAAGATAGATGACGGAATATTACTATGTAAATTTATCTATTGGGAGGGCGGTATGTTCGTTATAATTGAACCATGATGAGAGGTGGTTGCATGGGAAAAGGACGAACGCTGCTCATAAGTGGTGTCATTACCATTTGTTTTGTGACGATTGGCGCTGTAGCTCTCCTGTGGATGAGTGAAGAAAATCCGCTGGAGAAGCTGTTTGAAAAAGAGGAAACGATGGCAAAGTCCGCCTCGTTGGTTGATGTACCGTTGGAAGAAACCGTCGAGAAGCAGGAAGAGGAAGAATCATATATAGGAATTCGGACAACGACGGATGGAACAGGCGTCCATGATGTTTTGTTTGAATCGGGAGAGGTAGCTTACTCAGCCGCTTCAGGACCGATGAAGCTGACTGTGAGACAGGTTAGATTGGAGCAGCTGATTCCCGCGAACAAAAAGATTAAAAATTCGGTCGGGGGACTTGATCGGGCGACACTGGTCGTGTTGGAAATCGAAGTGGAGAATCAGGGAGGGAAGTCTGTGATTTTCCGTATTGATGATACGAAAGCGAAGACGGATACGAAGGAAAGTTCCTTGTTCCATCCGGGATTATCAGATCTGTTTGGCTCGGAGTTTGGGCCGAACGAAAAAAAGAAGGGACACGTGGTGATGGATTTTGAATCGGAGCCACGGGGCATTGCTGCAATCGAGCTTGAGGTGGCCTCTCCCTATGATGAGAACTATGATGCATTGGGTAAGGCAGTCACCTTGAAGATACCGATGTATTAAGGCGGCATGCATGAAGAATAAGCGGAGCCCGGTAAGCCGGCACCATGGAGCAGGCAGTCCAATCATGGAATGCGACAGTATGACAACCAGCCACAATACAGGATGTGACTGGTTGTTTTTCCATTTCAGGGGAGTGCATTGGGCGCTGTCTATAGAATCAATAATAGGATGAGGATGAGTGACAGTAGGCCGAGCAGCAGAATGGGGATCATATCTTCTGTGCTGTCCTTGGCGCTCAGATGGACAAGGGTGCCGCCGATACATACCAGGAGTAACAGGATAGCGCCGAACAGGATGGATGTGGCAAACCAGATGCCAAGAAAAAGGAGGAAGGCGCCCAACATTTCTACCACCCCGGTGAAAAGTCTGAACCAGTCCGGCAGGCGCCATCTGATGAAGGCGAAATAGTAGGAACGTGAACCGGATAGTTTCCCGTAACCGACAATCATGAATACAATCGCAAGAACGCCGAGCAGTATCCAGATGACGACCAGCATATTCCCTCCCTCCATTTCATAAAGAACGTTTGCATTCCATCCTCTTCCACAAAAAACGGTTACTCAAATCAGCTGGAATGCACTATTTCAAATGTGTAGAATTTCCTGCATGTATGTTATGTATATTACAACAATATGTTTTTTTGGAAGTCTTCATTCACAGGATGATTTTTAGGTTTATAAAGAGAGGATGACAGGGTAGAGGATGGTACCCCCTTTAAAGATTAAGTTCACCAGAAAAGGCCGACCCTCTCTGACGGAGGGCCGGTCTTTTCGCGTTGCGCACGCTATCCTATTCAAAAACATTCCCTTTTTCAGGGATATCCGCAAGCTTTTCGTAAATACGGCGTTTACGGTAAAGCATCATGCCTGCTTCGGCCACATCATTCATCATCGTTTTGTTCGCATAGGCACCGAAAATGATGCCTGCCACCGGGATGAGTTGGAACAGTTTTTTCATACCGAAGTTGTCCCGGTATGTAAAGAATACTTCCTGCCATCCTTGCAGTTGCGAAATCATATTCTTCTCCGTTGTGTTAACCGCCGTTTCATGCATGGAGGAGAGCTCGCTCAATATTGCCCCTTTCCCGACGATATCGGCAGAAGCGAATTGCAGGCATTTTACAATAAAAATCCTTTCCTGTTTGCTGTCAGGTTCGTAGCCATGGATAATGGCGATTTCCTGAAGCGTCTTCAGGGCCATACCCAAAATAAGAGGGATATCGATCGCCAGAGTGAAAATACCCCCAATGCCGGTGGAGGCCCCCTGGAATGTCGCCAGCTTTACACGGCTGTTTTGAAGGGATTCGCTGAGCTTGATCATATCGTCCAACGGAATTTCTCCAATTTCCTTCACTGATTCAATCTGCCGTCCTGTTGCAAAACCGATTCTTTCAAGTATTGCCTGCTTATTAATCAGGTACTGACCGCCGGATTGGACAAAGTTGCCCAGTTCCGTCACCAAGAGGGCAATCTTTTCCTGTATAAAGGAAGGCGTCAATTTATCGAGCAGCTTGAACGGCAGACGTCCGAGCTTTTCCCAAAACCATAACCCCTTCTGGTCCTGTTCCCATTCCTCGATTGCTTGAAGGTGTGATAGTAGCTGTTCTTTATTTTCCAATAGGAATTCTCCTCACTTTTCGCTTAATTACCATACGTTCTTGTAGAAGGAAAAGTTTCGTCCGTTTTCCGGATGGAGGAAATAGAGGGTGTATCACCTGCACATAAATAATAAAAATCCCCCTGCATGCTTACAGGGGGATAGAATATGCTATTGTTTTTCCAGTTTTGCAAGTTCTTCTGGACTGATATTTACACGTTTAAGGAACAATGATAGGACAATCGCTACAATCGTGACAACCATGGCGATGAAGAATGAATGCTGAACACCTTCAAGCAGGGCCAATTGCTTGATTTGAGCGAAATCCGCCTCAGTGGCAGTCGCCAGATTAAGACCGGCGGCAAGTTCTTCTCCTTTATCAGTCGCAACAGAATTCATGAACGTTACGAATAGTGCAGTACCGATTGAGCCGACAACCTGTTGGGCTGTATTGTTGACTGCTGTACCATGCGGATTCAGACGATTCGGCAACTGGTTCAACCCGTTTGTCATAATCGGCATCATAACCATCGACATCCCGAACATGCGGATTGTGTAAATAGAAACAATGTATGCGTATGAAGAATCGATTTGTAATTCGGACAATAAATACGTAGAGTAGGCGGTGATAGTCAGTCCGAGTAAAGCAAGTGCACGAGGACCGAACTTATCGAACAGCCTTCCCGTAATCGGAGACATGATTCCCATCACAATTGCACCGGGCAGCATCATTATGCCGGAGTCCAACGGTGAAATTTGGCGAACGCTTTGCACATAGGCGGGCGTCAAAATCATTCCTGAGAATAATGCAGCGGCCGTTACCATTGAAATGACTGAGCCAAGAGCAAACATCGGGTATTTATAGACGCGTAAATCAAGAAGCGGTTCTTCCAACCGTAATTGGCGGATGACGAACCAAACAAGGCCGATTGAACCAATCACGATGGAAGAAATGACGACTGTGTCCGTCCAACCGTCCGAGCTGGCCATTGAAAAACCGTACAGCAGACCGCCGAAACCTACAACAGAAAGCAGAACTGATAAGTAGTCGAGTGATGCCTTACGTGTTTCCATAACATTTTCAAGCTTCCAAATACCAAGAAGAAAGCTGATGGCGGCAAATGGCAGAATCATTTCAAAAAGGACACGCCAATCATAGTATTCTACGAGGTAGCCAGATAGAGTCGGTCCGATCGCTGGCGCCGTAGTCATGACAAGACCGAAAATTCCCATTGCAGCACCGCGCTTGTTACGCGGGAAGCTGACGAGCATGATGTTCATTAGTAATGGTCCCATGACTGATGAACCGGCAGCCTGAATCATACGTCCTGCCAGCAGAAAGCCGAAGTTCGGTGCGAAGGCTGCAACGGCCGTACCGAGTGTAAACAGACCCATCGCTGTCAGGAACAATGTGCGGTTTTTGAAGCGGGTGATAAGGAAGGCTGAAACAGGAATCAATACACCACTGACGAGCATATATCCTGTGGACAGCCATTGGACTGTCGAATAGCTTTCGATTTCCAGGTCCACCATGATGGACGGTAAGGCGATATTCAATAAGGAGTTATTCAAAAACGATACGAATGCTCCAAAGAACAAAATAGCAAGCATTAAATATGGCGGTTTTTTTTCTTCTATGCCATTATTCATTTATTTTTCCCCTGTCTTTCTTTTAAGTAATTTATTCACTTGACCGATTTTATACTACCAGTCCAAATTAATCAATAAAAAAGTATGGAGAGTCCAACTGTTGTTTGATTTCAACATAATATGATGTATACTTGTGCGTAAGAAAGTACAAAGGAGCACTTATGAATAAACGGAAAAGATTTGTCACCGATCAAGCCTTGGAATTATTTGTAGAAAAAGGAATCGCTCAGACGTCCATTCAGGATATTCTGGAACGGTCGGGAATATCCAAAGGTACTTTTTATAATTATTTCTCTTCCAAGCACGAATGCGTTGGAGCCATTTTGGAACAGGCGCGCTATGACGCCCGGATGATGCGGGGCGAATTGATGATAGAAAAAGACCCGCGGGATGTTGAAGTATTATTAGAGCAGATTGCTGTTCTATCAAGCATCAGCAGGAAACGTGGATTGGATGCGGTATTTGAGGAAATACTCCATTCCGGGGATTCGGAATTGAAGAATCTTGTGTTGAAATACCGTGTTTATGAACTTGAATGGCTAGGGGAAAGGTTTACAGAAGTATTTGAAATTAGCCAGAGGGAAATTGCCTTCGAGGCAGCAGTCATCTTCTATGGCATCATGCAGCATCTCATGTTCACGAAAAAGCTAATTCATCAAAATACGTTGGAGCCGAAGACAATTACACGGTCGGTCATCATCTACATGAAAGAAATCCTACGCTTGATGGTGGAGCAGGGGACCAATGTGTTGGACGGCCAGCATCTACAGTTGTATGTAAAATCATTCAGAAACGTGGAGCTGACTGCCAAGGAAGTAATCGAGCCACTGGAACAGTTCTGCCATGCCGACTTTACCAAGTCACAGGAGCACATAACCGAAGCATTACTGGCGGAGATGAAGAGTGATGAACCTCGTGAAGTTGTCGTGAATGCCCTTTTGAAGGCGTTTACAAATGAGTTTAAGGATTCACAGTATGTAAATGAATCAAAGGAGCTTTCAAGCAGTATCTGGCACTATATCAAGCAGCTGAAAAAATAGACATGACAGGCCCCAAAAAAGAGGTGGAATCATCGCGATTCCACCTCTTTTTAATGAGTAATTTTTTCAGAATAATATATCCGGTTACCGGCCTACTCGATTACGCCACAAGCAATGCGGTCACCAGAGTTTCCAGAAGGGTCGGTTTTGTAATCATCTGGCCCTGCATGAATGACAATGGCACTTCCGTCATCATCCAGCAAGGAATTGGCAAGCCCCTTTTCCAGCGTTACAGCCCCGGAAATGAAGCGGACTTCCGATGTGCCATCTTGCTTGATATCGATATTTGGCAAATCCCCTGCATGTGCGCCCTTTGGATTCTCAATGCCGTGTTCCTTGTTTTCTGGATTGAAATGGCCGCCTGCAGATTCGAATGTCGGAGGTTCGCATTTGCCGACCTGATGGATGTGGATGGCGTGCTTACCGGCTGGAAGGTTGGACAGGTTCGTATAGATTTCTACACCCGTGTCTGTTTCAGTGAACCTCACCTCTCCGACATCCTTCCCTTCATTATTGATCATTTTCGCCGTTGCTGTTGCTTTCACCGTCTCTGATGTCTGGCCTGCATCGCTTTCTACATCAGAAGCATTCTGGGCATCCACAGGCACCTTTTCCTCGTCATCCTGAAATAGGCCGCAACCCGTCAGTAGGAACGATAGAGCGATTACTGATATGAACTTATTCATTAATATGCCTCCTCTACATTTTATCAGATTTGAAAGGTAAGTTATCCTTACCCATCCTTGATGAATCTTAATCCCATATCATCAAATGGACCGACTCTTTTTTCAGAATGGGCAAAAATGGATTGAAATATGCCGGCTACGTACACAAAAAAGAGGAAGTCAGAAAAAGAATGTTGGGGCGCCCGCTTTCCTACTGAGTAGATAGTTAATAAAAAAAAACGGAGCTGCCCAGAAAGCCCCTGCTTTCTGGACAGCCCCATACATCAGCGTGGAAGCTTCTTTTCAATCGATAAGTTGAACGTCTTATATGAAGTGTAGCGGCCATTTTCGAAGGTACGCTCTGTAAAATCCCAGGAATCGCCGTTCAGACGAATGACGGTGGAGGAGCGTGTACCATATCCTTCGAAGTGGATGAAGATTGGGGACAGCTTTTGTTCGAGTTCCAGTGGCACCCCTGTAGAAGGGAGCTGATTGTCTGCGGCCCGCGTCCTGTCAGAGAGGAGCCGGAAAAGGTCCTCATCGGTAAAGTCCGGGTCTTCCAGCGTCTTCTCCAAGCCGGCTTTCAAGGATTCAACTTTCGGCCACGGCGTGTTCAACGTCGCATTCGACATGCAATGAATGCCCGGTGGCACTTCCGTTATTTCATCGACAATGTTATTGTAATGGATCAGTTTATCCCCATCATAAAGGAGGACGTTGAAGGGACCATATAAATCCCGCTTCTCCTGCAGGTCTTTGGCGAAGAAGGGGGCCATCACCTCGGTGTTCAAAAAGTCGGTGGCGATCCTTCCACGAGAATACAGTCCCGTTTCTGCCAGTTCCGGATCGCGGTGGTTTGTAATGGCGACCATGCGTCCTCTCGTGCTGACGCCTAGCCATGTCCCGTCTTTTTCTTTATCCCGTCCGGCCAGAATATGCGGGGCATCTTCCCAGAGATGGGCGGGCTCTGTCGGGCGTATGTAGAATTCATCTCGGTTTGCTGCGATGACAAGCGGGTAATCGGAGTGGGTTTTATAGCTGAATGTAAGGATGCACATCTTATCACGACCTTTCAATTTGGTTCTTTTTTAGGTATTATGCCGTTTTCCGGCTATTTCATGTGATACGGGCCATTCATCTGGATGAAGCAGTTTGGACCCGAAGCATAAGAGAGATCCGCCCATGCTAATAAGTCGGCATGTGGACCGGAATGAGAAGTTTATTCTTACTTTTATACCGCAAGCAGGGAGTTGCTAAACAAGCCGTGATAGGTTGCCAGGGTGAATCCGGAGTGAAGGGCACTTTTCCCGACTATATGCTATTAAGCTTGCGGCATCCTGCATCACCTGCAGAACATGGCTTCAACAATCTGCAGCTTCAATTTTGAATTGACTGTAAAAAAAGAAGGACGACAGCCAGGTACGACGTTTTCGAATCTGACTGTAGTCCTTCCGATGGGTAGACATAGTAGGGGCATCCTCTTCAGGCATTGGCATATTGATGTTTCAGCTTGATCTGTTGGACCTCCACTTCATGTATTTCGATGTTCTGTAGGTCAATCTGATGATAGAAGGCGTTGAACTGATCCAGCAAGTACTGCCAGATTTCCTCCTGCTTGTCCGGATGGATGGCGTCGAAATCTTCAATGTCCTTCATTTTTTCATGCCATTCGTCGAGATGCAGCTCGATTGGGATGAAGAATGACACAGTGGTAGTGGCGAGTATACTTTCAGAACTATAAAGCAGTTGCGGATGGGGCGACTCGATATGGACAGCTGGATGGACATACACATCGACCTCCACCTCAAATGTCATACGGCAGCTCACGAGGAAACATTCGTTGAACAGCAGAACCTGCTGCAGCTCGACATCCTGGTAGCCTTTCATCTCCTTTGGCACGAACTGTCCCGGAGATGCATAATCCGGGTTTATGGAGGAAGGGTTGAGCTTTATCAAGTTCTTCATGATGGCATACTCTATATCCGGCTTCAAATATTGCTCGAACATCTCGTCGAGGACGGAGATATTGATGTTTGCATTGGCAAACTGTACCAGATAGTCGCCGTAGATTTCATCGACCTCACTCGTCAGGCTAAAGCGCAGGAGCTCCGGCATATAGTTCAAAAAATCCCTCACTGATTTAAAGCACAGCAGGATGCCGTGGTGTGTAAGGTTCGGATGCGGGAAAAAAGCCTCCATTTGTGCAAGCGGGCGGCTATCGGCGAACTTTTCGATATGGTTCGAAATGAAATAGCACTCATCCAGCGAGTGGTCTGTTATAAAGTTAGCATATGTATACCAGGTAAGGGCTTCTTGAATGGACTTCTCGAAATAATGAAATCCGCTTTCATCTGTTGCGGCATGATAGAACGGCTCGGCGGGAGACAGCTCAAGCTCCACTATCTTGCCAAGAATCCGGGAGTCTGTCGGAATGATATGGATTATGCCCTCGTCGACATTTTTATAAAAGTGTTTCTCAAAATGCTGAATGAGCTCTTCCTCGGTTACGTGGAAGGTAACCGTATTCTTCTTCAGCAGATAATTCATCTGGTGGGCGGCGAATTTTGCATCCGTGATCAGCTTTGCGTAGTGTGCCTGGAAATGATGCAATACCTGCTTGTAGGAATTTTCACTGATGTAGAGCTTAATCTGCTTGTCCTTTGCCAGACGCTTCAACATAGAGAGGTATCCTGTCTTTAAAAAAGGATCCTTATACAAAATATTTGCATCCAAAAATATATTCATCCCGACCAACCTTTCGTTCAGATATTTGTAATTGAATTGTAACATGAAATATGGTGGGTGGAAATGATGGAAAACCGCTATTCGATTTCTGGGGGATTCATAAAGGAAAAGGGGAACTGGATGTAGGAAGGGGGGGAATCACCTCACTGTTTGACGAAAAGGGGCCCTTTTCGTCAAATGACGATGATTGGAAAGGATGCATTTTCATCTAAAAGGGCTAGGATAAACCATTCTGGCCCTTTTAGCATTTAATAGGGGAGAGGAAATTCCCCGCCTATGGGTGCAGTAGATTTTCACGGCTTCATATAGAGGCTTTTCTCAGCAACCTGCATGCAGATCATGTCATAGGCACATGTGGGCATGTAGTCCAGGACCTGTTCCTTGTAGCGTCCGACAGAGGGGTCCTTGAAACTCTCGTCCAGGAGGGCATGGCCAAGATGCAAAAGAAGTCCATCGGTAATCTTCGTGGTTGCGGCTTCATTATATGCTTCGATGCTTGGAATATAGTCGCCCTTCAAATAATGGAGCTGTCCGAGCAGAAGGTGTGCATCATGGTCATGCGGGTGAAGGGAGATGAACAACGTCAGCTGTGCAAGCGCCAGCTCGAAGTCCCCTTCCATTATGAAAGAACGTGCCTGCTGCAGAAAATTAATCTCTTTCGTCGGGAGGGGCTGTGCCAGCTCCTCGGTCGAAGTCGACTCCCATAGGATTGTATCGATATCCGGAAATACATCCCCGATCCGGATATAATCTACCGGCAATTCAGATAGCTTCAGCGGGTTGTTTTTAAAAATCTCCCTCTTTTCATCATAAAGCTCAATGAACATATCCGAAGAAAAAGGCGCTTCCACATAGGTGATGCCTGTACATCCTGAAAAAGCGCTCAGCTCGATGATTTCCAGCACACCGTTGAATGTCAGGTTTTTCAGATTGCGGCATTGCTTAAAGGCGTCTTTTCGAATCATCTCCACAGTTCCCGGAATTTCAATTTCCTCCAAAGCACTGCAGCCAGCGAATGAGGAGTTGCCGATATTCTTCAAGCCCTCCTGCAAGCTCACCGTCCGCAGTTTTCGGCAGTTGAAGAACAGGAAATTCCCTAAAAACTCAATTCCACTCGGCACAACGACCTCCTCCAGGGCTGTATCGGAGAATGCATAGGCGCTGATGTATTCCATACGTTTCGGTAGCTGTATGGAAGAGAGGTTGTAGCATTCATCAAATGCGTAGCTTCCGATTTCGACAATCGTCTCTGGAAGGGTGATGGATGTTAGCGAATGGCACCCTTGGAAAGCGCCGCCGCCAATCCGGGTAACGCCGGCCGGGATGGATACGTACTCAAGTAATGTACAGTTCTTGAAGGCCGAACTGCCGATTTCGGTGATTGTATTCGGCAATTGAACAGAGAGGATGTCTTTATTGGCGAATCCTTCATGGGCGAGCGTCGTCACCGGGCGTCCATTGAACATGGCAGGCACGATGATATGGGGCTCGTCACCAAAATAGAAGATGCCGGATTCATTCATTCCAAAACCATAATGAAGTTCTGATGAGTTTATTTCCACAAGATTCACTTCCTTTCTAGTATTTTACCATTTAGTGGTTATGTGGTAAAAGATGTTTTGAACCTCCATTCTGTCTCCTAAATATACGTATTGGAATATCAACCATGGCAACAGACCCGAACGGCCATGACGACCGGTAAAGGATCTTTCAAATCCGAATCCTCACTATCTGGAGAGGAACAAACCTACCTGTTCCTCTATGGTTACATTTCATCCAACTGTCTCCTTTTTATGTATGCAGTCTTTTCTTGAAGGATGCCTTGAACATAACTG
>JBJEFP010000183.1:0-10484 GCA_051874195.1 Lysinibacillus sp. | reverse complement strand
TCATCGCGTACGATAACACCTTCATTTTAACATTAATGCGTTAAAGCGTAAACGACTTTAGTGAAAATTCACAATCTTGACACCTCATAAATGAGGAGGTTGAAAACAACTCTCTTTATAAGATACGTTCCTAGTTTAAAAGCTTGAATCCCTTATTATTAATTCAGTTGGGATAACCACCTTTTTAGGGACACTTCGGTCGTCTTTCATTCTTTCGAACAGCAGCCTTACTGCCGTCTCTCCCATCATCTCTGTATGAACCTTAATGGTGCTTAAAGCGGGGTAGACAAATTTGGCTATACTCGTGTCATTCAATCCTATTATGTTTACACGTTCTGGAACAGATATATTTTCCTCATGTAAGGCTTTCAAGCATCCGATTGCCATGGAATCGTTTCCTGCAAAGAAGGCCGTCGGAAGCTGCTCTCCTTTTTCATGAATAGCCCTCTTCATTAACTGGTATCCCTCATCCACGGTAAAAAAGCCTGTATAGATTGAACTTTCATCCAGAATATCCATCTCCGCCAAAAATGTTCGAAAAGCATCAATACGGACATCCTCAATATCCATTCCTTCATCCATATATGATTCATGACCGCCAATATAACCGATATTTTTATGCCCTTTATTAATCAAGTGCTTTAAAATCTTTTCTGTCGCTCTCCTTAAATCAATAATAACGGAGTCGAATTTATCCTCATCCGGATTGAAATCGACGAATACAGCATTGGATGTAAGGTTACTTATCTCTTCAACCTGTTTCTTTCTGAACTTGCCAATAGCAATTATTCCCGCAATATCTTCATCATTAATCCTTTGTATTTCTTGATACGTGTATTTCATTGATTGCAGTTGCAAATCCTGACAAGCATTTTCGGCTCCAATTCGGATAGACATATAATACAAATCATCCAATTCCTCTTTGTCTGTATACCAATTAATGATAGCGACCTTAGGCAAATTGATTTTCCGTGAGGGGGCTTTTTTATAGGATAATTCCTCTGCTGCTTCAAACACTCTTCGCTTTGTTTCATCACTGACTGAAAGGGTATTATCATAATTTAATACCCTTGATACAGTAGCAATTGATACCCCTGCTTTTTCAGCAATATCCTTGATAGTAGCCATTTTTTTATCCTCCTGAACACTCGGCAAGTGACTATTCTATTAATTGATTAATTCAAGGTCTCTGACAAATTGCATGGACGAATCATCCCTTCTTCATCCAGCAGACATAGGATATGACCATATGGGGTAATTGATATCCCATGATAGCTTCCTTCTGTCTCCAAGTGATTAACGACCATTAAATATTTTTGATCATTTACAACTCGTTCGACGACCTCTATTCCTTTGTCAGATTCATACATAGTGAGATTGACTTCATTTGCAATCGTCTGACTTATTGAACTTAGTACAGATGCTTCAATTCCACCACCAATATAGTAGGCTTTCCCTTTGCCATAGCAATTCTCTGTAACACAGGCATAGTTTGAATAAAAAGGATCCTCATACTGATTCAATATTTTAGCCGTCGTTGGACGAACCATATCTCTCCAAATCGTACAATTACTTATATTGCCTTCAGAATCTATGATGCGGGCACTTCTTCCTTGATGCAAGGATTCTGATTCATCCACTTCAATTCCTAACAACTCAGCCAACAGCCCTGGAATCGTTTTACCGAATCGGATATTGTTATCTCTATCCTTTACTCCAGCACGATACGACATGACGAGTGTGCCGCCGCCTGCCACAAATTCTTCCAGCCTTTTCGCCAATTGCTTATCAATTAATTTCAAGATTGGCACCAGTAATACTTTATAGCCTGAAAAATCATGGTCATACCGAATCACATCAATAGTAGTATTTAGTTGATAAAACGGCTCATACAAACGAAGGACTTCATTCGAAAAATCAATGGCTGGATTCTCCCTCTGGGACCGCCAAGACCAAATATTATCAAAATCATACAGAACTGCCGTCTCTGCTTGAATAGGGCTATCAATAATGTCTTGGTAATGATGAATCTCAGCAAAGAATTTTTGAACCTCATAATATTTTCTTGAAAGGCGATTATTAGCGTCTATGATGCCTAAACAATTTTGTTCTGCGCCGCGATTCATTCCGCGCCAACGGAAATATATCATATTATTGCAGCCATGAGCAAAAGCATGATAAGACCAAGCTATTGATTGTCCAGGCCTTGGCAGATATCCAATGATATCATGTCCTTGCGCTCCCATTAATTGCTCTACAATCCAAAAATTCTCTCTTTTAAGCCCTCTTACAAAATCTAAGGACATCGATAATTGTGCTGGTGTTACCGGCTCAGCTAATCCACCCCATACTGGATAATGATCATAAGAGACGAAGTCTAACTCTCTTGAGAATTCATTATGGTCAAACCATTTCTCAAAAAATCCTCCAGGAAGGTTTGTCGTTACAGTTTGATGGTCACCTTTCAGTTTTTTTACTAGATTGATATGCTTACGTGCAAATCTTCCTAATGAAAAAGAACGGAATCTTGCCCATTCAAGCAGCATTGAAGGATTATGAACCGTTATTGTCTTAAGAGGCAGAGGAATTTCTGAGAATTGATTATAGCTTTGCCCCCAAAAAATGGTTCCCCATCGAAGATTGAGTTCTTGAATGGTCTCATACTTTTCTTTAAGGTATTGCTGAAATTGTTGATGACATTCATCACAAAAACACATATCACTGCCTTCATGACCTAATTCATTATCAATTTGCCAAGAGATGATTTGCTTTTCATCCTTGTAATGCAAAACAAGCTTCTCAACAATTCTGAGGGAGAGCTCGTTATATTTCGATGAATTATAGCAGTATTGCCGCCTGCCCCCAAAGCTCATCTTTTGGCCGTTTTCATCCTTTAAATAAATTGAAGGATATTTCTGTCCAAGCCATGCTGGGAAGGTGGCAGTAGGAGTTCCAAACATCACTTTGACACCATATTCTTTAGCCTTTTCAATAACTTGATCGAAAAAACTAAAATCAAACAAACCTTCCTCTTGCTCCATCATATGCCATGCAAACTCACCAATCCGGATAATGTTTACACCCATCTCTTTCATACGCTGTAAATCAGTATCTATTGAAACAAAATCCCAATGCTCTGGATAATAGTCAACTCCTAAGTACATGCCAATTAACCTCCCATTTCTCTTTTCTGCTGCACATAAAATAGTTGGGACTGGTAATCTCCGCCTCTTTTTGCTGTTAAACGGTTGACTCCATTGAACTCTTCCGGAAGTGGAAGACCAATCGCCATTAATTCATCACCATAAAAAGCTTGTCCCTGTATCATATATTCATAATCTTTCTTCAACCCGGCTAGACGAAGGTTCTGCATCCTTTTCCAATTAGGTATTGCCCGAATTTGATAAAAACCGACTAAAGCCTCGCTTTTATCTTTACTTACAATCATCCAGGCCGTTTCATTTGTCTCGAACGGGCTTTTCAACCGATAAAAGTCTCCATCTCGAATCAATAATCGATGCTGCTTGTATAACTCAACCTGAGAGATGATCTCTTTCTGTTCCTCATCTGTTAGCCGATTGGGATCCAATTCATATCCAAAGGTGCCAAAATAGGCAACGTCAGCACGCATGGAAAGACTCGTATCACGCAATGTCTGATGATTTGGAACAGCAGAAACATGAGAGCCCATACTATAGATTGGATAGGTCAATGATGTTCCGTATTGAATCTTTAACCGTTCAACCGCATCCGTATTATCGCTGATCCACGCTTGTGGTGCATAATAAAGCAACCCTGGGTCCACCCTGCCGCCTCCTCCAGCACATGATTCAAACAAGATAGATGGAAATTCGCTTGTCAATCGATCATAAAGCTTGTAGACACCTAATATATAACGATGGAAGAATTCATCTTGGCAGTCTGCCGCAAGCCCGGCAGAATATGCTTCGGTAATATACCGATTCATATCCCATTTAATATAAGATAATTCCGTATCTCGAATGACTTGAGCCATTTGAGAGTATATATATTCGACGACTTCATCTCTGGAAAAGTCAAGCACCCGTTGATTCCGGCTCAACGTCGGCTGATCTCCTGGTGTTCCAATTGCCCAATCCGGATGTGCCTCAAACAAATGGCTTTTCGGGCTGACCATTTCCGGCTCAAACCAAAGACCAAATTTCAATCCGAGCATTCTTACCTCATCAGCCAAACGCTTGAGCCCGCCTGGCAATTTTTCCTTATCAACTGTCCAATCTCCAAGTGACGAGGTGTCATTATTTCTATTGCCGAACCAGCCATCATCAAGGACAAATAATTCAATGCCCAGATTCTTCGCTTTATCTGCAATCGACAGAAGTTTTTCTTCATTGAAATCAAAATAGGTTGCTTCCCAATTGTTAATGAGAATAGGGCGAATTTCCTTGCGCCAGCGTTTGGGGATTAGATGATTTCTGTATAGGTCATGAAACGTCTGGCTCATTCCATTCATTCCGTGTTTGGAATAGACCATGACCGCTTCAGGGGAGTGAAAGAGTTCCTTCGGCTCAAGACGCCATTCAAATCGGAACGGATTGATGCCGAGTAATACGCGGGTATTTTCATAATGGTCCACTTCTGCCTGAGCAAGAAAATTACTGCTGTAAACAAAATTAAATCCAAATACCTCTCCCGTATGCTCAGTCACGTGAGGTCGTTTCAATGCTAGAAACGGATTATGGTGATGGGAACTCGCCCCTCGTGTGCTTGCTATTGATTGAATGCCTGATTCAAGCTTGCGCGTTTTAATCTGACACTCTCTTGTCCATGCTCCAGCAAGATGAACTAGGTTAAAATCCTTATCTGGAAAATCAACAGAAGCACTCATGAGTTTTTCAATATAGATTCGGTCACTGCCGTAATTTTTCAGCGATGCTGAACGAGTAATAACTGGCAGCTTGTGAAAAATCGTGTAATTCAAAATAAGCTCAAGCCGAAGATGCTTCTCCTCAAGTATGACTTGAAGCGTACTTGCCTCTTCATCTCCGGCATATGTCGCTGGCATTCCAGGAATAGTTGGTTTCCCGGATATAATCTCATACTTCTTATAGACGAAATTCACCGTATGACTACCATCAGGCTTACGCAAGCTGAGAGCTGGATCGCGGAAATCTCCCTTCCCATAGCAAGGGAATTCCTGTCTAAAGGATTCAATCGAGAAAGCAGAATCATCTTCTAGATGTGTACTGTTGCCAGTTGGGACTTGATAAGCCTGAAGCCGCGAAAAATCTTCACGCCCTCGTATCGATTTCCCATAGTACAAATGACCAAGATGCCCATTTTTCATAACATGGAATAGATAGCTGAGCTTGCCGTTAGAAAGATGGAACTGAGTGCCGTTATTGGTTACTTGTATGTACATTCCTTACCCGCCTCCTAACCCAAATTAGCTTGTTCCTTCAAGGTAATTACCTCTGTTTCTGTACCTTCAAGCTCGAGAATGATAATCTCATTTTCCCCTTCTTTCAAACAAGGACCAGGTACATACAATGTCTTTTGCGGGCCTTCTTCCCAATAGCGTCCTAAATTGAATCCATTTATGAACACATATCCTTTCTTCCAGCCTTCCATAGAAATGAACGTATCCCTGCATACATCAGCTTGCAGCAGTCCACGGTAAAATTTCGGATAGCGAGTTTCAGTGCATCCTGCCCCGTTCAAAGACATATCGTCAAGTTCAATCGAATATATCTCCCAATCAGAGACAAATTGATTGTTAATCCACAATGGGGAAATAATCCCCTTTGAATCCTTCAAATGCTTGCCATAATTGACACGTCCCATATTCTCGACAACGATTTCAAGCACATTTTCCTCTTGATTTGCCATCAATTGAATAGTCTTTTCTTTGTCATTACGATAGATGATATTCGTTAACTTGCCATTCAAATAAATATAGGCACGGTCTCGAATCGGAGCCGTATCCATTTCGAAGGTTCCATTAAAAGGCAAGATGGTCTTATACACAGTTAATCCATAGTTCTGGCCCAATTGCTCCATCGATAATGGATGAGAGTGAATCTTCTTTTCATAAACGGCTTCCAAAGTATCAAATAAACTGCATACTTCCTCCATCGTTACTTGCCCATACCCATGAGCGGGCGGTTGGTCTATCTTTACATCAGGCACTTCTGCATAATCCTTAATCACTTGCTGAACAAGACGGTATTTCTCCGTAATTTCTCCCGATTCCGTCAGCAGGGCATCATAATCATAACTTGTGATTGTCGGTGTATATTCTTCATAATGATTGGCCCCGTTCATGCAGCCGAAATTTGTTCCTCCATGGAACATATAGAAATTGATTGATGCCCCGCTCTCTAACATCTGCCTTAATGTCTCGGCGACATCCGTCCCTGATCGGGTATGATGTTCACCACCCCAATGGTCAAACCAGCCAATCCAGAATTCCATGCACATCTTTGGATGATCAGCCTTAAAATTCTCTACTTTCTCAAACGCTTCGGTTGGCTTCGATCCAAAGTTCACCGTTGTTAATACATCAGGCAAGGATCCTGCCTCAATCATCTCAGGACCATCTGACGTAAATAACAGGCTCGTGATTCCCCTGTCCATTAATGCATGCTTCAAAAACGATAAGTATTGCTTGTCATTACCGTAAGCACCATATTCATTTTCAATTTGAAAGGCAATCACCTGACCGCCAAGGGAATATTGATATTTAGCCAGCCTTGGAATCAGCTCATCGTAATAATCACTGACATGCTTCATAAATTCTTCATTCGAACAGCGTAGTTCCATATTTTTATCCTTGAGGAGCCAAGCTGGCAATCCGCCAAATTCCCATTCCGCACAAATATAAGGAGACGGTCTAAGGATGACGTACAGACCAAGTCTCCCTGCTAATTCCACAAAGGCTTCCACATCAGCCAAGCCGGAGAAGTGAAACTCTCCTTTCTTTGGCTCATGCAGATTCCATGGAAGATAGGTCTCAACCGTATTTAGTCCACAGGCTTTCAGCTTTAATAGACGGTCTTTCCAATGCTCAGGCACCACTCTGAAATAATGGATGGCTCCTGAGAGAATTTGGACCGGCTTCCCGTCTAACATAAATTGATTCCCTTCAGTTTTCAGCATAGTCACGTCCCCCTTATTTCACAGCACTGCCAAGCATGCCGGAAATGAAATGTTTTTGGAGGGCAAGGAAGAAGATGATGATTGGCACCGTTGCCAATGTTACACCTGTCATTACTTGACCGTAATCAATAATAGACAAACCAATCAAACTGGATAAGGCCACCGGAAATGTATACATATCACTTGATGTTGTCGCAACGAGCGGCCACATGAAGTTATTCCATTGGGCCATAAACAAGAAGATAGCCGTTGCTGCCAATGCTGGTTTCATCGAAGGCAAAACAATACGGAAGAAAATCTTCGTCTCTCCTGCCCCATCTATCCTCGCAGCCTCAATTAACTCTGTTGGGAAAGCCAAGAAATTCTGCCTCATCAAAAAGATAGCAAATGGATAGCATACGGTTGGTAAAATCAAAGCTGCATAAGTATTGAGCAAATCGAGATTCGTCATCATTCTAAATAAAGGGATTAAAGTAGCCTGATATGGAATCATCATGGACATTAAGAACAATGTGAAAATCAAATTACGTCCCCTGAATTGATATTTGGCGATAACATAAGCTGCTGTTGAACAAACAAATAACGCAACAATCACATAGACTCCTGACACGATTAAGGAATTGGTCATGACTCTGACAATATCAATTGATTCATTTAAATTGGAGAAATTGGTCATGAATTCATTGCCAGGCATTAATGTCGGCGTCTTAGAGAACATTTTGCTTGAATGATTGGTTGCCCCAATAATCATCCAATAAAACGGAAAGATCGAAATTACTGTGAATATAGCAAGAATTGTATACATCCCAATCTTTTTACCTAATCCTTGACGATTTTTTCTCACTGATTTATTTATCACTTGTTTATAGGATTCTACTTTCGCCATATTAATCATCTCCCGTAACCTTAAACTGAATAAAGGTCAATACCGCAACTAGCACTACGACTGCATAAGCAATAGCTGACGCATAGCCGAAATCAAAATAGTTAAAGCCGTTTTGGTAAATATATAGCCCTAATGACATTGTGGCATCTGCTGGTCCGCCTTTTGTCAGATTATAAGGCTCATCGAATAATTGCAGCGTACCGATTGTAGACAGAATTGCCGCAAACAAAATCACCGGCTTAAGAGATGGAACGGTTATCGAAAAGAATTTACGGATTCTGCCTGCTCCATCAATGGAGGCCGCCTCATACATTTCCTCAGGGACATTTTGCAAGGCTGCCAGAAAAATGACCATATTATAACCGGTCCACCGCCAAGTCATAGCAAGAATAATCGAGACTTTAGCCCAGAATGGATTGGATAACCAGCCTATTTGGTCAATTCCGAAATAACCAAGCAAAGTGTTAAAGATCCCCTCTTCTTGAAGCATAATTGAAAATAGGATGGAATAAGCAACTAACGAGGTCACCGCCGGAAGGAAGAACGATACCCGGAAGAACCCTTTAAGCTTCAATAATTGGTTATTTAATAAAGTGGCCAAGACAAGCGCAAGTATTAACATGATTGGTACCTGAACAACAAAGATAATGAACGTATTTCCTAACGCTTTCCAAAAAATCACATCCTCCAAGAGGCGCCTATAGTTATCGAATCCAGTAAAGACATATTGTCCCCGTTCAGAAGTTTGGAAGCTTAGGATAAAGGAAGATACAATCGGATAAATAGTGAATATGGCAAATAAAACAGCTGCTGGAGCTATAAATAAGTACGGAAATAGTTTTTGTTTATTCATACAATCTTCCCCTTCTTAAACAAAGGGTTGAATGTTTCCATTCAACCCCCTCTTTTTGACTACTTGCCTATACGGTTTTCCAACCTGCTCTTAGCTTTTTCTAATGCCTTATCAATTTTCCCGCCGTTAAAAATTTCAGATTGGGCTTTTTCTGCCTCATCCTGAGCAAGGGTGTAATTGCTTGTATAGTTGACAGAAGGGATGTCATTCATTTCATCAGCAAATAGCTGCCAAATTGTCTGGTTAGAGAAATATTCATCCTCTGCGGTAAATACCTCATTATCATAAATCGTGTTTAGAGATGGGAACAATCCACCTGCCATTGCATCTAATTGGGCCTCATCAGATGTGGCGAAATACTCCATGAATTTGTATGCTTCATCTTTATTCTCACTGCTATCAAGAATAACGTAGTTACTTCCTCCAAGGTTTGCTGCTCTATTTCCGCCTTCTTCAACAGATGGCAATTGGAAGACACCCCATTTACCGGAAGAATCCACTGCCTGCTGTGTAAGAGATCCAGATAACCATGCACCTGATGGAGCTGTAGCCACATCACCATTGGCCATTGCACTAATCCAGGCATCCCAGCCTACTGTATTCTTGATAAGGTCAGCATCATTGATTTTCTTCAAGACATCCATTGCATTTTTTGATGCATCAGACAGGAAATCAATCTCCCCTTTATCATCGAAGTACAAAGATCCTTGCTGGTTCATAATCATTCGGTATAAACCATCGTCGCCATTTAAGTCCAGCCCAATCATATCTACACCGACTTTGTCTTTGATTGTTTTACCTGCTTCAACGAAATCATCCCATGTTTCGATATCATCCGGATTAACGCCAGCTACTTCAAAGAAATCTGTTCGATAGAAGACACCGGTCGGGCCAGCATCAAATGGGAACCCGTATACACTTCCGTCTTCCTGTGTTAATAAATCAATTTTGAAACTGGCAAATTTATCGGCATGCTCTTCGAATCCGCTTTCAGAAACATTCATGAATGCATCTGGGAAAGATTCAAAATATCCTTGAATACGATCATCCTCCACCAGAACTATATCAGGTAGCCCTTTACCGCCAGCCTGAAGTCCAGTCGTTAATTTTGAATAAACATCTTCACGTCCAAGTTCTACAACATTCAATTTGAAATCCGGATTTTCCTTCTCAAATTCTTCTGCCGCTTTCTCCAAGACTGGTACATTGATATTCCAAGCCCATGCGGTGATTTCTTTCTTCCCATCCTTTGAATCAGAGGAACTGCTGCTACTGCAAGCACTTAATACTAAACTAAGAATTAATACAAAACCTAACAGCTTAAATTTTTTCACGTATGTATCCCCCTTTTTAATGACAGCGTTTACAATTCAATTCTAGCTTTTCCAAGATTATACTGTCAATAAAATTTTAGTAAAATTTTAGTAAAAGAGTTTTATTGTGGATTTTACCGGATTGTATTACTGACTAAATATCATTTATAAATTTGTAAAAAAACAGGCGGTTATTCCGCCTGTTTAAATTCTGAGATATTTATCCCGTTATTCATCCTTCCAGTTCTTAACAATCTCTCGGTTCCGTCTAACCTGATCCTGTACTTCCTGAATA
>JBJEFP010000182.1:0-55053 GCA_051874195.1 Lysinibacillus sp. | reverse complement strand
TCATCGATTCCTTGAAGGGCCGCCACCACATCCGCAGTTTCTGTATCATAGCTGTTCTCGCCTAGTTTAAATGGATCCCATTTCTCAAGCATCAAGACAGCTTTTTTATTCATCTCTATATTTTCCACGGTAACTCCCCTGACTACTCTTTTCATTATTTTGTATGATAACATAACTACCATACCAACTAAAAGAAAAGAGTGATAGTATGTCAATTTTTGATGAATTGCATGTGCGAAGAAGCACGCGCTCAGTGAAGTGGGATAAGATGGATATGGTGTACAATTTCCCCGACACTTCAGATGTTCTGCCGATGTGGGTGGCGGATATGGACTTTGCCGCACCGAAAGAAGTCATTGATGCATTACGTAAACGCCTGGAACATCCGGTATTCGGATACTCTTACGTTTGCGACGATTGTAAAAACGCCGTCGTTTCCTGGTTTGAACGACGTCATCAATGGACCATCGACCCTAAGACCATTCTATTTAATCAAGGAGTCGTACCGGCAATCGCCAGTATAATAGAAACATTTACGGAACCTGGCGATAAGATTGCCATCTCTACACCTGTCTACCCACCATTCTTCAACGTTCCGCAGCACCAGCAGCGTGAAGTCGTATCCTGCGATTTAATCGAAGAGGATGGATTCTATCACTATGACTTCGATCGCCTTGAAGAAACCTTCAAGCAAGGGGTGAGCATGTACATTTTATGCAACCCGCATAATCCCGGCGGCATCGTGTGGTCACAGGAGGATTTGGAGCGTCTGGTCGAGCTCGCCATTCAATACGATGTCATGATCATTTCAGACGAAATCCATGCCGACCTGCTGATTGACGGAAGCCGCCACATCCCTCTATTGACAGTGAAACGGGCTGATGAGGCGAGAATCATCACATGCATCGCCCCTACGAAAACATTCAACATCGCGGGCATCCAGGCCGCGATGATGGTCGTACCGAATTCCCTTTTCCGCTCAAAGCTGACGCAGCATGCCCTTGCCCACGGTCATTTCGAGCTGAATGCATTCGCTTCTGCCGCAGCCCAGGCAGCCTACGCGCACGGGGATGCATGGCTTGATGAGCTGCTCGCCTACTTATCCCGCAATATGGATTATGTCATTCAGGAGCTGACTGCCATTCCTGGGGTCCAAGTCGCAAAGCCGCAAGCCACCTATTTGATGTGGATTGACTACCGCGCTACGGGAATCGAGGAGAAAGAGATGATGGACCGTCTCCTGACAACCGGAAAACTGGCACTAGAACCAGGCACAAAATACGGCGAAGCAGGCCGTGGCTTTTTACGCATGAATGTCGCCGCCCCATTTGAAACGGTGAAAGATGGCGTCCAGCGCTTTAAGAAAGTCTTTGAATGAGCGACTAGAATATCTTGAATAATCATATATCATACCGCTTATAGGAGTGCCTCCTTTCATCAGTAGGCACTCCTTTTTATTTTCATCTATATATAACGAGATCAAGCTCCCGGCATATAGTGCTCATCGGCTTTGGCTATGGTGCTGCAAAAAAGGGGAGTTACCGCTGTCATTCGCCACTGGAAAACAGCGGTTTTTTTGCACGCGTTTCATTTTACCCTCCCCTTGTCGTGCCGGATGGCGGAATCCATATACAACTTAACCTGAGATAAACGCCAAACAGCGACTATGGTCCCTTAACGGCACTTATTATCAGTTAAGTTGTATATCAAAATCGACGAATGGCAATTTGGGTGTTCCAAAAGTGATGACATCCATTTTTTTCGCCTGATCATTCTCCTTTTGTGTTGGTTCCTCTTTTGTAAAAACGGAGCGTTTTTTTGCCAGAACGAAGCCGAATGAATACTTGAGCTGCAGGGATGATTCCCTTTCCATCCTGCCCCGCTGGAAGAAAGGGGGGGATTTATATCTATTACTTTTTTGCAGGGATTGCCCACCACAAGAGTTTAGAACTATACGACGGTCGCCCAGCGGTTCCAATTGTCCGCAAAACAAGATACATATTTTTGGTTGTTATGATAAAATATAGAATAATATTTTGCTATTTACGTATGAGGGGAAATCGATGCTTCTTAAGAAAAAAGGGTTTAAAAAGAACATAACGCTCCGCTTGAAAATGTTTATTTTTTCGTTTTTCATTGTATTGTTTTCTGTGTTCACGAGCGGCTTTATCATGCTTCATAATATATCAGATGCTTTTGAAATGGAATTTGGATCGCGGGCCATGGCAATTGCGCGGACTGTTGCACAGCACGGGGAAATCCAGCAGACTGTCGGGACGACGGAAGGACTGCAGACCATCCAGCCGATTGCCGAGCGTATACGCCTCGCGACAGCGGTGGATTACATCGTTGTTTTCAGCATGGACGGAATCCGCTACTCCCACCCTTCCGAGGCCAAGGTAGGCTCCGTCTATGAAGGGGTTGATCAGATGGAGGCCCTTTCCCAGCATGAATATATATCAAAGGCATATGGTGTACAGGGCTACTCCATCAGGGCGTTCGTGCCCGTGATGAATGTGGACGGCACACGGCAGGTCGGGGTCGTAAATGTAGGCATCCTGTCGCCGAAATGGTACCACCTTATCCAACAGTATCGATTTGATATTGCCGTGTCCCTGTTATGCGGACTATTCATCGGACTTGTGGGGTCAATTCTCGTAGCGAATCACTTAAAGCGACAGACGCTGAATCTGGAACCTTATGAAATTGCCCGTATAGTAGAAGAGCGTTCGAATATAATGCAGGCAATGGATATCGGGCTATTGGCGACGGATGAAAATGATAATATCACATTCATCAACCGGCTCGGCAGACAGTATACGCACTTCTTCGGCACAGCCATTACATTAAAGGATTTATTTAAGCATACATGGATTGCCGAGGAGAAGCTGGTAAGGCAGGAGAGCTACCGTCCCCTCTTCCTTCATGACCAAGTGTATTTAGTCAGGACCTTCCCCATCCATGTACATGACCGGTTAGTCGGCCATCTTGTCATGATGACCAACCAGCGGGAGGCGCAAAGCTTGGCAGAAGAGCTGACGGGCATCAAAGTGCTTGTTGATTCCTTGCGTGCCCAGCAGCATGAATATATGAACCGTTTACACAGCATTGCAGGCCTGATTCAGCTCAATCGTCAAGAAGAAGCGCTCAGCCTCATCATCGATGAAATAACCGATGAGGAGGAGCTCATCCAGACGCTCCGAGATAAAATTTTCGATTATTCCATTCAAGGGCTTCTTCTTGGGAAGCATGCTCGCGCCAAGGAGCTGGGCATATCATTAACGATTGATGACACGTCCTTGCTGACGGGTTTTAAAAACGGCCTATCCAGCGGCGATTTTGTCACCATTATCGGAAACCTTCTCGATAATGCGATGGAAGCCTGTCTCGAGCAGGAAACACGTGATGTACATTTAACGCTCCAGGGAGACAAGCATTTTCTGTTCATAGAAGTACAGGACAGCGGCTGCGGAATCAGAGGCAATCCTCAAAGGATTTTTGAATACGGATTCAGTACAAAGACGAGAGAGGGTCGAGGAATCGGTCTTGCCCTCATTAAACAGCTCGTCGAAGCAAATAAAGGGGTGATCCTGATCGATTCAGTGATGGATATGGGTACAACAATGACGATTAAAATGGGGGTGGAATAAATATGGCGAATCTTTCTGTATTGATTGTAGAGGACGATCCGATGGTATTGGATATAAACAAGAACTTTTTAAGTAAAGTACCGGGGTTTGTATATGCAGGGGAAGCGTCTACCGGAAAAGAAGCCTACGAAAAGATTATCCAATTAAAGCCGGACTTGATTCTACTGGATATGTTTTTACCTGATATGTCAGGCATGGACTTGTTTCTTCGTCTTCGTAAGGAAAGGATTCCATCCGATATCATCATGATTACAGCAGCGCGTGATGCGCCGACCGTCCAGGAAGCTGTGCGATTAGGGGCTTTCGATTACCTAATTAAGCCGTTCCGTTTTGAACGTTTCGAACGAGCCCTTCATGATTACTTGCGGCTAATCAAGCGGCAGCCTACAAATGGCATGTATGCTCAGCAAGAAATCGACAGTATATTTGGGCATAAGGAAGATGAAACAACATTGCCTAAGGGACTGAATGATATGACGATGAAGCAAATCCTCGAAGGTTTAGTGGAAATTGGGGCACCGGTCACTTCGGAGCAGCTGGCGCAGAATGTCGGCATGGCACGAGTAACTGTTCGCAAATACCTTGATTTTCTAGCCACTACCGGGAAAGTAACAATTGATTTAAAGTATGGTACGGTCGGCCGGCCGACAAAATACTATTCATTAAAATAACAATTGAAAAGGGGCGTCTGTACAAAGCCCCTTGCTATCAACAACGGGAATATGCCGGCAAAAACACTGAACAAGCAAAAGTTCCCAACGAATATGAATCAAAAACAACAGAGCTGCCCAGAACGTTTTTTCTTTCTGGGCAGCTCCCTTTATGTTTCATAACACATATATCAATATACTTTTCTGTTATATATCAAAAAGACCAAAATGTCCATTAATGACATAATATTGTTTATTTTTTGTTTTTAATTACAATTCAATTAATCTCTATTATTAATCCGAGGTGCCGAATTGAAAAGGAACATTTTATCCTTCTATCGTTGGCTACCGCTAGTATTTGTTTTTCTCCTAGCGGCATGCCAAGCAAATGATTCATACCCAGTAGATTATGAACAGCTCAGTGAAAAAGAGCGGCTCGTCATCCGTTTTTCGCATGTTGTCGGAGAAGATACACCGAAAGGTATGGCGGCACGGAAATTTGCCGAACTGGTAAAGGAACGCAGCGACGGCTATATCGAAGTCCAAGTTTTTTCGAACGGAACCCTTTATAAGGATAACGAGGAATTAGAGGCATTAACGCGCGGAGATATTCAAATGATTGCTCCTGCTACATCTAAACTGACGCATCTTGTCCCTGAAATCTCTGTTCTCGATCTCCCCTTTGCCTTTCGGACACTGGATGAAGTGCATACATACCTGCAAAGCAGTGTCGGTAAAGAACTGGCAAGCAAATTGGAGGCCCATAACCTGCATTCCTTGGGGATATGGGATAGCGGGTTCAAACAGCTCAGCAACAGCGTCCGCCCGATTCGTACCTTTGAGGATTTAAAAGGGTTGAATATGAGGATTATGCCAAGTGATGTTTTACATAAACAGTTCGAAATAGCTGGTGCCAATTCAAAGAAGACGGATTTCAATACCGTCTTTACGGAGTTGAAAAACGGGAGCGTCGATGGGCAGGAAAATACGCTGTCCAATATATCCAGCAAGAACCTCTATTCCCTCCAGAACTATCTGACGATTTCCAATCACGGTTATCTCGGCTATCTGGTCTTGTTCAACCATGACTTTTGGCAAGAGTTGCCGCCTGATGTCCAGGAAATTTTTGAAAGCGCTTTACAGGAAGTACAGCAATGGCAGTGGGATTTGGTAAATGAGCTGAATATGAAGAAACTGGAGGAAATCAAGCAGTGCGACTGTGTGGATATCTATACACTGCCCGACGAGGAGCGGCATGCTTGGGAAGAGGCGTTCGAGCCGGCCTATCAGTACTACAGGGTGCGGTATCCGGTCCGGTTTATCCAGGCTTTGCCTAAGTTCTTATAGTTCATTTGGTTATAAAGGACAGTATGTTCTTTTGACATATTAATTGAAAAAATTAGGAGGATTATATCACATGAAAAAATGGCTTCTTATGTCGATGCTGAGCATCATTGTTTTAGTATTGGCCGCATGTGGCGGTGACGATTCGGACAAAGGTTCATCCAAGTCCGGGGATCAGTACACTGCTGAAAAACCATTGGTAATCAAGTTTTCTCACGTTACATCAATTGAATCTGTAAAAGGGAAAGCGGCAGAAGAGTTCGCTCGTTTAGTAGATGAAAAGACAGAGGGGCGTGTAAAGGTGGAGGTTTATCCTTCTTCCCAGCTATACGGTGATAATGACGAACTGGATGCATTAGTGTCCGGGAACGTTCATATGATTGCACCTTCTGTTACAAAGATGGTAAAAATCGACCCGCGCTGGCAATATGTCGACATGCCATTCCTTTTCGAAGATGACGAGCATGTCCAAGCCTTCTTCAAATCCGAAGTAGCTCAGACAATTTTAAATTCTGATCAATTAGCTTCAAACGACATCATGGGAATTTCCTTCTGGGGGAACGGCTTTAAGCATTTCTCCAACAACAAGCATCCGCTTGTAGATGTTGCCGACTTCAAGGGGCTTAAATTCCGTGCACAGGCAGGAAAGGTCCTGGAATCGCAATTCCATGCGCTAGATGCAGGTTCAGCGACGATCGCATTTGGTGAAACATACGCAGCATTACAGCAAGGCACTGTAGATGGTCAAGAAAATACATTCAATAACTTTGATACGCAAAAATATCAAGAAGTACAAAAGTATCTTTCCACTACAGCACATGGTCGTCTTGACTACGCCGTCTTTGTGAACAAATCGTTCTGGGATTCCATGCCGGAGGATTTACTTGCTTCAGTAGAAGAAGCATTGGCGGAAGCGACTGATTTAGCGAATGAGCTGGCTGCAGAAGAAAATGCCAAGTCGTTCGAAAACATCAAAAACTCCGGTACTGTAGAAGTTCATGAAATGACACAAGAAGAACGTGATGCATTAAAAGAAGCTCTGCAACCAGTCTACGACGAGTTCTCGGACGTCAT
Source organism: Lysinibacillus sp. (assembly GCA_051874195.1). GTDB lineage: Bacteria > Bacillota > Bacilli > Bacillales_A > Planococcaceae > Lysinibacillus_B. The sequence continues at coordinate 48,335 of JBJEFP010000182.1, read as the reverse complement.
CACGACCGAGCTGATCGAAGGCATTGAAGCATTAAAAAAGTAATCCACTAAGTGCCGGCTATATGCCGGCACTTACTCTATCTATAAAAGCAGAAGGAAAGGATGTGCATCATGGGCACGCTCAAAAAAGTTTGGGAATATGCAGAAGAGATTTTCTCGGGTACATTTTTCGTCGTCGGGATTTCACTGATTTTCTACGGGGTTGTTATGCGATACGGCTTTAACGAGCCTAAAGCATGGGTGGAAGAAGTAGCCCGTTATACGATTATCTGGGGTGTATTCGGCGGGTTCGGCATGGCACTGAAGCATAACCAGCATATCCAGGTCGACATTTTATATGACCGCTTAAATAATCAAATGAAGTTCATCATGAATATTGTTTCAACCGCTTTATGCATCGTTTTTTGCGCGATGTACACTTATTACGGCTATATCCTCGTAGAAGCACGCTTCAGCTCCGGCATGGTATCGCTCGACGTCGGCATTCCGATGTGGATCATCTATCTGATCCTGCCGATTTCCGGGGTGCTATTCCTGCTGCGTTTCATCGAAAGATTGATTCATATCCTGCGGAGGAAGGAGGAGGACTATGCTAACCCTCTTAATTAGTTTCTTTATTCTATTATTTCTACGGGTGCCTGTAGCAATCAGCTTGGCGCTTTCTACGATGTTCGTCCTGTTCCAGTCGGACTTCAACATGAATATGATGCCGCAACGCATGTTTACAGCACTTGACTCATTTCCAATGATGGCAATCCCCGGCTTTGTGTTGGCCGGTATCATCATGGCGCGGGGCGGTATTTCCCGCTACTTGATCGATGCTTTACGCTCTTGGGTAGGCCACCTTCCTGGTGGGCTTGCGGTCGTGACGATTCTCGCTTGTGCCATTTTTGCAGCGATTTCCGGTTCTTCTCCTGCAACTGCCGCCGCCATCGGTTCCATCATGATTCCAGCGATGGTGGCTGCTGGCTATGACAAGCGGTATTCAATGGGGCTTGTAGCAGCCGGAGGGACATTGGGCATCCTGATCCCACCTAGCATTCCATTGATCATGTACGGAATCACTTCCGAGCAATCCATCGGAGACCTCTTCATGGCTGGTCTTATTCCTGGATTGGCTCTGACTGGGATTTTAGTTGCCGCTGCCATTTTTTACGCAAAGCGCAATGGTTTCAAAGGCGATGCGCCTGCAACAATGGCCGAACGCGGACAAAAGTCGTTGAAGGCCATTTGGGGCGCGTTGTTGCCGTTCATCATTTTGGGCTCCATCTATTCAGGGATTGTAACGCCGACAGAATCCGCTGTCATCGCGGTCGTCTACGGTCTTATCGTTTCAGCATTCATTTATCGTGAACTAAAGTTGAAAGACCTGCGCCCGATCATTGTCGAATCCATCAATATCACCGCAATGATTTTCTTGATTGTCGCAGCGGCCTCTTTATTCGGCCTATTCCTGACGAATGCACAAGTGCCGCAAATGGTCGGCAGCTGGATTTCCGAATCGGATATGAATAAATGGATGTTCATCATCATCGTCAATATCCTGTTCTTTATCATGGGCATGTTCCTAGAAGCGGTATCAATCATCCTAATTACCCTTCCAATCCTATTGCCGATCCTTTATCATTTTGATATCAACCTGGTTCACTTTGCCATCATTATGACAATCAACATGGAGCTTGGCATGATTACCCCTCCGGTTGGTCTGAATCTCTTTGTAGTAAGCGGTATTGCAAAGGAAAAACTGGGCGAAGTCGTGCGGGGAGTCATTCCGTTCATCGTACTGATGATCGGCTTCCTGGTAATCGTTGTCCTGTGGCCGCAATTGTCGCTATGGCTACCTGAATTTATGAAAAAATAACCTATGATGGGGAAGGAGAATATCTATGAAAGGCTATACACCGAGCAATCGTGCCTATTGGATGATTGTGCTGAGCCTGGGACTTGCATCAATGTTCATTTTTGTAGTCATGTATTCGGCACAGCCCCTCCTTCCTTTATATACGGAAGAATTCGATGTTTCGATTTCCGCGGCCAGCTTGACGATGTCGCTGCCGACCATCTCGCTGATTGCCGGATTGATCATATTGGGATTTCTCTCTGACCGGCATGGACGCGTCCTGTTCATCAAACTATCCATCCTTCTTTCTCTAGTTACTTTTCTTTGTATACCGTTTGCCCATTCTTTTCCGATGATTGCGGCGATACGGTTTGTACAAGGGTTTATGCTCGCCGGAGTACCTGCCGCCGCGCTTGCCTATATCGCGGAGGAAGTCGATGCGAAACATAGCGCGCTGGCAACCGCCTTTTATATTTCCTGCAATGCCCTAGGCGGCATGATCGGGCGTGTCGTCACGGCCTATATCGCGGAATACCAATCCTGGCAGCATGCATTCTTTTATTTAAGCGTCTTCGGATTGGCCGTCCTGCTATTCGTCTCCGTCTACCTGCCGAAATCGAGGAACTTTGCACCGGGTCATCGGACGCTAAAAACTGATTTCTACGGATTCTATCAGCATCTGAAAAATCCGATGCTGCTTCTCATGTTCGGGCTCGGCATCACCTTGCAGATGTCGTTTACAGGGATGTGGACCTATCTGCCGTTCCATTTAACGGGACCGCCTTACTCCATGTCACTGGAATCCATTTCCGCCCTTTATTTTGCCTATGGATTGGGGATTATCGGTGCACCGACGGCCAGCTATCTATCAAACCGTTTTTCCGTGCCCCTTCTTCGCAATGCAGCAATCGGCATGCTATTGGTGGGGCTTGCCCTTACAATGAGCCACTCCATCATCGGCGTCGTCATCGGGCTCGGCATCACGTGCTTTGGCTTCTTTACCGCCCATTCTTTGACGGCAAGCACTGTTTCATCTACGGCGCAGACCCAAAAGGGACTTGCCTCCAGCTTGTATCTCGTCTCCTATTATGTCGGGGTAGCGTCAGGCAGCACGCTTCTCAGCCCCATCTGGTCGTCGTTCGACTGGAACGGACTCGTCACCTTTACGGTTGCCATCCCCCTCTTCTATACGCTGTTCCTCCACTTCTCCATGAAAAAAAGGACTTCCCAATAAGATCAACTTATCGGGAAGCCCTTTTCGTTTCTATCCTGCATTCCTGCGGGAGAGCCGTCTCAACACAAGCCAGCTCCTAACTATAGTTCCTTTTCCCTCCGCATCCGCTCGTCGCGTTCAGCCAATGCCCGCTCCTCCAGCTTCTTCGCCTCGGCAGCCTGCTTCGCCGAATTTTTACGCAACCATTTAAACAATAAAAAAACGACGAGGAATAATAAAAGCATTTCAATGGCGGCTGGAATGTAAGTAGACTTGTCTTCCGGGAAATATAGAAATCCCCAGTTGAGGATTAAACTTTCCATAATCTCACACTTCTTTCGTTATTATTCAAAAACAGTGATCGATTCAATTTTAACATCTTCTTTTGGTTTGTCACGCATATCACGGTCAACTTTTGCAATATTGTCAACGACTTCCATACCCTCGACGACTTGCCCGAATACAGTATGCTTGCCGTCCAGCCATGGCGTACCGCCGTTCTTCTTGTAAAGGTCCACTTGTTCCTTCTCCCAGCCGCGTACTTCCATCTGTTTCAGCATCGACACCTCTACTTGCGGAGCCTGTACGATGAAGAATTGGGAGCCGTTCGTGCCCGGTCCTGCATTTGCCATCGATAGGGCGCCACGGATGTTCAATAGCTCCGGTACACACTCGTCTTCAAATGTGCCTCCCCAGATGGATTCGCCGCCCATTCCTGTACCAGTCGGGTCCCCGCCCTGAATCATGAAGTTTGGAATGACGCGGTGGAAAATGATGCCGTCATAGTAGCCCGCTTTTGCATGGCCCAAGAAGTTCTCCACTGTTTTTGGCGCCTGTTCGGGGAATAGTTTAATCTTGATAGACCCCATTGTTGTTTTCATTTCTACCAGCACTTCGCCGGCATTTAATTCCTTTGTTAATTGTGGAAGCATATTTGTCTCTCCTTTGAATAAGTCTTGGTGATTCTTTCCTCGGTTTAGTGTACCATACCTTATTATTTTTTTCCGCTTTGCCAGATGATATTTCAGCGCAGATTTTCAGGGTGGCCTTCATCATGAATGGCAGGATGCATGCACTAGTCAATTGCGGCCCGATGTCATAATGACATCCGGATAGATTCCACCGTTTATCCAGTTATACAAGGGGGTTCTGCTGAAGGAAGAAAAAACCAGTGTTGTGAAGGGAATGCAACGGGTAAGTAGGAGAAAGAATTGGCAATTCGAACAGATGCCTTCATTCGCCCCACGAAATAAGTTATACTAAATGGAAATTTCCAAAATAGATAGAAAGTAGAGATGCTATGCAAACCAATAAACATAACTTCATCATTATCTTTATATCCAATTTTATCGTAGCTGCTTCTGCGACAATGATTATGCCCTTTCTATCGCTTTATATAGAAACAATGGGCGATTTCACCGACAGTTACGTCCAGAAATGGGCGGGCCTCATCTTTGCGGCAACGTTCGTCACGGCGTTTCTCATGTCTCCCATCTGGGGGCGTATTGCGGATAAGTACGGCTATAAGCCCATCTTGATCATCAATGGCTTCGGCATCGCCCTCAGCATCTTCCTGATGGGCTATGTCCAGAATGTAGAGCAGTTCTTGCTGCTCCGCCTTTTCATGGGCGTGGTGACCGGCTTCATCCCAACGTCGATTGCCTTCATCAGCAGGCATACACCAAAGGAAGTGGCCGGTAAAACACTCGGAACCCTGCAGATGGGCAGTGTAGGCGGTACGCTTTTCGGCCCAGTCATCGGCGGTGCATTGGCTGATGCTGTGGGGTTCAGCTACACATTCATCCTCACTGCCATTGCGATTACCGTAGCCGCTTTCCTGATCATCTTCAGCGTCCACGAGCCGAAGATCGAGCGCAAAGTAAAATCAGCCGTCTATTCACGCAGGAACGTCGTCTGGGCGATTTTCCATCATAGACTCATCTTCAATGTGATGATGGTGACGACTTTAATCCAAATCGGAAACTTCAGCATCCAGCCCCTCTTATCGCTGTATGTATCCCAACTGACATCGGCTGAAGAGGTCGTACTGCTCGCCGGCATTACATTCAGTGCTACGGGGCTCGGGAACATTCTCTTTGCCCGCTTCTGGGGAAAGCTGAGCGATCGTGTCGGCTATGAAATCGTATTGAAGTACCTGCTGGTTGCCTGTGTAGTGTTCATCATCCCGCAGGCATTCGTCACTGCGTTGTGGCAATTGATGCTGCTTCGCCTTCTCTTCGGCATGGTGGTCGGTGGTCTGATTCCCGTCACTTCCGCCCTGATTCGTCGCGAAGCACCGATTAATGTACAGGGAGAAATCATGGGCTACAATCAAAGCTTCCGTTTCCTTGGGAATATTATCGGCCCTGTACTGGGCGGCCTCATCAGTGGCGCCTGGGGCATTTCGTCCGTCTTCTACTCTACAGGCCTGCTCTTTTTCATCGCGTTTGTCGTCATCTATTTCCTTCAGAAAATGCCGAAACAGCATATGGATGACCTCCTTAAAAATCACATATGATAGGGAGTAAATATATGGTATTCTTGCTGTATGTGAAATTTTGGAGGAAAACCTATGAAACAGACTTTTGGCTATTTCCTGATTCTTTGCTCTATTGTCTTGTTGCTACTTGTCGGGAATGGCGTCTGGAAGGAAGTGGACGCCGCCAAGGCATATGGAGAAAAAATGGAGGCCTCCTTCCATCTCCCGCAAATACAGCAGCAACTTCCTGTAACACTGCTAGACGGGAATGGCCAGGTTTTCAGCGAGGAATACGTTGAATGGCGGCAGCCCCTCACCTACGATGAATTCCCCCAAATCGTAAAAGACATGTTCATCTACAGTGAAGATACAGCCTTTTTTCATCATATCGGGTTTGATGTAAGCGCCATCGCAAGGGCGGTTATGGCCAATTCGGCCGAGAAGTCCATTCAACAGGGCGGCAGTACGATTACCCAGCAGCTTGTACGCATGCGCTACCTATCCGAGGAAAAGACATATGAGCGCAAGCTGTTTGAGCTGTTCTATGCCTACGAGCTTGAACAGCTTTACAATAAGAAGGAAATTTTGGAAATGTATTTGAATGAAATGTATTTCGGCCATCAGGTGTACGGCATTGCAAGTGCGGCAACTTACTATTTCGGCCGGCCGCTCGGCGAATTGTCGATTGCAGAATTGGCTTTCATTTCGGCCATTCCGAACAACCCGAGCCTGTATGATCCCGTCAGGAACTTCGAAAGTACGAAAAAGCGGCAGGAGCGGCTGCTGGATACGCTCGCTCGGAACAATGCCATTTCCCTAGAAGATGCAGCTTCATTCAAGCAACAGCCCATCGAACTGCATATCAAAAAGAAAACACAGCATCATCCCGCCTACAGCACATATGTCCTGCAGGAACTGCGCTGGCTCGTCTCTGCATCCGAAGGGTTCCAGGAACAGCTGGACAAATCAAGGAATCAAGAGGAACGCAACGCTGTCTTACTGCAGCTGGATGCTGCCGTCGACGAATTGCTTGCCGGAGGAATCAAGGTATACACAGCGCTTCAGCCTGAAAAGCAGGAGGCTGATGAAGCAGCTGTGAATGAGATTCTGTCTCCGTATGAAATAGAAGCAAGTGCCGTCGTGATTGATAATCATACCCGTGAAATCGTCAGTATGTTCGCAGGGAGAAACTATGGAAAGCTGAACCTGCACCGTGCTTTCCAGACACCGCGCCAGCCGGGCTCCGCCTTCAAGCCGTTAATCGACTATGCACCGGCCCTTGAACTGTTGGGCTATACCCCCGCTTCGACAATCAGCGGCGCGCCTTATTGCATCGGCAGCTTTTGCCCGCAGAACTACGGGGGAGGCATCTACGGAAACGTCTCCATTTCCACTGCCTTCAGCTGGAGCTATAATACAAGCGCCATCCGCCTGCTGCATCAGGTAGGGCTCGATCAGGCCTTCAGCTATCTCGAGCGTTTCAATTTCCGCTCGCTCGTCGATGAGGACCGCAATTTTTCCGCAGGCCTCGGCGGGTTGACCTATGGTGTTACGTCGCTTGAAATGGCCGATGCCTATACAAGCTTCATCGATGGCAGCTATCTGCCTGTGCGGGCCATCCGCAAAGTGACCGACTCAGATGGGAACATCCTTTACCAATGGCCGAATGAGCGCGATGTCGTCTGGTCGACAAAAACGGTGCGGCATATGCGCAGCCTCTTGACGGATGTCGTCCGGAAAGGAACGGGGACTGGGCTTTCTACAAGCACATCCTATATCGGCGCCAAAACAGGGACGACGAACGACTTCAAGGACTATTGGGTAGCCGGGCTGACGGAGAACTACACGACCGCCATCTGGATCGGCCATGATGAACCGCGCAATATGGAGTCGCTTGAGAAATACAGGATCCATTTCAAAATCTTCAATGCCATCATGGACTGAGGGAGGTTCTTGGCAGGTTAAATATTAAGAAGAAATTGCAATGTTCGGAGGAAAACCAAAATATCCAAGGGGAAGTAAAGGAATCCATCGCAATATAAAATGTATGGGAACTCACACCGGCGTGAGTTCCCATTTTTATGTACAACAGATTTTCAGGAGCAGCCGTCCTTCATTGCCTCTTGAAGACTGGTCGGCAATTATGGTAGGCAGTAACTATAAGCCGTTGGGGAATACATGCCGTTTTCACATGAACGGCAGGCTCGCCACCATGCCGTTGTAAAGCTTGATGATGATGTATACAATCGTCGTGCCGAACAGCGCCCAAAATAGCACTTCAAAAAAGATGAGTCCAATCAGCCCTGTCATATTCATGAAAAAGCTCATTTTGTAAACGGTATAAATGAAATAAACGGCTACGGTCAAGGTGAAGATGGCAATCAATACAGTAGCAGACTGGATGCCGAACGCCGACAGTAGGGCCCCTGCAAAGAAGATGACATAGCCGCCGCGCGCCACGCTCATCGTCTCCCCTTTGTAGTCCTTCGAGAAGAACAGCATCCCCAGTTCGTGCACGGTTTCCCCGATTAGCTTGAGTGCCGAAAAAAGCATAAAAAAACAGAGGGAAAATAAAATAAGCAAAGACACCTTCAGCTCCATGTCCGATAAAAATTCACGCATTCCTGCATATACGCCGATTCCCTGCAAAAGGGCCATCGATTCCGTAACGGCATAAATGCCGAACGTCAAGCTGAAGAGCAAAACCGTAAAAAGCGGTAGATAGCCATACAAATATGGATTTTTCATAAAAAATTTTACCCCATTTTCCTATATTCCTACATATTTAATAATACTGAATAAACCCCTTCTATATCAACTACAGGAAGACTTTGCAGGTATGCATCACTATGAGAAGTACGTTATAATTATGCTATTAAGAAAATTTCTTTGAAAGGAGGCGTGGTAATGCAAGTGCTTGCCATATTTATTCCAATTATTATAGCTGTGTTGTTACCTTTTCTATTCAAGAAGGTACGGGCCATACATACAGGATGGTTTGTATTGCTAGTACCACTTGCTCTTCTCGGCTATTATCTCCCGTTCGTCAAGCAGACAGCGAATGGAGAAGTTGCCGTATCGACCTTCGAATGGATTCCTTCCCTGGATATTGCGTTCACCTCCCATCTTGATGGATTAAGTGTCCTCTTCTCCATTCTGATTACGGGGATTGGCTCGTTGGTCGTTCTCTATTCCATTTTCTATTTGGATAAAACAAAGGAGCAGCTGCACAACTTCTATATTTATTTATTAATGTTTATGACGGCGATGCTCGGTGTCGTGCAATCCGACCATGTCATTACCCTTTATCTATTTTGGGAGCTCACATCCATCTCCTCGTTCCTGTTGATCGGCTATTGGTTCAACCGTGACAAGTCACGTTTCGGCGCTCTGAAATCGATGGTAATCACGGTGGCAGGGGGATTGATGATGCTTGGCGGCTTCGTCCTGCTATCCCTGATGGGTGGTTCATTCTCCATCCGCGAGCTAATTGCACAGGCTCCAGAACTTGCAACGCATGAACATTTTGTCCTGGCGCTTGTATTAATTTTGCTGGGCGCCTTTACAAAGTCTGCACAGTTTCCATTCTACATTTGGCTTCCGGACGCGATGGAGGCGCCTACACCTGTATCGGCCTATCTTCACTCGGCTACGATGGTAAAGGCCGGCATCTACCTGGTGGCCCGCCTTACACCGATTTTCGCCCTTTCGGAAGTATGGGTATGGCTGGTCGCAGGAATCGGACTCCTTACATTGTTCTGGGGCTCCCTGTTCGCTGCTAGACAGACGGATTTAAAAGGAATCTTGGCCTTCTCGACAGTGAGTCAGCTTGGGCTCATCATGTCGCTTTTAGGTGTGGCGGCAATGGCCTTCCATGTCGAGGATGCAGCCGGCACGATTTTCAAATATGCCGGATTTGCGGCAATCTTCCATCTGATTAACCATGCAACGTTTAAAGGAAGCCTCTTCATGATTGCCGGGATTGTAGATCATGAGACAGGAACACGGGATATCCGCAAATTAGGTGGGCTGATGAGCCTGATGCCGGTCAGCTTTACCGTCGCATTGATCGGCAGCTTTTCCATGGCCGGTCTTCCACCATTCAATGGATTCCTAAGTAAGGAAATGTTCCTGACAGCAATGCTTTCCGTGAAGGAATTTGGATTATTCAACTTTGAAACATTCGGTGTATTATTCCCGATTATCGCATGGATTGCCAGCGTATTTACATTTGTCTACAGCTTCTACTTTGTATTTAGAACATTTACCGGCAAGTTGCAGGCAGAAAAGCTGCCTAAGAAGCCGCATGAAGCGCCAGTCGGCATGCTGGTATCGCCGGTAATTCTGGCCAGTCTTGTCGTGGCCATCTTCTTCATTCCGAATCTGGTCGGGGATTTATTTGTGAAGCCTGCTGTTGCGGCCATCCAGCCGTTTTTATATACCTCGCCGGATCAAGTGGACATCACTGTACAAGCTTGGCATGGATTCGAAGCAGAGTTCTGGATGACGGTCGGTATCGTTGCAGTTGGTCTGCTATTGTTCCTTCTGCTTCCAAAATGGCAGAAAATCTATCGTGCCATTCCGGGCTGGCTGTCGTTGAACAGATTGTACGACTTCATCATGAATACGGTATTGGATACGATGATGGAGCGCTTCTCAAGCCTTTATATGACCGGATCAATCCGGAAATATTTGACGTACATGTTCGCTGCCATCGTCAGCATTGTCATCGGGACGTTGTTCATCAAAGATGCATTCGCTATATCTTTTGAAAACGTTTCCGCTATTAAGCTTTATGATATAACTTTAATCATCGTGCTGGTAATCGGCACGCTCACTACCCTGTTTGCGAAGTCACGAATCACAGCCATCATCGGTCTCGGTGCAGTCGGCTATACAGTCGCCCTATTTTTCGTCATCTTCAATGCACCGGACCTTGCGCTGACGCAGCTGGTCATTGAAACGATTTCAGTTGCGCTGTTCCTGATGGCCTTCTACCACCTGCCGAAGCTCGGACGTGTCGAAGAACGGATGCGCTTCCAGATCGGACGTGCGATTATAGCAGTTGGTGTCGGTGCGATGGTGACATTATTGGCGTTATCTGCCCATTCGCAAAAATTGGTCGAGTCCATTTCCAGTTACTACAAGGAAACGGTGTATTCCCTTGCCGGCGGCGGCAATATCGTAAACGTCATCCTGGTGGACTACCGTGGATTCGATACATTATTCGAAATCACCGTGCTCGGCATTGCCGGCATGGGCATCTACGCTATGATCAAGCTACGTTTAAGCAGAAAGGAGAAAAGCAATGAGAACAAATAACTTAATACTGCAGTTCACTTCAAAGCTCGTGTTCTTCATGATTTTCTTCTTTGCTGTCCATATCTTCTTTGCAGGACACTATACACCAGGGGGCGGCTTTGTAGGCGGCCTCTTGATGGCCAGTGCCATCGTCCTTCTCGTCATCGCCTATGACTTGAAGACCGTGCAGACGATTCTGCCGGTAAATTATATGTATATGACGGCATGTGGATTGATATTGGCCTTGGGGACGGCGGCTTTCCCGATGTTTGTCGGCAAGCCGTTCTTCACCCATTTCTTCAATTATTTCCATCTGCCGTTGATTGGAAAGACGTCGCTGCATACGGCGGCATTGTTTGACCTTGGCGTATTTCTCGTTGTTGTCGGTGTGACAATGACCATTATTCAAACGATAGGAGAGGATGAATAATGGAAATTGTAATGGCTTTTGTATGCGGTTTCCTATTCATGGCCGCCATCTATTTAATTTTATCTCGTTCCCTGCTGCGGATCATCATCGGGACCGGCCTCTTGAGCCACGGTGCGCATTTGCTCATTTTAACAATGGGCGGGCTCGGCGGCGAAAGTCCTCCTGTGCTTGGTGAGGGTGTAACAGACTACGCAGATCCTCTGCCACAGGCGCTGATTTTAACGGCAATCGTTATTTCATTTGGGGTGACAGCGTTCTTCCTCGTACTCGCCTACCGTACCTATCAAGAGCTTGGCACGGATGATACGACTAAGATGAAAGGAAGTGAAGATGATGATTAACTTCCTGTTAATCCCCATTCTTATCCCATTTTTCATGGGCATGGTGCTGATGTTCCTGCACAAGAACATCCGTCTGCAACGCATTCTTTCCTTGCTGACACTTTTTAGCGCCGCATTCGTGGCGTTCCTTGTTATGGTGAAAGTCGAGAATGAAGGAATCCAGTCCGTGACATTCGGCAACTGGCCAGTCCCTTACGGCATCACAATGGTGGCTGACGGCATGTCTTCACTGCTCGTGTTCACTACTTTGGTCCTTGGATTCTTCATCGTCTGGTACGGTTTCGAATCCATTGGCCGCGAACGGGAAAGGTTCTTCTACTACCCGGGCATCATGTTTATCCTTACCGGGGTGACAGGTGCCTTTACTACAGGGGATATTTTCAACTTGTTTGTATTCTTCGAGGTTCTGTTGATGTCTTCCTACCTGCTCATCGTGCTCGGTGGCGAGAAGGGACAGCTTCGGGAATCGATCAAATATATTCTGGTCAATGTCATTTCCTCTGCTTTATTCGTCATTACAGTGGCCTATCTATATTCCGTTGTAGGAACATTGAGCATGGCGGATATCTCAGTGAAAATCGCTGAAATCAACCAGCCTGGCATCGTTACGACAATTGCTGTGCTATTCTTGCTTGTTTTCGGATTAAAGGCGGCGATTTTCCCGCTTTACTTCTGGCTCCCAAGCTCATATGGTGCAGCGCCGATTCCGGTACTTGCACTATTCGGGGCATTGCTCACAAAGGTAGGGGTCTATGCGATTATGCGTACATACACGCTGTTTTTCGTACACGACGTTTCCTATACACATGAGCTATTGCTGATTTTAGCCGTGTTAACGATTGTAGCCGGATGTATCGGCGCGCTTGCTACGTTTAATGTCAAACAGATTATCATCTACAACATCGTCATAGCGGTCGGGGTTATTTTATTCGGCGTCGCGCAAATGAATGAAGCCGGACTGGAGGGTGCTCTGTTCTATCTCATTCACGACATGATTATCAAGGCGGGGCTGTTCATGCTCGTCGGCCTGGTCATCTACGTAGCCGGTACATCGGACTTGCGGAAAATGGGCGGCTTGATGAAAACGTATCCTGGACTAGGCTGGTTCTACCTGATTGCTGCATTCGGACTGGCTGGCATCCCGCCGCTAAGCGGGTTCGTCGGCAAGCTGCTGATTGTCCAGGGCGGCTTCGAAGCGGGCAATATCTGGAGTAGCATCTTTATATTGGCCTCCAGTCTCGTCGTACTGCTGTCGGTCATGCGAATCTTTATCTATGCCTTTTGGGGAGATAATGGACAGTCTGTTACCGTGGAAAAGCGGCGCTATAACCGCATGTTCTTCCCGACGGCGCTGGTCGTCATCATCTCGATTGCTTATGGTATCGGCTCGGAATGGATTGTGCCGTTTATGGACAATGCAGGGAAAATCCTTATCGACCCTAGCTTATATGTAGATGCAGTCATGAAAGGGGGAAAATAGATTGGCCTTTCAAATCCTGCTTAATTTTTTCTTGGCTTGCCTTTGGATGTTTTTATCCGGCAACTTTAGTGCCAACGGATTTCTGATTGGCTTCATTTTAGGAGCCTTGGCACTATTCATGATGCGCCGTTTTTTTACAGGCCGTCTCTATCTGGAGAGGGTGTGGGCCGTCATCAAACTGACCTTGTTGTTCCTGAAGGAGCTTATTCTTGCCAATGTCGCTGTTCTGAAGGTCGTGCTGAAGCCGAAATTGGATATGCAGCCCGCCTTCTTCAAATATGAGACAGCCTTAACGCAGGAATGGGAGCTGACCCTCCTATCCAGCATGATCACCCTGACACCAGGGACGGTTGTAGTGCATATTTCCGATGATAATAAATTTTTATATATTCATGCCATCGATGCAGCTGATATCGATGAGACTGTTGCATCGATTCGTGATTCATTCGAAAAAGCTATCTTGGAGGTGAGCCGTGCATGACATATTTTATTTGGGGCTCGATCGTCCTCATTACACTTTCCATGATTGTTATCATCTATCGCCTGGTGAAAGGACCTGACGCTTCAGACCGCGTTATTTCCCTTGATACAATCGGTGTCTGCCTTATTTCTCTCGTAGGTCTGTTTTCCATCATGGTAGAGACTAGCTTCTTCCTGGAAATCATTTTACTTCTGGCGATTTTATCATTCATCGGTACTGTCGCTTTCTCTAAATTCATAGAGAAAGGAGACATCATCGAACGTGACAATTCTCGCTAATGTATTGATTGTTTTCTTCATTGCAGTGGGCGTGCTGTTCATTGCTGTAACAGCAATTGGACTGTTGCGTCTGCCCGATCTCTATACACGGGCACATGCTGCCTCCAAAAGCGCCACGCTTGGCGTTATGTGTATTTTGGTTGGGGTGTTCCTGCATTTTTGGCTTCTGGAAAATCACTTCAACGCCCGCATCCTACTGGGCATCCTCTTCATCTTCATCACTGGACCTGTGGGAGGGCATATTATGAGCCGTTCTTCGTACATTGCGGGCGTAAAGCCGTGGAGCGGTACGACTCATGATGATTTAAAAGAAGAGATTAAACGGATGAAAAAGGAGCAAGGCATCAAATAAAAAAAGCGCAAATCCACCCTCGGGCGGATTTGTGCTTTTTTAATACGGTCGATACGGATATGAGTATGGATATGGGTACGGGTACGGATAGTTATAATATGGATATGGTCGATAGCCTGGAACAAGAGCACTTCCAAGCGCCCCTCCTAAAAAGCCGCCTAAGAACGGACCTCCAAAATAGCCGAAGCCCGGCCCGCCAAATGGACCTCCGTACGGACCACCATATCCTCTTCCTCCATAGAATCTTGCCATAAAATCCCCTCCTCTACTGTAGAGTATGAGGAATGAATCTTTACATATTGGTATTTGCCTAAAAGCCTGGATGATAAATCCGGATGTCCAGCATTGTCACTATAACATGCCGCTGTTTTTCCCCTCACTCTTCAAAAATAAGCGCCGCTTGATTGATGATTTTAATTTTCCCCCGTTCATATGTAATGTAGCCCTCTGTTCGCCAAAGATTTAAAAAACTCGTCACCTTCTGTCTGCTGCATCCCAATATATAGGATACCTCCTCATGTGTCAGTGGAAATTCGACAGTTAATCCGTCTGCCCGCTCCTCGGCGAATGCGCGTAAAAACCACGAGAGCCTCTGCGGGACCGACATGCTGGTCAGCACTTTGATGAATTCCTGACTTTCCAGGAGGCGCTGTGCCATTAATTTGCATAACGCTGCCATCAGCCCCGGATGCTTATTCAGGAGCCCTTCCATTTTCTCAATCGGCAAGGCATATACGGTACTGCGTGTGAGGCTGTAAGCAGAACGGCTCCGATCGCTTTGTTCCGCCAGGATTTCCACAAGTCCAAAAAGGTCGCCGCTTCTTCGCAAGGATAACGTAATCGCCTGCCCATCCTTCCCTTCCTGCGCAATCTTCACCCACCCATCCATCAACAAATAGAGCATTCCAGCCCTTTCCCCGTTTTTAAAAATCATTGTATGTTTCTCAAATGTCATTTTCCTGCCGTTGGTTTTTATATATATTTCAAATTCAGTAAGCTGCATCTAATCCCCCCATTTAGTAATTATAAAAAACTTCTTACTATTTTGTCACATATGTGACGGAAAAACGGGAAAACATTCCATAAAATCAAAGTTATAAAGCATACAAATTTAATAGGTTTTATAAGATTTAGGAGGGGTTCGTTATTACACAGCCACATATCGTTCTACGGGACATCCATAAATCGTTCACAGGTAAAGATAACAAGCAGACCATCGCTTTGGATAACATCACCTTGGATATACAGCATGGGGAATTCATCTCCCTGCTTGGTCCATCAGGGTGCGGGAAATCAACCTTGCTGAATATCGTGGCAGGTTTAGAGAAACAGACTTCCGGTGAAATAACTGTAAACGGAAAACCTATCACTGGTCCTGGGAATGACCGAATCGTCGTTTTCCAGGAATCGGGGCTCTTTCCATGGCTAAGCGTACTCGACAATGTCATGTATGGTCTATTGATCAAGAAGGTGCCGAAAGAGGAGGCAAAGGCGCGTGCAATGAAGTGGTTGCAGAAAGTGCATCTGGGCAAGTTCGCCAATGCACAGCCGCACGAATTGTCCGGTGGGATGAAGCAGCGTGTCGCCATTGCCCGCGCACTTGTCATGGACCCGGAGATTTTGCTGATGGATGAACCATTCGCTGCGCTCGATGAACAGACGCGTATGGTCCTTCATAAGGAACTAGAGGAGTTATGGCATGAGACCAAAAAGACAATCATCTTTGTCACGCATAACATTCGGGAGGCAGTCGTACTTTCCGATCGTATCCTGCTGATGAAAACTCGTCCCGGCGGCATCAAAAATATGTTTGAAGTAAAGGCCGCTCGTCCGCGTACTGCACCGGACAGCCTGTTAGTCCATCTAGAAAATCGTATTTTAACAGAGCTGGAGCAAGAAATGGAAAAGGTATTAAAGGAGGAGTTCGGTAGTGACTACGATCTTAAGAAGGATCGTCTTCGTGGCGATTCTTATAGCGATATGGGAAGCGATATCTAAATTTGAAGTCTTTCCGGCCTTCATGTGGCCGCCGTTCATCATTCCGAATGAAGCGGACGGCGTCACAGTAATCGGCACCTTGATCGACGGCATCGCAAGCGGGCGTCTGGTCGATGCAACGGCTTCCTCGCTCGGACGGCTACTAGTCGGCTTTTCAATCGCCGTCGTGCTTGGATTAATGCTCGGTTTCTTCATCTATAAATCAAAGCTTGTCGATGATACATTGGGATTCTTCTTATCAACACTGCAATCCATTCCGAACATTGTCTGGTTTCCACTTGCGTTGCTATGGTTCGGCCTTGGCGTAGAGTCCGTCATCTTCATCATTATATTAGGAGCCACACTGTCCTTGACGGTCACCTCCAGTGCGGCATTCAAAAGTGTCTCCCCTCTCCACATTCGGGTGGCACGGACGATGGGCTCCTCAGGCTTCCATTTGTTCCGGACCGTCATCCTGCCGGCTACTGTACCTCAGCTGATTGCCGGGTTACGCGTTGCATGGGCGCTGGCATGGCGTGCCGTACTTGCGGGTGAGCTGCTTGGCGGCAGCGGAGGTCTAGGGACGTTATTAGATATGGGACGTTCCCTGCAGGCAATGGATTTGGTATTCAGCATCATGATCATCATCGGCGTCATCGGTACGATTATCGATCACTTTATCTTTGTCCGCCTTGAACGCTCGGTGCTACGCAAATGGGGCATTCAAACTACAGGAAAATAGGAGGAATCATAATATGAAATGGAATAAATTTTGGCTTTTTGCCCTACTGGCAGTCGTCACTGCCGTATTGGCGGCCTGTGGCGGAGATGACAATGATACGACAAATGAAGATGGCGAGAAAGATACAGCGAAGGAAGTACGGATTGGCTACTTCCCAAATATGACGCATATCGCGACAATCATCGCGCTGGAAAAAGGGTTTTATGAAGAACAACTAGGTTCAGATATCAAAATTACGACACGCACATTCAACGATGGCTCTTCCTTTATGGAAGGTATGTCGACAGATGCCATTGACCTTGGTACAGTCGGTCCGACACCGGCCATCAACAACTTTGTAAAGAATCCGGAGCACGAAATCATTGCCGGTGCCGTCAATGGTGGCGCTGTGCTTGTAGTAGGCGCTGATTCAGGCATTGAGTCTGTGGAGGATCTAGCAGGTAAGACAGTAGCCATTCCGACATTCGGCAGTACACAGGATGTTGGTCTTATGAAGGCATTGCAGGATGCCGGTCTAGACGTAGTCGGCAGTGGTGGTGATGTCAACACTGTGAAGCAGGCACCGGCTGATACGGCGGCCCTTTTCCTGCAAGGCCAAATCGATGCGGCCGCCACACAGGAGCCGTGGGGTGTGAACATCGAAATGAACGCTGGAGCCAAGCTGCTATTAGGTCCAGATGAATTTGCATGGGGTAACGAATCCACTAATACAGTTCTTGTTGCTACAAAGGATTTTACTTCTAAAAATCCAGAGCTGACGAAAAAAGTACTGACGGCGCACAGCCAGGCAATTGATTTCATCAATGCCAATCCGGAAGAGGCGATTCAGCTGTTCCTGGATCACATAAAGGAAATCACAGGTAAAGAGCTATCGAAGGAAGAAGTAGAAAAGGCATTTGGACGTTTGACACCTACAACAGATGTCAACGAAGATGTCCTGAAGGAAATGGCGACCATTTCAAAAAATGCAGGCTATATTTCTAAAGATGATATTGATGGTTTAGTAAACCTATCTTACTTGGAAGAGGCAACGAAATAACGGAATGCAAAAGGAAGGAGCCGGCATAAACGGCCCTTCCTTCTTCAGCGCACTAGAAAACGACTCCCCATCCTAAGATGAGGAGTCGCTTTCTAGTGCGATTAGAATTGCTCCACGAATGCCGCCAGTGTGCGGACCATGACGCCTGTTCCGCCTTTTGGTCCCAAATCATGAGGAGCTGAGGCATCCGATGTACCGGCGATATCCAGATGGATCCACGGTGTTTCTTCGGCAAATTCACCGACGAAGCCGCCACCGAAAATCATATGTCCATCACGCCCCGGTGAATTGTTCAGATCAGCCAGGTCTGATTTACGGATGCGCTTCTTATCCTTTTCCGTCAATGGAAGACGCCATACGAATTCGCCTGTTTCTACAGCTGCTTCCATGAAGCTTTCAAAGAACTCTTCGTTGTTCGTTAAGGCGCCTGTTTTATCCATGCCAAGCGCTACGATGACACCGCCTGTCAATGTAGCGACATCAATCAGGTAGTTTGCCCCCTGCTGCTTTGCATAGGTCACGGCATCGGCCAGTACGAGACGACCTTCTGCATCCGTATTCAGTACCTCCACCGTTTTACCGCTGTAGGTTGTAATGACATCATCCGGCTTAAAGGCAGTACCGGACACCATATTATCTGTCGAGCCGATCACAGCTACGACATTACGGTTAGGACGCGTTTCACCGATGATTTTCATGGCGCCGAGTACAGCTGCCGCTCCGCCCATATCACCTTTCATGCCGACCATACTTTCACGTGGCTTTAAAGAGTAGCCGCCTGTATCGTACGTAACACCTTTTCCTACAAAGCCAACGACATCTTCCCAGCTGTCCTTTGCCTGATATTTCAATGTAATCATACGCGGCTCTTCAGTCGACCCTTGGTTGACGCTCAAAATGCCACCCATGCCAAGCTCCTCTAGCTGCGCTTTATCGAGAATTTCCACTTCAAAGCCATACTGCTCCGCCAGTCCTGCCGCATAATCCGCCAGATCCGTCGCCGTCAAAAGATTAGGAGGTAAATTAATGAGGCTACGCGCTTCGTTTACTGCATCTGCATAAATGCGGCCTACATCAAAGCTTGTTCCGACCTCCTCGATATCCGCCTGTGTCACCAGTTCCACCCGGTCAAGATATGTATCGATTTCGTTAGATGATGTTTTGTAGTTCGGTACCGTATAGAAGCCCATGCCGATTCCTTCAGCTGCCAGGAATGCAACGTCCGTTTCTTCCAATGCAGGTGTAACGAACGAATCCAGCCAAATAGCATAGTCATTTACCTTTAGTGCTTTCAGTTCTTTTCCTACTACCCCAAACGCTTCACGAAGTGTTTCTTCCGTCAACGACTTGCTTTCTCCAAGGCCTACAAACAATATGCGCTTTACATGTTCATTAGAAGTCGCTACCGGGAATTTCGTCAGCTTTTTACGGTCAGAACTGATTTCCCCTGTACGAATCCATTCTTCCATTGCCGAGTCGAAAAATCTGCCGAATGCATCCCAATTTTTCATCTGCTCACGATGCTTTTGGACACCGATGATAATTGTTCCTGCAGAAATCGTTTCGAATGTTCTGTTTTCCTTTTCGATTTTCATACTACTACCTCCTAAGTGGGTTATTCACTCTATTATACCTCTATTCCAGTATTTCGGATAACGAAATTCATAATTTTTCACCAATTTTAAAATATGCTATGATGGGGATAACGATTTGTAGGGAAGGGACGATAAGCACATGGCTTTGCTGGAAAATACACCTCTTGTTTTAAGCTTGCTGGCAATCCTATTTGCCCAATTACTAAAAGTGCCTGTTCATTTGATTATCACCAGGAAGGTGGATTGGTCACTCCTCACATCTACGGGTGGCATGCCCAGCTCCCATTCGGCAGCCGTGACCAGTCTCGCAACAGCGACGGGCTTTGAAACAGGCTTCAATTCCCCCATTTTTGCGGTGGCGGCCATGTTCGCAGCGATTGTCATGTACGATGCGAGCGGCGTCCGTTATCAGGCCGGACAGCATGCAGCTGCCCTCAACGAAATCCGCCGTGACCTGCAAGTCTTTTTCCGCGATATCAAACGCTGGCCGGATATGAATGAAGAGGAAAAGATAGAAGAATTGAAAACACTGCTCGGCCACAAAAGAAGCGAGGTGCTCGCAGGCGCACTTGCAGGCATTGTATTTAGCTGTGCCGTTTATTCTGTGATTATACAGTGATATCCCCTCCTAATAGGAAAGCGCGAGGAATGGTTTGCCCTCTTTCTGCAGCTTAAAGTAAAAGACGCATCTCGTTTTGCGAGAAGCGCCTTTTTTCTATATCTTCTTCATATTGTAATGAGATACATCCTCGTCTAATAGGAACGTCGTGCCTCGTACATTTACCGCACGCATAATAAAGGCGACGACTATAACCAGCGTAAGCACCGCTCCCCCGATATAGGCTGTATTCAATGGCAAATGAAAGCCTATTTTCTCATATAAGATATAGACAAATACATTATAAGTCATGAAGACAGCGGGAATAGAGGCAATCCAATGATTTTTCTTAGCGAGAATCAAATACATCGCACCTACCCAAAGCGCAATGACAGCCGTTGCCTGGTTGGCCCAGGAAAAGTAGCGCCATAATATGTTGAAATCGATCTTTGTTAAAGCGTAGGAAATCACGAAAAGAGGCACGGCAATCCACAGACGGCTGATGATTTTTGTCTGTCCTACCTTTACATAATCCGCTATTACCATTCGCGCTGCGCGGAATGCCGTATCTCCTGAAGTAATCGGCAAAATGATGACGCCCAGAACAGCCAATGTTCCACCAATGGAACCTAGCATTAAAATAGAAGCTTCCGATACAACCCCTGCTGTTCCTATCGCATTCAGTTTTTCATTTAATCCATTATAACCACTGAATAGGCTCATCGCTGCTGCCGCCCAAATCATTGCAATGATTCCTTCTGCAATCATCATGCCGTAGAAAATCTTACGTCCCTGCGATTCATTTTGCGTCGTTCGGGAAATAATCGGTGATTGCGTCGCATGGAACCCTGATAGCGCCCCACAAGTAATTGTAAAGAATAGCATCGGAAAAATTGGTACATTTTCTGGGTGCATGTTCTGGAACGTCAATTCCGGAATTGGCGCTTTTGTAACCAGCATCATAATACCGATCCCCAAGGCAGAAATAACAAGTAATGCGCCAAAGAACGGATAGATTCTTCCAATGATTTTATCTACCGGCAGCAGGGTCGCTAAAATATAATAGGCAAAAATAGCAAACGTGATAACTGCCAGGCTGACTTTTGCATCCATCAAATTATAAAGCAGGGTCGCTGGTGATGTAACAAATACTGTTCCGACCAGTACTAACAACAGCAACGCAAATACATTGACAACATGTTTCATGTACTTTCCCAAAAACTTTGTCGCAAGTTCTGGCAGGTGGGCACCACGGTTACGAATAGAAATCATACCCGTCAAATAATCGTGTACCGCTCCTGCAAAAATACAGCCAATGACAATCCATAAAAAGGCTACCGGTCCATACAGCGCCCCCATGATGGGACCGAATACTGGACCTACCCCTGCAATATTCAATAATTGTATGAGTGAGTTCTTCGATGTCGACATCGGTATGTAGTCCACCCCATCTGCATTCACATAAGCAGGGGTGGGACGCGCCTCCTGATGGCCGAATACCCTCTCTACAAATTTTCCATATGTAAAATACCCCACGATTAATACAGCAATACATACTAGAAACGTAATCATTTTTTCCCTCCTGATCTGCTAAACTATATTGTTAGAACAATTATAGCGAACCATTTGTTATATAACAATATCAAATTTATAATATAGTATTAATACAGATGGGAGAAATAAAAAAACATGCATCTATAAGATGCATGCTAAAACATTCTGTATCCCGCTTTACGCAAGTAAATCATGACAATTCCCGCCACAATGGCCCCTGCAAAACCGCCGGACAGAATCAAGATATCTACAAGCTGCAGCACCTGAAGCCTATCCATCAGCGCTGGGAAAGCAGTGCCCGGCTTGAAAATATAATCAAGGAAGCTCATTTTTTCTTCATCCACGATAAAAACGACAACAACCGGATACACGAAGGCCATCAGCCACGTCATCCGTAGCAGCATGTTCAGTAAAAAGCCAATGCCAAAGAACATGACGAAAAATAGCACGACCGAGATAATTAATTGAACTAACGAAACATCATTCATTCTATGTATACCCTCCAGTTTTCCTTTCCTCAGTTTACATGATAAGGAAGTAGCTTTCAATGAATATACTTATATCGCCATGAAACCGACAAAGGCCCAGCAAACCTTTACATCTCCGTAAAAAATCATTTCGTCATCGATGCTCATATCCCCATATCAGGTCAATTGATGCTTTCCCGACGGCCCCTGGCAACAGGAAAAACTCTACAAGCAAGCTTGTAGAGCTTTCCACTTTATATACGGGAATTAACCGCCACACCATTTACGTAGCGTTTGCTGTTCCATAAACCCTTCCATTTTCTGATGGCGGTGACGACGATGACCAATCCAAGAACGAGCATAACGATGGACAGAATTCCATTCAGGATGGAATAGCCGCCTGCTTCGCTATTCCAATAGACATTCTTCACCATCCAGAAGCCCGCCACATTTACCGTCACATATAAATAAGCCAATGGAATGATACATGTGAGCACATAAATCCGCCGATCTGCAATCTTTAGGATGATGGTTGCACCGCATACGAGCCCGATGGACGCCATCAACTGATTGGATACACCGAACAGTGCCCAAACGGAACTGATGTCGCCCGAGTACAACAGATACCCCCACATAAAGCAGGCGAGCGCACTGGAAAAAATGGTGCCCGGCATCCAGTCCGTCCTCTTCAGCGGCTTGTAGAATTCCCCTCCGAAATCCTGGATGAGATAGCGGGCTACGCGGGTACCGGCATCGATTGCCGTCAGGATAAACACCGCCTCGAACATGATGACGAATTGATAGAAGTACGAGGACATATCCGAAAACCACGGCACCCCTGTAAAGATATAGGTCATCCCTACAGCCAACGTTACCGCACCGCCTGTACGTCCCTCCAAATCCATGCCGATCTGGTCAGCCAGCATGCCCAGGTTCACCGTGTCCATCCCCAATGTAGCAAAGACGGCCGGTGCCGAGTTGATGGCAAAGTAGTCCCCCGGATGGAGGGCAGTGGCTGCAATCAAGGCCATCACCCCTACCAAGCTCTCGACAAGCATCGCCCCAAATCCGACGACCCGGATATCCTCCCAGCGATCCAGCATCTTTGGCGTCGTACCGGAACCCACAAAGGCGTGGAAGCCCGAAATCGCCCCACAGGCAATCGTGATGGACACGAACGGCCAGACGGGTCCTGCCACAACCGGCCCGCCTCCTCCTAAAAAGTCCGGGATGACGGCCGGGAATTGAATGACCGGGTTTACAATGAATACACCGATGATTAACGCGATAAAGACGCCGATTTTCATAAAGCTGCTCAAATAATCACGCGGTGCCAATAGGATCCAAACAGGCAAGGCAGCCGCAAAGAACGCATAAATCGGTAAAATAAGTGCTAATGTATCGCGTTCCAGCGTCAATAGGTCCCCAAGCCAAGTCCCCTGCAAATAAGGGCCCAAAAATACGCCGATCATTAATAAAATGAATCCTACCGCCGATGTTGCAAGCAGGTTGCCCGTCTTCTTATAGGCGATTCCCACCAATATGGCGATTGGAATGGTAATGGCCACAGCAAACGTACCCCACGGATTCCGCTCGAGCGCCCCCAATACGACAAGCGATAGTCCGGCCATTGTAATTGTAATGATGAACAGCATGGCGAGCCCTGTACAGAATCCAGCAACTGGCCCCAGCTCCTCCTTCATCACTTCAGATAACGACTTTCCTTTTCTGCGCATGGATGCAAACAGCACCACCGCATCATGCACTGCGCCCCCGATGACGGCACCGATCAATAGCCATAGCAGCCCCGGTAAATAGCCGAACTGCGCTGCCAGCACCGGACCTACAAGCGGCCCCGCCGCAGCAATCGCCGCAAAATGATGACCAAACGCCACCCATTTGTTGGTGGGCACGTAGTCCTTGCCATCCTTCAATCGATGCGCCGGCGTCGGCTCTTTTTCATTGATTTTTAATACTTTCTTTGTAAAGAAATAGCCATACAGACGGTAGCCGATGACAAGAATGCAAATGGCGCCAATGACGATTGAAATTGCATTCATATTGAAACGTCCCTCCCCTTTTTTACGCTTATAGTAAACTATGAAAGTAGGGACGTAAATATTTTTCAAATACTCAGATATTTATTGGCATTGGACCCTCCAAATCTGACAGGCTACCCTTTGAGGAACAGATTGTACTGCGTATAGCCGAAAATTTCTTCCGGAATGATGCGGTTATTGAAATCCACCATATTTTGCTCGACGTTATTTTTAGCGACTTCCTTCAGCATGATGTTCGAATGCTCATCCACCGCCAGCTGTTCCGGCGATATCCAGTGCGCCTCTAAAATTTCTCTCTCCTGCACGATAATCGGCTGTGAAGCTTCCACCTGACCGCAATAAAGGATGGCCATATTATCACTGATTTCCCCACGGATGACGCCCGTCCGAAATCCGACAAGCCCCTTTACATAGCAATCGATGCCCGTTTCTTCCTTCACTTCGCGAACAGCCGCCTCGTCAATGGTTTCCCCTTCCTGTACAAAACCGGCTGGCAGGGACCAGCGCCCCTTCAAGCCGCTGTATGCTTTTTTTACAACCAGCCATTCGCCATTAGCATTTTCTACAATTCCACAAACACCCAGCCATACTTTTCCACGATCTTTTTTCATCTCTCTATCAATCCTTTTTTACATATTCTACTATTAGTATAGCGATTATTCCGCCCAAAGAAAAATATCACCCTCGCTTTTAAGGGGAACGACTCCTTTTAAGATGAGGTGACAGGTGCTCCCATTGACGGGTAAGAGGCCAGCTCCTACCACAGATGGCACCTTTTCATTTGGTGTCCATACTTAATGCTACTAGCAGAAAAAAACACGGGGAAAGCCGTAGATGGCCTTCCCCGTGCTTTAGACAGGTTAGATGAATTTGAACTTACCTTTTTTCAGTGTTAAACCTACGCCGCCTACTAGGAATAGAGCGCGGTCATCGACAACCTTCTTCAGTGCAGAAGCTGTCTTACCAGTGAATTTGCGGCCCATCGCATTGCCGATTGCGTCGTCATGGCCTAATGAACATACAGCACCTTTGTCATCATAAACGAAGGTCTCTGTATCTTCACCCTTCATCAAATGCTTGATATTCTTCGCAATGTTAACCGCCTGCTGCATCGCAATCTGGGCAGTCGGCGGATACGGACGGCCAGCTTCTTCATTCAGCAGGAAGGCACAGTCGCCTACCACGAATACATCATCGAAGCCAGGGGCACGCATGTCCTTGCGTACGGCGATACGGGCACGGTTCGATTCGATGCCGGATGTTTCAATTAGGCTGTTGCCACGAACGCCTGCAGCCCATACGACCGTACCAGCTTTGATGAATTCGAACTCGTCCTCACCCTTCTTGATTTTCACGCCTTCTGGAGTAGCCTCTACAAGTGGCGTACCAATTGAGAATTCAATGCCTTTTTTCGATAATTGCGTTTTTGCATATTCTACAAGCTGCGGATCAAAGCCTGGTAGAACCATAGGGGCAGCTTCTACGCATAATACACGAACTTTTTCTTGTGGAATATCAAACTCTTTGCAAAGCTCCGGAATGCGGTTGCCAAGCTCGCCTAGGAATTCAATTCCTGTAAAGCCCGCGCCGCCTACGATGATTGTAAGCTTGCTGTCGTCCTTCACTTCATCCAATGACCATGAAGCGAATTGATATTCAATGTGTTCACGCACTTGGCGTGCAGTGTTGATATTTGTTAACGAAAGAGCATACTCCTTCAATCCTGTAATTCCGAAAGTCTCTCCCTCGAATCCGAGACCGATTACTAAATAGTCATATGTGAATTCGCCAGCAGAAGTTTCAACCTTTTTACTGTTCACATCAAGCTTTTCAACTGTTGCCTGTACGAAACGTATGTTGTTGTTAATGACACTGGAAATTGGATAGCGGGCCTTGTCTGGAGAAATTGTACCGGCACCCACTTCATGTAACCAAGTTGTTTCGTAGTGGTAATCGTTTTTGTTGATTAAGATGATTTCCGCCTCATCGGCACTAATCATTTTTTGCAAATTAACAACAGTAGTCAATCCACCATATCCTGCGCCTAATACCAAGATCGTCGGTCTTTTCACTGAAATCAAAACCCCTTTAATTTTTTTGTA
This sequence comes from Lysinibacillus sp., assembly GCA_051874195.1. Taxonomy (GTDB): domain Bacteria; phylum Bacillota; class Bacilli; order Bacillales_A; family Planococcaceae; genus Lysinibacillus_B. Next base: position 22,006 of record JBJEFP010000182.1, on the reverse strand, counting down.
CCAGCGCATAGCAAACAAAAAACGAAGTACATTTTATACCCCAATGGTTTGTTACGCTAGGTCTACATATCTTCGACAAAAATACCTACTACTATATTAGCCCTTTTAAGATGGAATTTCAACACTCTAAATGTACGGATAAGTAAAACTGGTAATAAATTTCGTAAACGAGTAATGTTCTTCCTAAAGTGAGAAAATACGCGCATTCATAAAACTTCCAAAAAATAAAGCCGCCTCTTCTAGATAGGATAGAATGAGCGGCCTGCAGCTAGTTAGTTCACAATATTATGTTCATATAGATAATTGTAGGAGATATCGATAAATAAGTATTCATTATTCGGCAGCGCCATGCTGAATGTACGTGTCAGTTCGCCCGTCTCAATATCCGAATAGGCATTGGAAAGGTTCGCAGCCTGCTCCTGGCGCATCTTCAGCAGATTCTCAAGGAAGTATGGGCGCCAGCTCCAGTTTTTCCGTAGCGCCTCTTTTTCCACGACCCATTGATCTTCCTTTTGTCGGATATTCGGGGTCGTCTGGAACCCTTCCCCATCACAGATATACAGCCTGAATGCATAATCTTGCAGCTGATTCGCCAATTCCATCAGCTTCTCCACCTCTTTGCTTGTCGGGGCGATGAGCTCAACATGTGAAAGCATTGTCCTCTCAAGCGACTTGATTTCCTCAAGCTTATGGCTGATTAGCTTTTTCTCCGTAGCGATAAACTGCTGACATTCATCTCTGAAACGGGATTTCAATGTATCACGCGGAATAAAATCCATAGAGGGCTTTTCCAGGTAGGCGCCCTTGTAATAGCGCGCACCGTTTTTCCAGCCATGCTGCAGCTGATAGATTGTATCGACGCCGCTCACCATCAAGGAGGCGCCCATCTTCAATGCCAATGTCCGCAGCGTTGTGAATACATGATTCTGGTTGCCCCACTTATGATAGTCCAGCTGGCTGACATCGATGCACAGCACGCTCGGCTCGAGCAGGAGCAGCGAATCCAGCTGACTGTGGGCACCGATATTATCGAGTGCTATCTTCACTCCGTACGTCTGGATGTACTTTATCAGATGGTGCAACTGTCTGACATCGGTTTTGAATAAATATTCGTCCATTGTAAGCGTGATATGATGAAGCTTTTCTTCGGTAAGCAATTCCTTCAACAAGGAAAAATAGCTTTCTCCAAAATCCATCATTAACAGGTTCGGGTTGCAGGGGATGTATAGGTCGATGCTCTCGATTTCTTGTAAGGCCTTCTCAATCGCCTGCCTTACGACAAGCTGCTCCACTTCCGCCCTGATTTCTTCCGGTACTTCCTCATTGTATGTAAATGTTGCTATATCAATTACTGCATCCTTATCGGCAATGCGCCCGTTCACTTCGTATGCGACGATGCTATGCTCATCCGCACTATAGATTGGTTCGAATAGAATCTCAATCTGATCGAGCTTATCTAATGCACTTAAAACATCCATTGGATTTGACCCCCTTCGTCATTACCTCCATCATAGAACAGGTTGTGGATTAATTCAAAAAGCGCTACCAAGCCACAACAACACAATAAGAATTATATACTTCGTTCAGTATATAGAAAAGCCGCTTGAATAACCATATTTGTTCAAATGACCTTTCTTCCCATAGGTACATTTCACCCTGCGCTATATCCCAATCTCTCCAGTGCCTCATATACCGGTTTGATTTGGACATACCCTTCCCCCACCACTTCGTCATTAATCAAGACAAGGGGATAGAAAAATTCATCTTCTTGAATTCGGTTGGCATAATCCATGTCGCGCTCATTCTCAAGTATGTCCTCTATATTGATAAAGCGATATTCCACTTCCTGATTAGGGAACTTTCGGGAAATGGCTGCCTGCAGCCATTCATATGTATCCTTGGAAGAAGGGGCGTTGACACAGCTGGCACAAATAACATGGGCGCCATACACTTCGATGATTGCTTTCGGTCCATTCATTTTCTTCCGACCTTTCAGTATTTAAGTATTGGATTTTTTGGTTTCTTCACATTATAATTATTTTAGTGAAAGGAGTCGAGTGAAATGACAGATATCGAACAAAAAGAACAAGTACAAGAAGTTTTAGATAAATTACGTCCATTTTTACTGCGCGACGGCGGTGACTGCGAATTGGTAGACATCGAAGACGGCGTTGTCAAATTACGTTTATTAGGTGCATGCGGCAGCTGCCCAAGTTCTACCATCACATTAAAAGCTGGTATTGAACGCGCTCTTCTAGAAGAAGTGCCGGGCATCGTTGAAGTAGAACAAGTCTTTTAATCATCTGCAAGAATTTCAGCATTCAGCGACACAAACAAAAGCGGCTTCCCTGGAACGACAGGGTGCCGCTTTTTCTTCGTTACCTGGCGTTCGAATTGTCCCGCATCGCACGGATTTCCTCCCAGCGCTCCTTCGCCATTTCCACAACCTTCGCCTCACCGCCAGCCCTCTGGCTCTCGATCACTTTCGAGAAGAAGCGCGTTGCATTTTCCATATCTTCCAGACGGCGGGATAATTCCGCCACCATGTACATGATGCGAGTGGCGGACATCTGTGTACTGGCATAATCCTCCGTAGAAAAGGACTCCATATATTGATTGCGTGCGATTTCCATAAATCGCTGCTCCTGTCCCTCGTTCCGAAGAGATCGGTAAAACCAAGCCAGCCGAAGGGCAAGCCCCGCCTTTGCAACATGCTTTTCCTTTTTCATGTCGGCGCACAGCAAGGCGAGCTTATAAGCCTGAATCGCCTGGAAGACCGTACGCTCCCCCTTGAAGTCATGGTGCACCCACTTATCAGTAATCTGGCCCTTTATTTCTTCGGTCGTACCAGGTGCGAAATAACGGGAAAAATCCTCTGTAAATGAAAAGCCGCAATGCTCGCATACAAATACATTATAATACATTGCCGGCACATCACCCTCTGCATAAACAGGCATAAAGTCTGTATCCGTATCTGACACTTTAATGAATTTCGAACGAACTTTCAATGTCAAAAAGCTCTGTTTGCAATGCAGACAGTCAACTTTTTTTTCGTAATAGGGTGATATATCCATTTTTTTCATTCCTTATCGTATTTTAGTAATATATCTATTATAACAATTATTAGGAATTAAGTAGCGATTTTATTTGAAGTATGGGGCAAATCAGTTTTGTTGTCATGAGGGAAAGACTATTGATATGATAGAGGAAAGGACGGTGACTGTGATGACAACTGAAAAACAAGTAATTATCTTAACAGAGGCGGCATCATTTCAAATCAAAGAAATGATGAAGCATAACGAAGAAGAGGGCTCCTATTTACGCGTCGCAGTTCGCGGCGGCGGTTGCAGTGGTCTTTCATATGGCATGAATTTCGATAAAAACAAAAACGACGATGACCTTTATGATGAGCAGTTCGGTCTGCAGATCATCGTAAGCAGCGAGGATGCCCCGATACTGCAAGGAACGACTATCGATTATAAGCAATCGCTTCTCGGCGGTGGCTTTACAATTGAAAATCCGAACGCAATCGCCTCATGCGGATGCGGCACTTCATTCCGTGCCCCGCAACGTGAAGGTACGCCCGAAGTGTGCGATTGATACGACGAAAAACGTATGCGGCGCGGCGGTTGCACCGCGAAAGGCACCGCTAGCAAACACGCTGGCGTGCCTAGTGAAGCGGCCCACATGAAACTCTAGACGCTTCTACAACTCAAAGTTCCATAAAAAAATGCTTTCAAGGCCATGACTTGAAAGCATTTTTTATGGAATATATTCAATGTGACTAGTTGTCGTTTTGGCGTTTGTACATCCAAAGAAGCCCTGATTTCATCAGACGGGCAATGCGGCCTGTCACGGTTGTATCCGCCAGATGCACAAAGCCCTGCTTTTTGCCTAAAGAGCCCATGAAGCCCTTCAGCTTGATTTCCGGCATCTTCTCCGGCAATGCCGCGCCACTCCAGCGTGTCTTTAATACCTTCACAACGCGCTCGGCCTGCTCTTCAGCAAGCTGTGCAGTTGGTGGAAGGTTAGATGAAGCGCAGTCCCCGATTACATAGATGTGCTCATCATCTGGCAGATTGAAGTATTGCGTCACAATTGGACGGCCGAACTTATCCTTTTCGGCTTCCATATCACGGACGATTTTCACCGGCTGTACACCCGCCGTCCAAACGATGGCATCGGCTTCGATCACCTGATCATGGTTGTATAGACGGTTCGGCTCTACACGCGTGATGTTGGAATTCGCCACTACCTCTACATTATGCTTCTCAAACCATGATTTTACGTAGTTGCTCAATTTTTCAGGGAAGTCCCGTAGAATGCGGTGCGAGCGGTCAAACAATTTAATGTTCAGGTCTGATCGGCTTTCACGGAGCTCACTTGCCAGCTCGATGCCTGAAAGACCGGCGCCTACGATGGCAACCGTCGAGCCCGGAGGCAGCCCGCAGACCTTCTCGAAGGTAACACGTGACTTGGCGATTGTCTGAATACTGTATGTATTCTCTTCCGCTCCCGGCACGCCATGGTATTTGTCTTCACAGCCCAAGGCAATCACTAGGTCATCGTACTCCACAACCTGGCCATCCTCCAAATGCACGGCCTTTTCTTCTTGATCGATGCGGACCACTTCGCCGTATACCTTTCGCAGACGTTCATGTTCCGGAAATGCTACACGAACTTCCTTGTCCGTTGACGTACCAGCAGCTAGTGCATAAAATTCTGTTTTCAAGCTATGGAAAGGGGTGCGGTCTATCAAAGTGATTTCTGTATCACTTGGTAGATTATTTGGCAATAAGCGCAGTAATACACGCATATTCCCATAACCGCCACCTAATAAAACTAGTTTATTCATAGTGTTCTCCTTTGTTTATTCCATTGTTTTCATATAGTTCACAAAGTCTCCATGAAAAAGTATAGCTGATTGTGAGAAGTTTCACAATATGTTATGGTGATTTTGTGAAACTTTTCACAAGTTGTGTGAATTGACTAAAAATATGAATGCTAGTAGCATACAATGAGTGAGGTGACAAAGGCATGAATCCCATGGTCGAATTCTGCATCAGCAATCTGGCAAACGGTGCACAGAAAACATTGGAAGCATTAGAAAAAGACCCGAATATCGATGTGTTGGAATACGGATGTCTCAGTTACTGCACGATATGTGCGAGCAATTTTTATGCAGTCGTAAACGGCGACATCGTGGAGGCCGACACCCCTGATGAACTGACGGAAAAAATCTATGCATATATTGAAGAAAACCCTTTATGGTAGCTAAGAAGCGGTCTGAAAAATCATGTTGAAGCAGCTTCTTCGCACCCGTTGCATAAACTAATACTTCTTCACCTAACAGTTGCTACAGACGGACGGGCTTGTCTAATAAGTTTCACTTATTGGACATCCCCTTTTTTTACTTTTCCCCTACACGCTAAAAGAAAACCGCATCTTTACTCAAGATGCGGCAATTTTGATAAATCCTCTACTATATATGTGGGCTGTGTCGGCTTGCCCTTCACGATTTCCGTGGAAGTGACCCCGGTGTTCACATGAACGGTCGTGCATCCAAAATGAATGCCGCATAAAATGTCGGTATCATAGTTGTCACCGACCATCACGAGTTCATCCCGCATCAGGCCATGGTCCTCAGCAATCATTTCCAGCATGACAGGTGAAGGCTTTCCAATAAATAGCGGTTCCACTCCACACACATTGGCCACCAGGTGAACAAGTGAACCGTTTCCGGGTACAAATCCGTCTTCAGCTGGAAAACGGATGTCTTCATTTGTTCCAATCAGTTTAGCACCTCGTTGCACCGTCAAGCATGCATCTGCAATACGAGCATAATCGATCGACCGGTCCATTCCCATAACAAGCACATCCACTTCCTTCTCCTCGGATACCACAATGTCCTCCGCTTCCAGCGCATAACGGATTCCATCGGAGCCGATTACCTGGACCTTCGCGTCTTTATAGTTCTTGGCGACATATTTAGCCGTCGTCAATGCGCTTGAGTAAATATGCTCCCGTTTGGCATGTATGCCGATTGCTTCTAGCGTCTGTTGCAGCTGCTCCGGTGTCTTTGACGAATTATTCGTGACAAAAAAAGGCTCGCTCCCTTCCGCCTGCAGTCGATGAATAAAATCGACAGCCGTAGGGATGCCCACTTTTCCCCTGTATACCGTTCCATCCAAATCAAAGCAATAATGCTTCATCCTACTTATCCTCGGGTAAAAAGGCAGAAACGGGGCCTAGTTCATTCGTTAAATAATCTTGTACTTTTGGCGAGAATTCTTTTATTGCAGGCAGGCTTGCCTTTAATACATCGAGTACCTCTTGGTCGTCCACCTGGATGAATTCACGTACAAGCATTTTACGTAATCCGACAACTGCCTTTAATGGTCCGTCCATTTCCTGGGTAATAACCTTTTCATCGACAAGGATGTCAATAATGTCTTCATAACTTCCCGGGTCACGCATGATGAAGCCGTCAATCATCAGGTTCCCCACATCCATCATCGATTCCATCAAATTATGACCGATTCGTTGAAGGGCTAATTTATCGATTGTTGAATCCAACCAGCCTGTATGTTCTTCCAATACGGCGATTAATTCATTAATGTGTTGTAAGTTCAATGTGATTTTGTTGCGATCTACGAAGTACATAATGTACTGCCTCCAATCAATAAATGTTGATACTGTTTTCTTATCTATAGTACCATATTCTTTAGAAGTGGAAGGAGATTTCGCGATAATGGAAAGGTTTTTCTTATATGACGATGTAGAGGACACAAAAACGCGCTTCGTCAGTTTTACGGGGCGGACGCAACGCTATGATTTGGCGATCCTGCAGAGCAGCCGATTTTTCGGAAAAGTGCTCGTACTGGACATCCAATTCGGCAGATTCGCCATCATAGGGCCCGATGATGTGGAGGAGCCAGGCTATTTGGAGCATGTATACAACCGCTCTGAAGAAGAAACGGTCGACCTTCGTGAATATCTGCGTGAATTATTGGGATGAAAAAAGAGATTTTGGGCGCCATGGCGTCCAAAATCTCTTTTTATTCTTCTGCAGCCTGCTCTGCCTCTGGTTCTTTGACAGGAACAGGTGCCTTCCCTAACTTTTTCACGATAAAATACGCACAGCCGAAGTTGCAGTATTCATACAAGTAGTCCTGCAATGTACTGATTTTTGTATCGAACGTCGATTTCTGGTTTTTATCATCATAGAAGCCCTTCAGCCGAAGCTGGCCGTAGCCCCAGTCTCCGACGATATAGTCATATTTCACCAAAATGTCCGAATAACGTGATAAAAAGGCCTCCTCTTGATAACCTTCCTTCACATTTGCAATCAGTTCATACATATAGCCTTCTGCTAGTATCATGAATCCACCACCAATCTCTTATCACCATGTTAAGTAAAATTCGGTTTGAAATCAACTTGTTTGTGCATCATGGATAAGCCGTTCTTTCGCTGCAGCGTTCACCTGCTCATCAGCATGATAGCTGCTCCGCACTAACGGCCCCGCTTCACAATGCGAGAAGCCCTTTTCCATCGCAATTTTCCGAAGTTTTCCGAATTCAATCGGCGAGTAGTATTTCTTTACTGGCAGATGTTTTTTCGTCGGTTGCAAATACTGCCCAATCGTCATGATATCCACGTTATTGGCACGCAAATCGTCCATGACCTCCAGAATTTCCTCCCATGTTTCTCCAAGCCCTACCATAAGAGACGATTTCGTCGGAATGTCCGGCTGCATTTCTTTTGCTTTTCTCAGGAACTCAAGTGAACGTTCGTACTTGGCCTTTGCCCTCACTCTCGGCGTCAGACGGCGGACCGTTTCAATATTGTGGTTTAAAATATCCGGTTTGGCATCCATCAATAGCTGCAGGTTCTCCTCATCCCCTCCCAGATCGGATGGCAGCACCTCCACGGATGTAAGCGGTGCTTTGCGGCGGATCGCCCGAATCGTCTCGGCTAGCACGCCGGCTCCCCCGTCCTTCAAATCATCGCGTGCCACCATTGTAATGACGACATGCTTCAGGTCCATAATTTTCACCGAATCCGCTACGCGTTCCGGCTCTGCAAGGTCCAACTCCGTAGGAAGACCTGTTTTTACCGCACAGAAGCGGCAGGCGCGTGTACACACGGACCCCAAAATCATCATCGTTGCCGTACGTCTTTCACCCCAGCATTCATGGATATTGGGGCATCTCGCCTCCTCACATACGGTATGCAGGTTATTTTCACGCATTAACTTTTTCAACGCTTTATACTCGTCATTTGTATTTAACTTGATCTTTAACCATTCCGGCTTCCGTAAGTGTTCCTCTTTGTTGTTTGTTGGTTTGCAAGATGTCATGAAATTCGCCCCTTATCGATGTCCCATAATTTTCACTACTCTGTTGATGACAATGTATCATATTTCTAATTAATCCAACAACCGACTTTTCCAGGTAATCATGCTGCCCGGGATACTAATCATACGGTACAGGCACCTCTAGCGACGGTTGAACGCCTTCTCCCCCACCATCTGTGTAAATATGCGGTACAGTTCCCCGAATCAGGCCAATCGCTACCGGGATAGACTCCTCTACTTTAGCAGATTTACTAGCAAATGGAACAATGATTTGCACATTCACTTCCAAATGTATACTTACCTCGACCTTTGCATTGTTAATGCCAAACTCTTCAATTGTTGACTCGACACTGCTATGAACATTGCCGATGATATGGAACCTGATGGGGATGCGGGGGCCTAGATTACCCAAAATCGGCAAATTCAGCGCCTGCCCCATCGGCACGAAGAAGACGATTCCATCCCCTGCCTCCATACGCCCTACATCATATTCGACATTTTCAAGATTCGGCAAGTGCGAAAGATCCCCATTTTCCGCTTCCTCTAAGTATTCCTTCACGAGCGATACCGTTTCGGCACGCACCTGATTAATGACATCTGTATTGAATTTTGTCGTCACCATGTCGCTCGTATCCGATGGCAAATCGACTATAATATCATTGACATCCAGCACGCTCGATGTCCTGGAATTGATGGCTTTGCCGACAACATAGGTGGCGACCTTTTCCGTCTGCATTTCGGCATATTGCAGGTAGGTCGGCATGAGGCGGTCATTCACAATATAAAGAGAAAGAATGATGATGATGAACAAGCTGACAAATAAAACCGTAAGCCTTGTAGAAGCCTTCTTTCTGCGCACGAAACGCATTCCACGCCGTTTATGAAACAAAAAATGTCCCCCTATTCTACATACTATGAACGGGGGATTTTTTCTATTCGACAGACGTCATATATTCTGGCTCCACCCTGTTGATCAGGATATCTGGAGCATCAGCCAAATTCATTTCATACGTAGCTGGAAGAAGCTCGTCGTCTTCTTCAAAAATACGCACTCTCGGCCGGGCGGGATGTTCGGCGTTCTGCCTCGATACAATGCCTCTGCGTCCATCCGACAGAAGCAGGATTGTGCCGTTCGGGTAATGAACGACGCTGCGCCGCAATGCCTCGACAACCTGGGGACTGAAGCTGGTCCCGCTCCCTGCTTCTATAATGACCATCCCTTGGGAAGGAAGAAGCTTGTCCCGGTATACACGATTCGACGTGACAGCATCGAACACATCCGCCACTCCGATGATTTTTGCGAATGGATGGATTTCGGCGTCAACAAGCCCTCGCGGATAGCCGCTGCCGTCAAGTCGTTCATGATGCTGGAATGCACAATGGGCCACAAGCAGAGAAATGGAGTGCAAATTGCGCAGCAGGTCGAATCCATGACGCGTATGCTGCTTCATGATGTCATACTCTTCGTCCGTCATGGGACCGGGCTTCAATAATATGTCGGTGGGAATGAGTAGCTTCCCTACATCGTGCAGCAGGGCCCCGATCCCAATGAGGCGCAGGTCTTCACGGGAATACCCCATTTCCTTTGCAATGGCCAGTGAATAGAGGGTCACCTGGAAGGAATGGTGATATAAATATTCATCGTACAGATAGGCATCGGTCAAAACTGTCAGGATTTCTTCACTGTTCAGTACAGCATCCAATAAATCCTCCACAATCGTGCTGATCGCCTTTGATTGCTGCTCCAAAACAAAGGACGGCTGCCCCGACTTCACCTTCCTCACTGACTGGAATGTTTCCGTAATCTTACCAACAATTTTGTTGCGTACAGCTGGTTTGACCGTTTCTTCGATTTCAATCCCATAAGATATCTTATCTTCTATATAAATATATTTGATGTTCAATTGCTTCAGGCGAAATAAAATGCCATCGGTCACTACAACGCCTTTTTGCAAAAGGGGATGACCCGCCTCATTCCAGATTGTCCTGCCGACAACCATGCCCGACCTCAGCCCATTGATTGATAGTAAGCGCATCGGTTCAAAAAACTCCCATCTTTGTTATTTCACATAGGAATTATAAGCTGATTTGCTCAAATAGAAAAGACAATGTGCTAAATTTCTCTCCGTTTCAAATAGGACAGCAGGATATCTCGCAGGAAGGCAGGCAAATAATACTGCTTTTTGGCATATTTAAAGGTTGGAAAGAAATAGCCGAATGTAAACAAATCAAGGGTAGCCAGTTTGTACGTTTTTGAAGGCTCCACCATCTCCCCCTTCACGGACAGCTGCCGATGCCGGTCCATCTTCAGGTTGTACATCAACAGCTTGCCTAATACGATGCCCCTGAAGCCGAGGCCCTTCAGCTGCAGCTGCCACCAGTCCTCATTTTGCGCCTGGGTATACATTTCCTTCAATTCCGCCCCCGTCAGCTCGATCAGGCACAGATTGATTGGATGCGGCAGGATTCTATGCATGTCATGTGCACTGACATTTCCTTTTTTCAAATCCTCCATGAAGATGCCCGCATTGAACATGGCACAGTCCGCCCCCGTATAGTCAAAAACCGCTTCCGCAAAAAGGTTGGACAGGGGCGAGTAATGGAACCATTCTTTATAATACGTTTTCGTCAATTGGACGGCTGGCTCGCCCAGCAGGGAGCTTCCCGTCTTTGTGAGATTGAATAGAAATTCCGCCTCTCCAGGCACCGACGCCAACTGCCCGTTTTCGATTAACTCTTCTTCAAGAACCGTGATGCATTTGTCGACATGGCTGTAGGAAATCGTCAAATGTCCTGTCAGCTGCCCGAACTTTCCACCACCTGTCAGCAGGACGCCATTGACCACTTTCCCCTTCGGCAGGATATGATGGGTATGCGCCCCCAGGATGACATCGATATCGGGACATTCATTGGCCAACAGTTCATCATCCGAAATGCCAAGATGGGAAAGACAGACAATGATATCGACTTCCTTCCGGAGCTTTTGGACAAGCAGGACAAGCACTTTGCGCGGCTCTGTCACCTCCCAGTTCAGCGTCCGGTAAAACGCATCGTACTGGGCGGTCGCGCCAATCACCGCAACTTTCGTGCCATACATCGTTGTCAAAATCGTATAGGGCTTCAGCCATTCTGGATCCGTCCCATCAAGCGCCCGGATATTCGCGACGACTACATCAAATTCGGCCTTTTCATACATCGTCGTCAGCTCCTCAAAGGCCAAGGTAATCCCCTCGTTGTTGCCGATGGTCACTGCATCGTACCCGGCTTCATTGAGCATCTCGACATTGCCTTTGCCAAGCGTCGCCTCCGTATAAATGTTGGAACGGTCCATATGGTCCCCTACATCCAGCAGGAAGCTCGCCTCTCCCCTGCCTGCAAGCAGCTGACGTTGCTCTTTTATAAATGCTTGCATACGCAGCCAATACTCAAAATGACTATGTAGATCATTCGTGTGAAAAATATGGATTTTCTCGAGCACCGCCGCCACCTTCTTTCTAGAAATATCCTTCTACAATTAATCGTATCCCCATCAATAATAAAACAATTCGGAGCGCGTATACTAACGCAGTAGACTTTAATTTTTGATTGATGGCAGCCCCCATCTTCGCCCCGATATATGCGCCTGGAATGACAGGAATCGTATAAAGCCACGGGACATTGCCGAGCGCAATATGGCTTGCCGAGTTGACAAGCGCCGTCAGGAAGACTAAAAACATGCTTGTCGCTACTGCAACATGCGGAGGGAAAAGGAACAATATCAGCATGGCAGGCACAAGAAGGGCCCCTCCCCCAATACCGAATAGACCTGATATGCAGCCTACCAGAAAGGATAATAGCACAGCGAACCATACCGGATAGCCATAAATCGATAGATTCCCTTCCATATCCTTGTATTCCCGTTTCATCCCGTTCTCTACAAACCATTTCACTGGCCTCAACTTGTCACGCACAATCAGAATCACAGCTATTATAACAAGGAAAATGCCAAAATATAGATTGAATGAAGGAAGATCAAGCCCTTTATTAATCCATGATCCGGCGACCGCTCCCGGCATGCTTCCGATAAAGAAGATGAATCCTGATTTGAAATCCACTATTTTTGCCTTCATATAGGACAGGGTGGAGGCAAGCCCTGTAAAAATCATCATGATAACGGATAACCCGACGACCGTTTGCGGTGTTATACCCGATATCAGCTCCAGATGATTCCCGATATAGAGAGTGGCGGGCACCAGGATGATGCCTCCTCCCAAGCCTACGAGCGCACCGACAATGCCTGAAGCCACTGCTATGAAAAATAATACAAGAAAGGCCATCACAACTCTCCTTCAAACATATTCAGCTGCTTTGGCGCCAGTCCTTCAAACTCCAGGTCGAGGATTTGCTGCATGCGCTTTGCATTGGGAGCCGCATGGTCACCCGAGTTATTATTGAATAGTACATACACATCCGTCGCCTGGTTCTGCAACGTACGGACATAGGAAGCCAAGCCCTGCAGCTCTTCTTCATTATAATCATATAAAAAACGGACCTTCCGCCAGTTCTGATTGTTTCCGCTATTACGCCACCCGTGGATGTTGCGTCCATGAATCCGCAGGAGCGCCTTGTCGGAAGTCGCGACAGGCACGAGCGGCACAGACCCGCTGCCAGCCTGCGGTTCGTCGCAGACGGTATGAATGAGATTTTGTTCCTGCAGGAATTGCAGGGTCCTTTCCTTCATGTCGCCAGCATACCATGTCTGGTTGCGAAACTCGATGGCGATTGGAAAATGCCCAAGCTGCTGCTTGATATAACGGACATACTGCACATTTTTAGCGGAACAGTCGAACCAGGGAGGAAACTGAACGAGCACCATGCCCAGTTTTCCGTGCTCTTGAAAGGCTTGCGCACATTCGATGAAGGCATTGAACATATCATTCCTCGTTTCATACGGCAGATCGTCGCGCAGATGGCCAGTCATTCCCTGGTATGCTTTCACGACAAATTTGAAGTTTCCAGGCGTATCATTGCACCATTTTTCCACATTTACACGGTTGGGAATCGCATAAAATGAAGTATCCACTTCAACGATGGGAAAATGGCCGCTATAATCAAATAATTTATCCCTGGAGGAAGTCACGCCGGAATAAAGCGTCGGATGATCTCCCCAGCCGGTTAATCCGATGTAAATCATGAAGAATGCCTCCTTTGTTTTATTTATTATAGCCTATCCGAATAGTATTTTTACAACTTATCATATAAGCAAGCTATTATTTTGAAAGGCGTTGAGGGGTTTGAAAAAGTGGTATTTTCCTTTATCTATTATTCTTGTTGGAATCACATTGCTGATGATGTTCCACAATCCATTCAAGAGCAAACCCTTGATCATCGCACATCGAGGTGCTTCCTACTATGCAATCGAAAACAGCTTCGAGGCATATGACCTTGCACTTGCTCAAGGGGCCGACTATCTGGAGTTCGATATGCAGATGACGAAGGATGACGTATTGGTCGTCGAGCACGATGCCATTCCCTCCTATGGTGATGGGCGCGCCATCAAGGACTATCTATACGCCGAACTGCAGCTATTGAAGAGGAAAAATGAATTCGGCATTTCTTCCATCCTAACATTGCAGGAGGTGCTGACGAAATATCCGGATAAGCGTCTTTACATCGAAACGAAAAACAGGCGTGACGGGGTGGAGGCAACGTTATTGAAGGAACTGCAGCTTGCAGACCGGCTGAATGATGAAACAATCATCATCCAGTCCTTCTCCGAAAAGAGCCTGCGCCTAATACGCATGCAGAACAGTTCCCTTCAGCTGTTTCAACTGTTTACCGAGGACGCAACAAGCGGACTGACGGCAGAAAAGCTGCAATACGTAAAACAATACGCGGACGGTATCATCGTCCACCAGGAAGCAATCACGAAAAGCCTAATTGAAACAGCCCACAATGAGCAGCTGAAGCTCCATGTCTACACGGTCAACAAGCCACGAGCGATGAAGAAGCTGGCTAAGCACGGCATCGACGGCATCATCACCGACCGGCCGGATATTTTATATAAAGTTTTGTATGAATAGCTCAAAAAGAAAACGTACCCTCAAAAAAGACAGAAATACAAAAATGGTCCTCGTACAAATGAGACCATTTTTTAGAACATTCTTTATTATGTTAGCTTAATTCCATAGAGCCCTTTTTTCTCGATAAATACTCCGCCAGCTTAATGCTGAGAAAGCCTATAGTAAATAACAGTACACCAAGGAAAAATTCTTCAATAAGCAGTGTTGTGAACGCTGAGTCGTCCCCTTCATTGACAATGGACTTTGTCAAATGCACCCCTCGAGTCAGCGGAAATGCTTCTGCTACCTTTACCAGCCATCCGGGCATGACTGAAAGGGCATAATTGGCTCCGCTTAACAGAAGCAATAGGCTGGCGATAAGATTGGAAACCAGATGCATGGAAGAAGTCCATAAACTACAGGAGGCGATAATCAATCCTAGTCCGCATGCCGAAAAAATCGAGACGAGCCAAATACACAAAAGAAAAGGCACAATTGAAAAGGAAATGGACACCTTGAAGATAACAATACCAAACAGCAGGCCTAAAAAGGCGGTCCATATACCGTTCACTATGTGCGGGACAGAACGTGAAAAAAATAATAACGCCTTGTTGGCCGGAGTGACCATCACGAGGGGTAATGTGCCCATCCCGCGGTCGGCTGTGATAACCGACATCATCCCGAAGACCGAGCTCATGACGCAGAGCAAAAGAGCGTTGGCTGCAATATAGCCTGCAAGCTCCTCCCTTCCATATATATGGCTGGCAAGCATGCTGAAAAACAATAGCTGGCTAAAGGGATTTAAAATCATGACGAGAATATACGCCTTTAAGTTAAAAAAGCCGAACAATCCCTTGTACGATAAAATTGCCTGCCTGTAAAAGCGTCGATATGCTTCCATTTAATACACCCCCAACTTTCCATCCACGCGTGCTTTCTGCTCAAGCACACGGTAGCAGATTGCGGCCAATAGGCTATAGCAGACCGTAATCACTGCTATCGCGCCAAACGCCATGAACGTCTCCGAAGCTGTACTCATACTGCCGGTCACCCTCCTCAAAAGCTCAATCGCCCATGTAGGGGGCAGGACCGCCGATAATGGCTGCACCCATGCCGGCAGGATGGATACCGGAAACAAGAATCCGCACACTAGAAAAATAGGATATTCCATAAAATTCATCAATACCTCTGCCTGTCTCGAAAGCGTAAAAATCATCGCCATGAAGAAAGCGAAAATAGAAATAGAGGCTACGACAAAAATGATTGCAAGAAATAGAAGAGCCACGTTCGGGACTCGTATCTCCACCTTGAAGATGAACGTTAAATAACCAAATGAAAGTAGCATTGAAAGGAAGCCCCATAGTGTATTGCCGATGATTTTCCCCCATAGGACCAGTGCAAAGGAGGCAGGGGCAACGAACAGATTCTCAAGCGTTCCATAAAAACGCTCCCTGCCAATATCACTTGCAGATGAATAGACGATGGAAGTCCATAATGCCATGAAGCCCGCCCCTAATACTACATAGTGAAACACTTCTTCAGGCGATCTTCCCCTGTACATAAAATAAGTGATGGTCGCATAAAAAAGCGGTGAAATCCAAATGACAAACTGGAACATGGGCCGAGCCATGGACAGCTTCATCTGTACAATGACTGAATGTGAAAATGCATAAAAAGCCGCCTTCATTTCGCCCCCTCCCCTATCAATGAAACGTAGACATCCTCGAGTGTTGGTTTGACGACCGTCAAGTCTTGTATTTTCACTTCAGGCAGCGAGTATAGAAGCGGAACAATACGATGCGGTTCTTCGGTTGGAATGCGGATACGCAAAACATCCTCTTCCTCCTGAAGCACCAGGCCAGCCATCTCCTGCTCATTGAGTAAAGCTTCGATTTCCTGTCTCGTGCAATTAGCCAGCCTGCAATCAATAACGGACATATGCTCTGCCTGTTTCTTCAAATTTTGCGGGGTATCTACTGCTACAAGCCGCCCGTTTTTTATAAAAGCGATACGGTCGCAGAGATTGTCCGCTTCAAACATATAATGCGTAGTTAATAGAATCGTCGTGCCTGTATCCTTCAGCTCTGTAATGATGTCACGAAGCTTGCGCGCGCTGACAGGATCCAGCCCGATAGAAGGCTCATCCAAAAATAAGATTTCCGGATCATTCAGCAGCCCTCTCGCAATTTGCAGTCTCTGCTTCATTCCCTTTGAAAAGGTTTCAACCCGCTGTTCGGCAACGTCCTCTAATCCTACCAGCTTTAAAAGCTCTGGCAGCCTTTTTTGCTGTACCTCACGAGGAATTTTATACAGATCTGCAAAATAGGCCAAATTATCATAGGCGTTCAATCGCCAGTATAGATTCCTCTCTCCTCCCAAAATGAAATTGATGCGCGGGCGGAGTGCCTTGAATTGTTTGACAGGGTCCAGTCCCAGCACCGAAAGTGAGCCTCCCGAGGGAATCAGCATTGTCGTAAGCATTTTGATGATGGTCGTTTTTCCTGCACCATTCGGACCGAGCAGGCCAAATATCTCCCCTTTTTTCACTTCAAATGAAACATCCTTGACTGCCTCCACCTGCTTTCGTTCCCTTTTCCAAATTCCTGTACTCGTTTCATACATCCTTTTAACGTTTTTTACTTCAATGACATTCATCTCCCTAACACCCCTCGTTATTAGATATACATCTTACAATATGATTATATTACTAATGGTATTATTTTCAAGCGGAAATGTTCCTTCATTGAAAAAAGGAATGCGTGAATACCCTCGACTGAAAAAATAAAAAAGCATAGCAATCAATCGCCATGCTTGTGGAATGATGAATAGGATATCCTTCATTTACTATATTTTTTGTAAAAAGCACAGGAGACATGCAAGTCCCACCTTATTCTCCGATGAGGTGCTGTAGCCTTTGCATCATTTCTGTCACCTGTTCCTTGTCGACTGCAAAATATTTGATGGTGCCGATTTTTTCCTCTTTTACGAGCCCCGCTTTTTTCAGTATGTCCAGATGATGCGAGATAGTGGCTGTCGTAAGGCCGATATATTCAGCCAGCTTTGCCCCGTATTCCTTTTTGACCGACAGTAGTCGAAGAATGAGCAGCCGGTTTGGGTCTGCTAGTGCCTTTAAGTGCACAGCAAGCTCATCACTTGCCTGTCGTTCATCCGACAAGGCGTTCGCACAACCGTAAATCACCATACACACCGATTCATTGAAGATACGGATACGCCCTGGTGTCATGCAATAGCTCGGAATGAAATAATACATTTTGTATAGGCTTGTACGCCTGAAGGTCTTTCCCATCACATATTGCGCCAAGGATAAGGAAGGCATTGATAATTGTTGAAGCTCCCTTATGGATGCCTCCATCAGCGGCTTTCGTTCCTGCCACATCGCTTGAAACACCGTACTTTTTGAGATGTCTAATAAAAGTTCCGCCAAATCATCCCTGAAACGTGGTAACTCGGGAAGCCATTGTTGATAAAGCGCTCTAACTTCATCCGTCTGCCAATAGTAGCTGCGCTCCAGCTCCCAAATCCTTTCCGGATTTTCCCACAGCTCGACCACCGTTTCCAACGGTAGATCCTCTCCCCAAAAATAATAAAGGAACTTGCCTGGTGCCATGCGTTTTAAACTTTCGGCAAACAACTCTACAGAGGAAAAATGAGGTATAGGAATAAGGAAATTAAAAAGATTATACACACTATAATCGGGTAATTTCTTTAAATGAATCACTGCAAAATTATTTTTAAAAGCCTCTTCTAACGTCTCCCTCTCTTCTGATAAAAAATCATTTTTCACCTGAATAAGCGAGCTGAACAGCGCTAATGTTTCTATTACGGGAGAACTCAGATAGATGACCTGCTCCTCGTTATGTTCACTGATATCAATTTCATGCCCCATACTTTGTATTGCCGCCTTTCCACCTAACGTAGCATCTAAAATTAGATGATCGTCTTATATTACGCTTCCGATGTAAACCATTCAAGTCTTCTCTCTACTTCAAGTATACAGGAAAAACCACGTATTTTCCCTTTTTCGTTGGGATTAAGTAGACCTTCTAAAACAAGGAAGGCAGGACTAAATGAGATTAGCCCTGCCCCCTTCTTTTGTGACATTGTTTTATCCGGTTCCCTTCATCCTGCTATTTGTTCAAAAAATCAATTCCCGCTCGTTTTATTGGCAATTTCAATGGCACGATTTGTAGACTCCGCCGCCTTATCAAGCACCTCCTGCGGGTCCCCTCCCTGGTACAGCTCCTCAATCGCCGTGACAATATGCTCCCTCGATTCCGGGAAGACGGAGATGAGCGCACCTTGTGTCGCCGTGGAAGGCTTCGTATCCTGCAGCTGGTCCACCGTCACCTGGAACTGCGGATATTCCGTCCAGCGCTCTTTGACAATCGCCTCGTCATATGCAGCCGGGTTGATGGCAAAGTAGCCTGTCGTCACATGCCATTTCGCCTGCACAGGCGCCGTCTGCAAATATTTCATGAAATCCCATGCGCCTGCCTGCTCCTCTTTGGAGATGCCGTTCATCATCCATAAAGAAGCTCCTCCGATAATGACTCCATTGCGGTCTGTTTCCTCAGAGTATGGAATGTACGCCGCCCCCACTTCAAATGGAGCGCTTTCCACGACGCCGGAAATACCGGCGGACGAATCAAGATACATCGCCACCTGTCCGGAGACGAATGCCGTACGGAGATCATCCCACGCCGAGCCGAAGTTGCCCAAGGTGCCCGCATCATTCATTTCTTTCAGGAATTCAAACACACGGCGCCCTTCCTCGCCATTAAACAATGCTTCCGTCACCTGACCCGTGCGTCCATTGTCGGCATCTACATAAAGGCCGCCCTGTGTCGCCAGCATCTCCTCGAAGAACCAGCCGTATAAAAGGATGGAAAAGCCCTTCATATCCCCGTTCGTCAGCTTTTCAGCCGCTGCCCTGACCTCCCCGAATGTTTTCGGCGGATTTTCAGGGTCCAGCCCGGCAGCTGCAAATGCTTCTTTGTTATAGAGCATGACAGGTGTAGAAGAGTTAAACGGCATGGAGTATAATTGGTCTTCTACCGAATAATAATTTAAGATATTTTTCTCCAGTTGACTGATATCATAGCCGTCTTTGTCGATGAATGTCTGCACCGGCTCGATGTACCCGCTTTCAATCATATACTTCGTTCCCACTTCAAATACCTGCATGATGGCCGGTGCATCCGCTGTACCACCCACACTGCGAAGCTTTGTCAAAGATTCTTCATAACTTCCCTGGAAGAGAGCCTCCACCTCATATTTATCCTGCGAGGTGTTGTAATCGGCAACAATGTTATCAATGGCCTGTTGATTCGGACCGCTCATCGCATGCCAGAACTCTATCTTGACCTTTTCGCCGCTTGTTGGAACCGTATTTTCTTCTGTTTCCTCCCCTGTTGCATTGTCGGTCTCATCAGCCGCCTCGTCACCTTTACATGCACCGATAATAAGCACCAGAATAAGCATCAAGCCTAATGCGAACAACTTTTTTACATTGGACATCTCTTTAAGCCCCTTTTCATTTATTTAATGGCTCCCTGCGTCAATCCTTTTTGCAATTGCTTCTGTCCTAAGAACAGCAGGATTAACGTAGGCAAAATGATGATCATCACGCCTGCCATCACCACTCCCCAGTCGGTTGCGCTTTCATTGGATTGCAGCTGCCGGATGCCGATTTGGACCGTTCTCACCGTATCGTTCGTAGTCGTAAGGAGCGGCCATAAATACATGTTCCACGTCGTCAAAAAACTGTAGGCACCCAATGTGATGACGCTCGTCTTAGACATGGGCAAAACGACTTTCCAGAAGAACGTAAACTTTCCTACTCCGCCGATTTGCGCCGCCTCGTACAATTCGTATGGAATCGTCAAGAAGTGTTGGCGTAACAGAAATGTGCCGAATGCCGACGCAAAGAATGGCAGGGTCAATGCCATATACGTATTCGTCCAGCCGAACCCCTGCACCAGCAGGAAGTTCGGAATCATCGTCGCCTCCCATGGAATCATCATCGTCGAGATGAACAGGAAGAAGATGAGGTTGCTCCCACGAAACGGGAGGAACACAAATACATAGGCCGCCATCGCGCATACCAGGACCTGCCCAAGCATCACTAACGTGGAGACGACGAAGCTGTTCAGCAGATACTTCAGCAACGGCAGACGTTCGAAGGCCCGCTCGTAGTTATCGAAGGAAAAGCTGCGCGGCAGGATATTGCCCATCAGCACCTCCTGCGGTGTCATGAATGATATTAGAAATGCATACGCCACCGGGAAGAACACCAGGACGGCAAAAATCGTCAGCAGGACATAGAATATGATTTTTTGAGAAAGAGGCATCTTCACTGGTAATGAACCTTCCTTTCTCCGAACTTGAACTGCAGAATCGTGACGACCAGTACGACGCCAAATAACACAATCGCCTGTGCACTCGCCGTACCGAACTGATAGTTGACGAATGCCTCCTTATAAATCGAATACACGACCAGGTTGGTGGACTGGATGGGCCCTCCTTTTGTGAGGATATCGATTTGTCCAAAGCTTTGGAATGCATTGATCAGTGAAATCGTAATGATGAAAAATAAGGTAGGAGATAAAAGCGGAATGGTGATGCGGCGCAGCTTCGTAAAATAGCCGGCACCGTCTATCGTTGCACTCTCATACAAGCTTTCATCGATATTCTGCAGCCCCCCGAGAATGACGAGAAAGTTGAAACCTATATTCATCCAGATGGTCGTCAGCGAGACCGACAACAGAGCCCAGTCAGGATCGAGCAGCCACTGGACGGCCGGCAAATCGACGGCCTTTAAAATATTATTGAATGCTCCGACCGATGGATGGAATAAAAACAGCCACACAACAGCTGATGCTGCAACGGAAATGCCCATCGTTGAAGAAAAGATCGTCCGGTAAAAGCCGACTCCCTTCAGCCTCTCATTTGCCAAAATGGCCATGATCAGGGCGATTAAAACGCTCACCGGCACCGTATAAACAACAAACAGCAACGTCGCCTTCATGCTATTGCGGAATTCATCCGATGAAAAAATGTACGTGTAGTTTTCTATGCCGTTAAAATAGACAGGGATGCCATTCTGATTCGTCAGGAAGAAGCTCAAGTAAATCGTCTTTGCCATCGGATAGAATACGAACATTCCAAATAGGATGATTGAGGGAAGCAGGTACAGCAGTCCGACTCTTACATTTACAGAGCGTTTCCAAAGCTTCATCCACCCCACCCCTTATCCCTTCATCCCTTTTTGGATGATTTTTTCTGTCTTCTGATCAAACAGGCAAACTTCCTCTTCGTTAATAGAAAATTCAAGTGATTGGCCAATTTTATAATGCCATTGCCCTCCCCATTTACAAATCCATTCTTCTCCGTCCAAATCAAGCGAAATCAGCGTTTCATTCCCTAACAACGCAACATTGACAACCGGTGCCTTATAAACCTTGGCTCCTTCTGCGGGCTGCATAAGGTGCTCGGGCCGTATACCGAAAATGATGTCCTGCGGCAATTCCTGTGCAAGCCCTGCTTCAAGAGAAAGAGAGATGGTGGAACTGAGCTGGATTTTATTGT
>JBJEFP010000181.1:9427-10493 GCA_051874195.1 Lysinibacillus sp. | reverse complement strand
TGAGTGTGCATTTTTCTGACGTTCCCCAATCTAACAGGCTCCATTGTTGAGTGGAATGGCTCGTATTCTTTAGCTTGCTTTTTTTATTTACATAATTAAATTATGGAGTGGGATAGGTCTCTCCCTATAACTTTAATAAAATCTTCCCCTGATGCGTTCTGCCTTCCATCAATTGATGGGCTTGCTGCACATCCTTCAAATCAAAAACGCCAGCGATTGGCATGTGTATGTTCCCGGCAAGTAAATAGTCGAACACCTTCTCGGCAGCCGGAGCCAGACGTTGCGGGTGTTCCTTACGTGTCGTTCCCAGACTGAAGCCCTTTATATTGCGGCAGCTGCTATGTACATCTGCTGTTGAAATCTGCCCGGCTTTGCCGCTACTGTTGCCGAACTGCACAAGCGTTCCGTAATTGGCAAGGCAGGCAAGGCTTCGTTGTGTAATCTCTCCGGCTATCGAGTCGAAAATGACCGTTGCTCCCTTCCCTTCTGTTTCCTCCAGTACCGTTTCGACAAAATGATCATAATGGCAAACTACATCTGCCCCCAGTTGTTTCACATAGTCCGCTTTCTGTATAGCGCCTACCGTGGCAATGATTTTCTGTACACCAAAAAGTTTCGCCAACTGCGTCAGCATCGAGCCTACCCCACCTGCTGCACTATGGATGACGATTGTATCTGCTGGGGTAACCTGTGCGATGTCATGAAGCAGCATATAGGCCAGGATCGAGACGGTCGGCATCGCTGCGGCCTGCTCCAGTGAAATGCCCTCCGGCAGCAGAAATACCAGCTCCTCCTTCGCCGTTACATATTCCGCATAAGACCCTGTGTACGGAAATGCGATGACGCGGTCTCCCTTTTGAAACCGGGTATTCCCACCGTCCTCCACAAAACCCGCTATGTCCAGCCCAAGCGTAAAGGGAAAGGCTCCTTTTGCCTTCGAACCGATTCGCGACTTGATGTCCGCATAATTGACGCTTGTGTAGGCACCCCTGATTAACACTTCATTTTGTTCAATCGCCGGTATCGGTATTTCTTCCAGTTTGAGTACGTCCGCTTTTCCAAACTC
>JBJEFP010000181.1:0-9327 GCA_051874195.1 Lysinibacillus sp. | reverse complement strand
CAATCGCCGGTATCGGTATTTCTTCCAGTTTGAGTACGTCCGCTTTTCCAAACTCATATTGCCTGATTGCTTTCATTTGTTCCATCCCCTTGTTGTGATTTTGTAAAGCGATTATTCCACCAATAGAGTCACAGTACTTTTCCAACCTGCCTTGTGGAGAGAAGTTGCGGAATATAGGGCTCAATATAAGACTGATATCCGCTCGCCAAATTTTGAGGCAAATTCAGGAGAGGGAAATACTGCATAGTTTCCGCTTCTGAATAATCGATAGTTAAATCCCCGGTAACACACCTTGTATAATACACGGCTGTCACTGAATATAATTCATCACCATTGGCTATTTTCAAATAATAGTCAGACCCCGAAAAAACGCCTAATAAATGTAGTTCCTCAATGATTAACCCTGTTTCTTCCCTGACTTCCCGTTTAGCAGTCTCTTCTAAGCTCTCTCCTAGCTCCATTAACCCGCCTGGAAGTCCCCAGCCACCATCCTGCCTTTTTTGCAGTAGCACTTCATTCTCACTATTTAAAATCAATACGACTGAACCCGGCAAAATAATTGGCTGATGCCCGACATATTGTCTTAAATATTTGAAATACTCCATCGCTGATCATCCTCGTTTGATTTTTCGCTTCCCCTTCATTATACACAAAATGTAAAATTAGGTGGTATAAGGGCATTCTGTCTCAACGGCATTTTCATTCGAACATACGAAATGATTGCAAATCACTTTATATTCATGTGAGTAAAATATAAAATAATAGGAAAATAGGTTATGTGTACTAATATAGTTTTGATAAAGGGTATCTTGAGGTGATAACGATGAAACGACGTATAATAAAGGGGCTTCGGCAGCTTGAAGCGGATTCAAAGGTACGTACGATCCAATCCGTTTCCGGAGGGGACATCAATGAGGCATTTTTTGTAGAAACAGACACGCGGCAATATTTTGTCAAGCTGAATAAAAAGCAGCCGCTTGATTTCTTCCGTTTTGAAGTCGACGGCTTACGGAAAATTCGCGAAACGGATACAATCGCCTGTCCGAATGTGCATGGGCTGATGGAAATAGATGGCGTCTCCATGCTGTGGCTGGAATGGGTGGAAGGCCGGAAGACGAAGGATACAGAAAGGCTGTTGGGTGAAAATCTTGCTGCACTGCATCTACTTGAGGCAGATCATTTCGGCTATGAAAAGCAGGGCTATATCGGTGGTTTGAAACAGGAAAACGCACTATATGATGATTGGCTGTCCTACTACCGTGATTTTCGTTTGAAGGGTCAACTTGAGCGCGGTAGAAATGAAGGAAGAATCAGCGCTGAACGCGAAAAGAGGTTGGAGAAGCTGTTGGAGCAATTGGAACGGTGGATTCCTGCCCAGCCGAAAAAGTCCATTCTTCATGGCGATTTATGGGGGGGCAACTGGTTGACAGGGCCTGAAGGGGCGCCGTTTGTTATCGACCCATCCTTGCTGTATGGCGACCATGAGTTCGAGCTCGCCTTTACCGAACTGTTCGGCGGCTTCGGCAGTGACTTCTATCATGCTTATACATCCGTCTTCCCTCTTAGCGATACATATGAAGAGCGCAAGGAATTGTATCAGCTATACTATCTGCTCGTCCATCTAAACCTGTTCGGCGAGTCATACGGACGTCCGGTCGATCGGATATTAAGTAAGTACGTTTCATTCTAACAATCCCCCGCTAAATTCCGATCTTTTCCACTTGATGATTTCTGCAACGACATTCACTGCCCTCAAAAACAACCATAAGGCAGCGTGTCAGACATAACTAACTATAAAGATGGCAGCCAAAATTATTAGCGGCTGCCTTTTTCATATCTCATAGCAGATCATTTTTTCTTCTAAGACCTTTCCTGACAGCCCAACTTTGGTGTTCATGAAAGAGAAGACTCTCCAGTCTGTCGATATCTATCCAACTTACAAAGTGATCTTCCTCAACAGGTTCCTGTTTTTTACCCTGCAATTCGGCCAAGTAAAAGTAACTGTCTCCGAGGAGAGGCTCATTTTTGCTGGAAAGGAAATACTGCTGGGCATGACCAATGAAATGCCCAATCAATATGGTATACCCTGTTTCCTCTACTACTTCCCTTTCCAAACACTGGTGAAAATCTTCGTTTCCCTCCAAACCACCTCCGGGAAGAAAATAAGCGCCGTTGGAATTATGTACCGTAAGAATCATGCTCTTATCTTCATCGAAAATCACCGCATAGGCGCCCTGTCTTATTCGATAATCAAGCCCTTTTTCCACTTTTCCGAATATGCGTGTCACTTGTCCACCGGCTTCCTTATCTTTGATTGGGTATTT
This sequence comes from Lysinibacillus sp., assembly GCA_051874195.1. GTDB lineage: Bacteria > Bacillota > Bacilli > Bacillales_A > Planococcaceae > Lysinibacillus_B. The sequence goes on along the minus strand of JBJEFP010000181.1, from coordinate 7,003 downwards.
GCTGCTCAAGTAAAGGCTCGTACATCATAATCGCATGGTTTTCGGTAATGAACTCGTCACGGAGCTGCTCGTTGTCCCCGTTGAATACCTTGCGATGGATCCGGTTATGCCGGACATATCCGCCCCAATACTCCAACGTGATGGAATGGTCCTGTTCATACACTTCGTACCGGTGCGCTGGCGGGATGTCTGAGCGTATTTCGCCAATTAGATGCGTATCGGTTAAGGCAACGACAATTTGGTACGTATGTGGCGTTTCATTTTTTATCTGCAAATCGAGATAATTATAGGCACAGGTGGCGCCACTCCCAAACGGCTGGCTCCTTTTTGAGTCCGGAAATACGTCGTAGCTATGACGATAGCGCTCAGTGATTGTTAATGGCGAATGGAGCGCCATCCAATAAAGAAGGTTGGAGAGCTGGCACAGACCGCCCCCAACACCTGTCTTCACTTTGCCATAATGAAGCACCATCCCTTCCACATAGCCCTTCCTTCGCGTCGTATTGCCGAGCAGGCGCCAATAGGAAAAGGTTTCCCCCGGCCTGATGACCACCTTGTTAATCCGCTTCGTTGCAACATTCAGATTCTTAACCTTATTATGTTGTAGCCACATCTCCACATCCTTCAGCTCGCGCATGAGGAGGGACTGATGCTGGAACACCGGATATTCGAGTAGCTCTTCTTTTTGAAGGGCGAATGTTTCTTTTCCAACTAACCATTCGGCATATCGTTTTAGGCGATAGTACTTTACTCCACAATAAATTCTAAGAGGACTTCTTTTCACCGGTTTTAAAGAATGGGGATTCATGTTCATCTGAAGGCTCCTTTCTTGTCCAGCAATATCTGAATGGGTGGGGCATCACCCCTGGTACTCCTTCTTCAACAAACTGTATATATAGTGGTCTACAAAATGGTCGTGCAGCCATTCGCTTTCGCGTATGCAGCCTTCCTTCTGGAAACCGAGCCTTTCAGGGATAGCCTGGCTTTTTTCATTTCCTGTAGCAGTACGGATTTCAATCCGGTGAAGTCCAAGCTCCTCAAAGCAATATGCGACTACAGCGGCACATGCTTTTGTCATGAGCCCGTTGCCTTGAAAGCCCTCACCGAGCCAGTAGCCGACCGATGTAGAACGGTTCGACCAGTTAATACCGTGTAATCCAATGATGCCGGCAATCTTCCCTTTATGACGAATGGCCAGTTGAAAGCCGTCATTGCGTGCAAACTGCTCCAGGGAACGCTGGATAAACTGCTCTGAATCCTCTGTTGTTTTCGAATAGTCGACCCAAGGCAGCCATTCCCGTAAATAATGCCGTGATGAATCAATGAGTTCACCTAATTCCCCGGCATGCCGCTTTTCAAATAAACCTAACGATAATTCCTCATCTATCTGTATACAAAACATAACCTATCTCTCCTCGTTCCATTTCTTTTTCAGCTCTCGCCATAGTGGCAGAATCACTTCAGGCTCGGGAACAAATCCAGCAATCGCCGTTTCCTCATAACTGACGAACTCGACCAGTTGTCTGGCAGCCTCCTGATGCTCTTCCTCGTTCAAGTGCCGGTAAATATGTTTGAGCTTTTGCAACGGCTCTGCCGGCAGCGACCGCTCGAGCGTCTTCATGCCAAGCTGTGCACGCTCCGGACAATAGATATGTAGCAGCAATTTGGAGAAATGGCCAATCACCTGATTAAGCATTTGAATAGACCATAAATCGTTTCCGCGTTTTGCGCTGAAGTAGTACTGATACAAAAACCAGACCGTATCGTCCCAGGCATCCTGCAATTCCGACTCTTCAAGCGATAGATCATGCTGATGAAGGACAGAGTCAAGTCTGCCATCCGGGTCATATAACACCTTTATATAGTCCTTTGCGATATAGCTCTCTTCTGTTACGGTGAACAAATCTAGATGAACGAGATTCTCATACACTGCTAATAGTTGCGGTGCAATGATATGGATGTCATCAAAATACAGCAGCTCCTTATATGCCCGGATGTGATTCAGGCGTCTAGGAAGGAACTCGTCCAGGTCTTCCTTATCTACAAGGCAGTATAGGTCAATATCGGAGCATTCATCGTGCTCATTTCTGCCTATCGAGCCTTTTAGGAAGATGGCCTGTACAAGCTCATCCTGCTTTAAGCTGGTGACAAGCTTTTTGACAGCTTCTTCAATAATCATGACGATAACCCGTTTTTCCCTTGTCGAGAGAGTATATTATTCTCCAACATGTCCATCAGCATCTTCGCTGTCTGTTCCTTGCCGCTTACTTCCATCATGTCGCCATTCTGTTTGACGATGAAGTGAGGTTCATCCTTGCCATAAAGAGACTTCGACGTATTCGCCACCATAAATTGCGCATCAGACATGTCCATGCGCAACTTGGCACGGCCGATTAAATAATCCACATCCTCCGTCGCTTCCAGCTTGAAGCCGACAAGTGTCGTGTCAGGCGCCCATTTCTTTATTTCAGCAAGGAGCTTCGGCGCCTTTTTAAAATGAATGATCGGCGGCTCGTCCGACGGCATTTTGCCTCGTTCCGTCATTTCCCTCCCGGATTGGTCGAGTACTTTATCTATGACCCAGTCGGAGCCAGCCACGGCCATAATCACCACATCCACTTGTTCTCGTTCCAACATCCCTTTTAGCTTCGAGCCAAGGTCCTCTATCCCCTCAAACCGTACAAGCTGCATATGCTCGGCATGCACCGGCAGCTTGGCGAAATAGCCGTGCATATAGATGACCTCAGCCCCCGCTTCAAAAGCCTTCTCCGCCAGCAGACAGCCCATCGTTCCTTTTGACAGGTTCGTATGGCCACGGACGTCATCCCACTTTTCCATCGTTCCCCCGCTTGTGATTAAAACCGTTTTCCCCTTTAGCATGATGCTTCCCCCGTTATTTGCGTATTGAATATAGCATGAATAGATTTGCTGTTTCATTCCATTATATGGCATGGCTGTTCCTTCCCGCAATATGCAGCATTTTTCGCTGTCATTCAAAAAGCCCACAGCTCCAATAGAAGAGATGTGGGCGATTACTTATTAGGGAATGTTCTACTTGACGGGTTCCTGCTCGGTAGATGGTGATTCTTGGCGAACAGGCATAAAAATCTTGCCAAGCAATAAGACAGTACCGACCGCAGCAATCCATAGCAGCCTTACAGCCCCGTTGTTCCATACTTCCCCGTTAAAGAACAATATTTCTTTTACCCCATCAAACATGAAGCGCATTGGAAGCCATGGATAGATCCACTCTTTATAAAATGCCGGCATCATTTCTGGTGCCAGTTGAAGAAGCGGTAGACCGTAAAACATAAACAATACAAAGATCGGCAAGGCGGCATAGCCGACCCATGTCATGACCGCTAAAATCATCAGGATGAAGCTCATGCATGAAATCGATAGGAATAACGCGATACTTACATAGCTTTCAAATTCATAATCCAGCATCCATGTTGTAATCCATGGCAAGGTGAACCCTGCCAGCAACCCAAGCAAGATGGCCAGCACTACCTGCAGTACCCGGAATTTTAGCTGCTCTGCCCGGCTTGTAAACGAACGTTTTTTGACTGCCAGCCAAAGCAGCACGGCACTGGCGACACTTGCCAGCCAGATTGGTTGGAAGAAGGACAGCGGTGCATTGCTTAGGTTTCCTGTTTCATGAACATGTTCAATTGAGCTTTGGATTGGCGATGCGAACAGGCGGGCCTGCTCGGCAGAAAGCGGTACATTCTTTTGCTCCATGGCAGACAATAGCTGATTGCTCATCTGCGCATTCATTTGTCCTACTATACCTGTTAACGCTTGATTCACAACTGTAGCAGCAGCTATATTTTTCCCTTGGTTGATATAAAGCTGCAATGCAGGGGCTGATGGGGACGGTGACTGTAAGGAAGCGTATTTTTGCGTGAAGTCTGCAGGAATGACAAGTGCGCCGTACAGCGACTGACCTTCCATCTGTTCCTCCATCTGCTCCTTACTCTCAAGCATGACCCATTCAATCATCGGCTCCTTTGCGCCCGGTGCAACCGGTACATTTTCTTGCATCAATGTGGCAAACGACTGCCCCATTTCCCCGCCATCTTCCACCACTAATCCAATCGGCAGCTGCTTCGGTGTTGAATGTGCACCCGGAATCAGAACCGAACCGAAGATGAGCAGCACTATGAGCACTGCCGCAAAAGGTGCTATAAACAATTTATACTCCTTCATCCAATCTCTCCTCCCACGATAATGAACATCGCGTTGATTATCATTCGATTTGATTATATGATGAGGATAAAGGAAGTTCTATCGTCAATGTCAGCTAATCTGTTGCATTCTGAACAAAAGATAAAAAAGTGTTGAGTAATTCTTTGAAAAGGGAGTGTTTGCCGGTGGGTGAGAAGCAGGACCGCCGTATCATACGTACAAAAAGGGAAATCAAAGAAGCGTTCATTTCTTTATTGGAAGAGAAAAGCTTCGATTCCATCACCGTCCGTGATTTGACGGAGCGTGCGAATATCAATCGAGGAACATTTTATTTACATTATCTTGATAAATTTGATTTGCTGGAGAAATGCGAGGAAGAGGTGTTTTCCAACATCCTTTCCATTTTCAACGCAGCCGCTGTAATTGATATATTACAAGGTCAGGACATGGCTAGCCGCTTGCCCTTTTTTACGAAAGTATTTGAATATCTGCAAGAAGAGGCCGCATTTATGAAAGTCATCTTAGGACCGAATGGTGACCCCTCGTTTCAGGAAAAAGTCCGGCAGGTTTTCATCAAGAATATCCATGACAACATTCTTTCTGAATTTGATATGGCTTCGATTGAAGCTCCTATCGACCTTTTTACGACCTATATATCATCTGCCCATTTAGGTGTCATTCAATATTGGCTGAATTCGGGCATGAAGCAATCGCCAAAGGAACTGACAGCATTGCTTTTCAATATCTTGATGAATGGGCCTGTTAAAGCGAGCGGGTTGATAGTACCGTCCGAATAACATTTGCTATATCCTGATAAGTATGAATAGTAGAGAGCTTCATTAACGAAGAGTATCGGAATTACGGAATATACCTGGGAGGAAGTGTTTTATGGAGGATAACAACGCGACTAATGGATGCGTCGACAGTAAGAGCTGCGTAAACCTAGCAAAGTCTCCCGTTCCTAAAGGGAAGCCGAAAGCAGGCAAGCTGAAATATGCATTAAATTCAAAGCTCCTTAAATGGAACAAATTCAGCTTCAGAGATAACGTACTATTGGTGGCCGCCATGCTCGTCCTTTATGTAGGATTGCTTGAGGAATCTGCCATTTACATTTTCGTGTTCGGATATTTAATCATCCATACGGAGATTTCCAAAAGCAGCCGACTACTTTTGGATTTTACCTTCTCTTTAATGGGGATTGGCTGGCTCCTATCTGCTGGTTTGATACTAATGTGCCTAATAGAACTGCTGTCAGTAGGAACTATTATGGTGGAGGTCTATTTATTGCTGTTGGTCCATTTCGGCGGCGTACCCTGTATAGGCCTGCTGCTGTGCAAGATAGCTGAACGACGATTCGGTCTTCCCTATTAAACGGCCGGCAGTTTCTTGTCCAGGGTGGACTGCCGGAAGAGCGGGTCATGGGTTGGCAGAGCAGTTGGTCTCATTCCCTCATGCAGGAGATTGAAGATTGTCCCAAGCATATATCAGCAAGTTTAATCCTTCGCCGTATTGCGGTACCTCCTGGCTGTCGATCAGCTTCGCTCCAAGCCTTTCATAAAAATACCTGCTGTCATTCTGATCAAGTACCTTTACGATGGCATTACCGAAGCCCGCCTGGCGGAATTCATGGAACAAGGCATCCAGAAGTAGTTTCCCATACCCATTTCCCTGCTCTTCCTGATAAAAATAGATCGATGTGACATCCCCATCATATTCAGGGTATTCCCCCTCCCTCACCGCTGAACCGCACGCAAATCCGATAATTTGCCCCCCTTTTACGGCGACCAATACGATGTTCCCTTCTCGTGCCATGTTATTCTTCCAAAGCTCCGTCCTTTTGCCTACATCCAGCCCGGCAATGATTGAATCCTTCATTATACCGCTATACGTCGTTCTCCAGCTCTCCACGTGTACCTTGGCAATCCCCTCGGCGTCCTCCAATACAGCTTTTCGAATTTCAATACTCATTTTATCCATCCCCTTTCAAAAAATAAAAAACTCCACCTCCTAAAAAAGAGGCGAAGTCATTTCCGCGGTACCACTCTCATTGACCATAAAGGTCCACTTATACTGTAACGGTAGCTGCCGTTCATGCCTACTTGATTTCGGCACAAATCCTCCTGGACGAGTTCGAAATGCCGCATGCTGCCTTTCACCAGCCGGCAGCTCTCTAAAAAAACGGATTATTCCTACTGCTTCCAATCACTGAATCGATATGAGGTTATTAATAATATACATAAAAAGGTAATAACAATCAATTTTTTCTTCCCAGCAAGAAAGCTCCTCTGTCATATTTGAAAGACTATTGTAGCCCGTGCTCCAAGGTTAAACATTCATCGAATAAAAACACTCTCTTCTGATAAGTGGATTCCTCATCCTTTTACCTAAAGGGGAGTATGCTGGCTTTATACAGTTTTGATGAATGGATGCCAAGATAATCTGGCTATAAATGCAGTTTGGCGAGATTATAAGCATATTTGGCGAAATTACGACGGAATCTGGCGAAAAAGCCACATCTTAAAGGAATATGCTATTTAAGCTTCCATTCCAGCAAGATGCCCATTTGATGCCTTTTAAAAGAAACGAAAAAACCTTGCCCTCGCGTAACTAGCGACCTGGCAAGGTTTTTTCTGAGAAGGAATAGATTATTCGTCCTGCCCCTGTTTCTTCACATTCGTAATCCGGTCGATGAGCGGCGGATGTGAATAGCGGAACCATTTGACAAGAAGCGGCGGATTCGTCTCGCTCAGACTTGACTTTGCCAGTGCCTGGAAGGTGGAGATGGCATCTTCCTCATTTTCCACGAGTTCGAGCG
>JBJEFP010000180.1:0-10550 GCA_051874195.1 Lysinibacillus sp. | reverse complement strand
ACTATATGAAACAATATTATGAAGTGAGTTAAATCGTTAGTCAAGTCCGTTCGGCGTTTTCACTTTTTCTTCACTTAATTCCAGGTTTCGATAGGGGAGGTCTTAGTTTGTGACAATCATGTTTGCCATCTTACTTCCGTTTCTCGTAGCCGCATGCATCCCTCTTATATACAGACGATTTGAAAAACTGCATATCGGTTGGATTGTCCTCGCGGTTCCGGTCATTTTATTCGGGCTTTTAGCTACATATATCCCTCGTATTGCAAAAGGTGAAACCTATACCTATACAGTCGAGTGGATTCCTTCATTTCATATAAACTTCGCCGCCTATCTGGACGGCCTCGGCATGATTCTGGGGCTGCTTATTACGGGTGTCGGGAGTTTAGTCATTTTATACTCGATTTTCTACCTGTCGACAAAAGAATCACTACATCACTTCTATTGCTACCTGCTGCTCTTCATGGGGGCCATGCTTGGGGTAGTTCTATCAGACAATTTAATGGTGCTCTATGCATTTTGGGAGCTGACGAGCGTCTCTTCATTCCTGCTGATCGCGTTTTGGCATCATCGGAAGGCTTCACGCGCAGGCGCACGCAAGGCGATGACGATTACGGTCATGGGCGGCGTGGCGATGCTCGCCGGATTCCTGATGCTCTATGCCATGGGTGGCACCTTCAGCATAAGGGAGCTCATTTCACAGGCGGATACGCTACAGGACCATGCGCTATTCATTCCGGCAATGCTGCTTGTATTGCTCGGGGCGTTTACGAAGTCTGCACAGTTCCCGTTCCACATCTGGCTGCCGGATGCCATGGAGGCGCCCACGCCCGTGTCCGCCTATCTCCATTCCGCAACGATGGTCAAGGCGGGGATCTATCTCGTCGCCCGTACGATGCCCATCTTCGGCGGACATGAGGTATGGTTCTGGGTTGTGAGCCTTGCGGGGCTTGTGACACTTTTCTGGGGTTCCTTCAATGCGGTGAAGCAATTCGATTTGAAGGCTTTGCTTGCGTATTCCACAGTCAGTCAGCTCGGATTGATCATGTGCCTGCTGGGCCTCGGATCTGCAGCTTTGCACCTCGGTTATTCCGAAGAGTCGGTCCTCTACACGCAGGCGACGTTTGCTGCGCTGTTCCACTTGGTGAACCATTCCACATTCAAGGGTGCCCTGTTCATGATGGTCGGAATCGTCGACCATGAGGTGGGGACACGGGATATCCGTCGTCTGGGCGGATTGATGGCGCTTATGCCATTTACCTTTACAATCGCGGTGATCGGCAGCTTTTCCATGGCGGGCCTTCCACCGTTCAACGGCTTTTTGAGTAAGGAAATGTTCTTTATTGCTACATTGAACATCATGGAGTTGAATATTTTCTCCCTTGAAACGTTCGGGCTGTTGTTCCCGATTGTAGCATGGGTGGCGAGCGTGCTGACTTTCGTCTACTGTACAATCATCGTGGCACGCACTTTCCTAGGAAAGCTAAAGCCGGACCGTTTGGAAAAGCCGCCACACGAAGCACCGTTCGGCATGCTCATTTCGCCGTTCATCTTGGTCGCTTTCGTCATTGGGATCTTCCTGTTCCCGAATGTGCTCGGCCACTATATCCTCCAGCCGGCGATGGCAAGCGTCTACCCGAGCTTCCCATCCCCTGAGGAATTGACTCCGCATATCTATGCATGGCATGGATTTAAAACGGAGCTGCTAATGACGATTGGCGTCGTCGTGCTCGGCACGATATTGTACCGTACGCTGAAAAAGTGGCGTCCGATCTATCGTCTCATCCCGGAACGCTTTACGCTGAATGCTTTATACGAACGCGTAATCACTGCCGGTGAGGAAGGCTCCGGCAGTATGACACGACGCTATATGAACGGTAGGCTCACGTACTACTTTATGTATATTTATATCATTTTCGTAGCGGTGGTGGCAGGCTACTTCCTGCTGTCCGATGCATTCAGCTGGGACCCTTCCAAGGATTCGTCAGTCGAATATTACGAACTGATTCTCGTGCTTGTCATGATTTTTGCATCTGTCATGCTGCTGTTTGCAAAAGGGCGGATTTCCACGGTTCTCTTGAATGGGGTCCTAGGTTATGCAGTAGCATTCTTCTTCGTCATATTCCGTGCCCCGGACCTGGCCTTGACACAGCTCGTCGTGGAATCGGTGACGACTGCGCTGTTCCTGATCACGTTCAGGTTCCTGCCCGAGCTGAAGCGGGAGAACACGCCGCGGAAGGTCGCCTATTCGAAGGCCCTCGTATCGATCCTGGTCGGGGCTACCGTTACCTTAATCGGTTTGACGGTCATGAATTATGAAAAGTTTTCCGCCATCTCCGTCTACTTTGAGAATTCCTATGAGCTGGCGGGCGGTAAAAACATCGTCAATGCCATTCTAGGGGACTTCCGGGCATTCGACACGATGCTCGAGGTCGTGGTGCTGTTCATTGCGGGGCTAGGCGTCTATACACTCATCAAACTAAAGTCGAAGAAAGGAGAGACGGACGTTGAAAATAAATGATGTCATTTTGCATACCGTCGTAAAAGGGGTAGTGTTCATCGTGCTGACGCTTGGCGTCTATCTCTTCTTTGCCGGACATAATGAGCCGGGTGGAGGGTTCATCGGAGGCCTTGTGCTCGGTTCCGGCATCGTGCTTTTATATATCACATTCGATATCGAGACGGTCCATCGAGGAATGCCCTTCGACTTCAAAAAGGTCGCAGCGCTCGGGGTTCTTTTGGCTACAGGCACCGCCATCGCCTCGATTTTCCTGGATGTGCCGTTTCTGACGCAGACGGACGCCTATGTGGAATTTCCCCTGTTGGGAGAGACCCATTTGTCGACGGTGACCATTTTTGAGGCAGGTGTGGCCTTGACGGTCATCGGGACATTGGTGACGATTATTTTAAGTATAAGTGAGGATGGATAGCATGGAATCTTTAATGATGATATTGATCGGCGTTCTTGTTGCGGTCGCAACCTATCTAGTCCTCTCCCGTAAAATCCTCCGTGTCATTATCGGGACGGCTGTCCTGTCGCATGCGGTGCATCTGTTGATCTTGACGGTCGGCGGTTTGAAGAAGGGCGATGTGCCGCTGCTCAGCCAGTCGGATGGACCCTATACGGATGCCCTCCCGCAGGCGCTCATCCTGACGGCCATCGTCATCAGCTTTGCGGTGACGGCCTTTGTGCTCGTCCTTGCCTACCGTATGTACAAAACGAATGGTACAGACGACTTCCACGAGTTGGGAGGGCCATCTGATGAATAACATTATTGTACTGCCGATGATTGTACCGATCATCACAGCCATCCTGCTCGTCTTTCTGCGGGACTACATCAAGCTCCAGCGGATCATCAGCCTTCTGACGATGGCCTTCGTCGCTGGAATTGCAGTCCTTCTGCTGGCTGTCGTACAGACGGACGGCATCATGAAGGTGGACTTCAGCGGATGGCTGCCTCCGTACGGCATCCTGTTTGTGGCGGATTCCTTTGCGCTGCTGCTCGTATTGACGGCCAGCATCATTACGGCCATCTGTCTGCTTTATGCGTTCTCAACCATCGGTGAACGGCATGAAAGGATGTTTTTCTATCCATTTGTCCTGTTTTTGATTGCAGGGGTGAACGGCTCATTCCTGACAGGTGACATTTTCAATCTGTTCGTGTGCTTTGAGGTCATGCTGCTGGCATCGTATGTCCTGGTGGCACTGGGCGGGGAAAAGATCCAGCTTCGGGAGTCTTTGAAGTACGTCCTGATCAACGTGGTCGCCTCCTGGATGTTCCTTGTTGCCTTGGCCTTCCTGTACGGGACGGTCAAGACCTTGAATATGGCGCATATCGCACAGCGTGTCGCCGAATTGGGACAAGATCCGATATTGACGACCGTCTCTATCTTGCTCCTGATGGTATTCGCCCTGAAGGCCGGGCTACTACTCTTCTTTTGGTTGCCGGGCTCCTATAGCGTCCCACCAACGGCCGTGCAGGCATTATTTGCCTCATTACTGACAAAGGTCGGAATCTACGCGTTATTCCGCACGTTTACCTTGATGTTCCCATTGAACCAGGAGGTCACGCATCTAATCATCGGTGTGATGGCGGGCCTTACCATCATTGGCGGGTGCATGGGTGCGCTTTCCGGCAGGGATGTCCGCACGATTGCCACCTATAATGTCGTTATAGGGGTCGGCTTCATCCTCATCGGGCTTGCTACCGGAACGGAGGAGGGCTTTGCCGGGGCCATCTATTATTTGGTGCATGACATGCTTTCAAAGGCGTTGCTCTTCCTGCTGATTGGTACGATGGTGTATTTGACGGGGGAAATCATCGTCAAGAGAATGAACGGGCTCATCAGGAACTATCCGCTGTTCGGCTGGATCTACTTCCTCGTGATGTGTGCGCTTGCAGGCATTCCGCCGCTGAGCGGCTTCATCGGGAAAGTGTTGATTGGGCAGGGGGCGATTGAGGGCGGCAACTATGTGCTGCTGGCATTGGGCTTTGCATCTAGCATTATTGTACTATATTCACTGTTACGTATATTCCTAGCATCCTTCTTTGGCGAGACGACGATCAGGGAGGATGAGAAGAAGCCGATTCCGAAGCTTGCCATGACGGCATTTTCCCTATTGGCAGTGTGCATTATCAGTCTTGGGCTGGGAGCGGAGGCTGCGGCACCGTTTGTGGAGGATGCAGCGAGGACGCTGGCAGATCCAGGCATCTATATAGAAGCGGTTTTAGGAAAAATTGAGTAAAGGAGGATGAGCATATGTTAGGGCAATTTGTATTGAACTTGTTTATCGCTGCATTATGGTTCCTGCTGAAGGATGACCCGCAGGCGGACTTTTCCAACTTCGTAGCAGGATTCCTGGTCGGCGTTGTCATCCTCTACGCCATGCACCGGTTCTTCGGTACACGCTTCTATCTGCGGCGTGTGGCGAAAATCGTAAAGCTCATCCTTCTCTTTATTCAGGAGCTCATCCTATCGAGTATGTCGGTGCTCCGGTGGGTGCTGTCGCCCAAATTGAACATCACGCCGGGCATCTTCACCTATGAGACGAAGCTGGAGGGGGATTGGCAGGTGACGGCGCTTGCGTTGCTGCTGACGCTGACACCCGGCTCCGTCGTCATGGAAGTATCGGAGGAAGGAAACCTTTTCTACATTCATGCGATGGATTTGGAAGAGGCAAAGGATTCAATCGTCCGTTCCATCGGGAAATTCGAGCGGGCGATTCTGGAGGTGACGCGTAATGATTGAGAAAATAATGCTCCTATCGCTTGCGCTGTTCATGGTGGCGATTGCACTGCTTTTATACCGTATCGTGAAGGGGCCGTCTCTGCCTGATCGCGCCATTGCAATTGATACAATCGGCGTCAATCTGATTTCGGCGATTGCCATCGTATCGATTGTACTGAAGACGAAAGCGTTTCTAGAAGCGATTTTGATATTAGGGGTTTTAGCTTTTATCGGGACGATCGCCTTTTCAAAATATATTGAAAGGGGCGTTATCGTTGAGCGAAAGTCAAGGGATTGAATGGATTGCGGTATTGTTGATTTTCTTTGGCTCCGTTGTAAGTGTCATCAGCGCATTCGGGATGCTACGGCTGCCTGACGTGTATACACGTTCGCATGCGGCGACGAAAAGTGCGACGCTTTCCGTATTATGCTGCCTGCTCGGGGCATTCATCTACTTTTGGAGCCATGACGGCTATGTAAGCATACGTCTGATTCTTGGGATCATCTTCACCTTCATTACGGCTCCCGTCGCCGGGCACCTCGTATGCCGGGCAGCCTACCGTTCGCGTGTACCGCTGGCGGAAGGGTCGGGTGATGATGCGCTTAAGGTAGTGCTCTTTGGAAGTGAAAATGAAGAGGAGCCAAAGGACCAATTGGTTGAATTTGAAATGAAGGAAGATTTATCCCCTGAGAAGAAGGACCATGATAATAAGTGACGAAAAGGGTGTCTCGTTTGTTGGAGAGGCCCTTTTTTCATGGGTGGAAGGAATGGCGCAGGGCATGTGCAAATAGCTATTGTTTGTTGGACGAAAGCGGAGGGCCGATGCATTTTATGGATTGGCGGCTAATAGGATGGAAGGGAGGGGGGAGATGGCGGGGATGGGAAGACTCTCTTGCGCAAGGGGTGTGTGCCTATATTCTCCACTTGCATGTTCAGAGGGACGTGCCTATCATAGTAATCACGGTGCTGCAGCTGGCATGAGAATGAAAGGGAATCGAGCGGATTGATGTGAAGGGATTATTTAAGGTAATGCTTTATGTAGCCGTCTTCTTATTGTTTTTATATGCTAATAACAACTTATTGGGGACGACGGAATATAGAATCGAATCCGACAGGCTTCCGAAAGCCTTCGATGGTTTTCGCATCGTCCAGGTGAGCGACCTGCATGATGCAACATTCGGAGAAGGGCAACAAAGGCTTGTGGAAAAAATAAGGGAAGCCGGGCCGGATGCCGTCTTTTTGACGGGCGATTTGATAGACAGCCGGCGCTACAATCTGCAGAACAGCCTGGATGCCGTCCGAAAGCTTGTGGCATTTGCGGAGGTCTATTATGTACTGGGCAATCATGAGGTGGCGGTAAATGAGATAGACGAAATTTACATGGCTCTCGAGCGCCTGGGCGTACATATACTGCCGAATCAATCGCTGGAAATCGAGCGTGACGGGGAACGCTTGGCGATTATCGGCATTGAAGACCCGCTGATGGGCAAAGAGGTTGGAGATATGCTGGACGAGTCGATGGCCGGATTGGGCGAGGACGTCTATAAAATCCTCCTATCGCATCGTCCGGAGGCATTCGAAGACTATGTAGAACATGGGCTGGATGTCGTATTTACGGGACACGCGCATGGGGGACAGGTGCGCCTGCCCTTTATCGGAGGACTCGTCGCACCGGGGCAGGGCTGGCTTCCTACTTATACGAGCGGCATGCATGAGGAATCGGGGACGAGGATGCTCGTCAGCAGGGGACTAGGCAACAGCCTTGTCCCGCAGCGTCTTTTTAATCCCCCGGAGCTTATCGTTGTCGAACTGAAAGCGAATTAATGAGGGTCATCATTCTGATGGCCCTCTTTTTTGGATTTTATGTCTAAATTGTGATTACATTTATCTAGATTATTTATTGGATAGTATTTACTATACCCTTTTTATTGTATATTATTGGTATGTAAATGCAAATTTTTTCTTAGAAAGCGTGAGTTTGGAATCATTTTAACCTGGGGAGGATTTCATGAAGAACAGAACCATCGGAGCGAAACTGACAACGTCAATCATCGTTCTGCTTTTTGCCACGTGCAGTGCGATTGGCTTAGCGAGTTATCTCAACAGCTCTTCTGCTATCGAGGGCCAGCTGGAGGAAAATCTGAAAGGAAAGGCGCAGGATGTCTCACGTTATATGGAAGAGGTATTCAAGCGCATGTTCGCGGAAGTGGAATCAATTGCGGGACAGCCGGTGTTGCAGCAGGTTCAGGGGACGGAGCTGGATGAGCAGTTCGCCTATCTGAAGGAGCAACTGGCGGAGCGTCAGGATTATCTGGATTTTGGCATTATTGATAAAAACGGCACTTCCTACTATTCGGATGGTACGACTGCCGACCTTTCAGATCGCGAATATATAATTGAAGCACTGAATGGTGGTACGGCCATGTCCGACATCATCATCAGCAGAGTGACGAATGAACCGGTCATCATGATTGCAACTCCGATTGATACTGTCAGTGGTGAAAAGGCCTTATTGTTGGCGCGCATCGATGGCTATGTCCTGTCGGATGTGATGAAGGAAATCAAAGTCGGCGAAACGGGATATGCCCTCATTGTAAATGAAGAGGGGGCAATCCAGGGGCATGAAAACCGTGCCTATGTAAAAGAGCAGATGAATTTCCTTGCCCAAGCCGAGGAGGCGGGCAAAACCACAGGGGAAGCATCCGCCGTGAAGGAAATGATTTCAAACGAGTCAGGATTCTTTCAATATGAAGATGCAAAAGGTTCCGGGCGCTATATCGGCTATTATGCATTGGATAACGGTTGGAGAATGGCGGTGACGGCCGAGCGCGATGAAATGATGGCGGTGCTGGGTGACTTGAAGAGTAGCCTCATCATTTCCACACTGTTCTTCATCTTCCTTGGCATCGGTTTTGCCGTGGTTGTCTCCCGTTCCATCAGTAAGCCGGTTAAACAGCTGGTAGTGATCAGTGAACATCTGGCAACAGGTGACTTTTCGCAGAAATTGCCGGAGATCTACCATGGACGTAGGGATGAGTTGGGGACACTTGCCCGCTCGCTTGCCAAAACGGTCGGCAGCATGAAGGACATGATCGCCAAGGTAAATGCCAATGCGAACAATGTAAGCGAGGCATCCTGTGAATTGATGGGCGAAGTGATAAAAGTGACAGAAGTGACAAATACCATTTCAGGTGCCATCGAGGAAGTGGAGCGCGGTTCCGTTACACAGTCCCAAATGGCGGATGAAAGTGCAACCTCCATGGAGCAGATGGCGCAGGGCGTCCAGCAGGTGGCGGAAGCGGCAGGCACGGTGGCAATGCATACCCAGCAAATCGAAGAGCAGATTCGCAATGGACACAGGGCGGTGAATGAATCGATTGAACAGATGTCCGCCATCCAGCAGGGGACGGAGGTTGAGCTGGAGGTCATCCGCAAGCTGGAGAAGGAATCGAAGGAAATCGGCCTCATTTCGAAGATGATTACAGACATTTCCGACCAGACGAACCTGCTTGCGCTGAATGCATCGATTGAAGCCGCGCGGGCAGGAGATGCCGGAAAAGGGTTTGCCGTAGTGGCGGGGGAAGTGCGTAAGCTGTCTGAACAGACGGCGGAATCTGCGGCGCAAATCAATGCGCTGATTGACAAGGTGCAGGGATATACAGCCCAGGCGGTGAAAGCTGCCGTATCGGGCGAGGTGAATGTCGAAAAAGGCCTGAAGACGATTCAATCGGTGGAAGCGCGCTTTGAGGAGATTGTGGATTCGGTGAAAAAGATTACGATGGAAATCGAACAAATGAGCGGATCGGCACAACAGATGAGTGCCAATACAGAGGAAGTGTCGGCTGCGATGGAGGAGATGTCGGCAACGGCCAATTCCTCCACGGAGTATGTCCGTGAGGTGACGAGGTCGACAGGCTCCCAGCGCGAGGCGGTCAGCGTCATGAGCAGACAGGCCGAGGAGCTGGCTGATATGGCGGCGGAATTGCGTATTGCAATTAGCCAATTTAAATTATAATAAGGCGAAAGGAAGCGTATCGTAGATAAACGGTACGCTTTTTTATATGAAGGGGGATATGCATGTTTACACATAAGGTGGATGAAGAGATTTCCCTGAAGCTCATTACCCATAGGGATGCAGAAGAAATTTTTGACCTCATTGAACGCAATCGTGAACATCTACGCAGGTGGCTCGGCTGGCTGGATGTCTCGACCGAGATTGAAACGACATACCAATTCATCGATGCGAACCTCAGGAGGTTTGTCGTGGATGAAGCGCTGGATACAGCCATTCTCTATGAAGGGAAGATTGTGGGCAAAATCAGCCTGCATACGATCAATAGGGGGAATCAGTCGGCACAGATCGGCTACATGCTTGATGAGGGCTACGGAGGAAGAGGCATCATGACACGCGCCGCGAAAACGATGACGGATATCGGTATGTTCGAATACGATCTACATAAAATAGAAATCCGCGCGGCAGTAGACAACAAGAAGAGCCGGGCCGTCCCGGAGCGGCTCGGCTATAAAAAAGAAGGAAAAATCCGCAGTGCCGAATGGCTGTATGACCAGTATGTCGACCATGTCGTATACGGCATGCTGCGTAATGAATGGCTGGCAAGGAAATGAAGAAAGGAGCGAAGTAAGGTTCTCCTTATTCCGCCGAATCTGGGTCTGTATCTTGAGGCCTCCCCGCAAGCAGCAGGGGCGAGGGTTTTTCGATAAGAATAGCAATAAGGCCGCCTTTGTGCCGTCTGCTGTTACGGTTTGAATAGTTGTTAATTGGAGTATGCTGAAGAGAGAAGCGCCGTCACAGGGAGCATTGCCCCGTGATAGCGCTTACCCGTGATAGCGCTTATTTATAGTTAAGTTGTATCTCGAAATCGACGGACGGCGGTTTGGGCGTTCCAAAAGTGACGGCATCGTTTTTCTACCTGATCAGCCCGCGCCCATGTGCCCGTTCTGGGGATATTGTCCATCAAAATGTCGCTGGATGAACGTGTGTGCTATGAGGATGAGGCAACTTTTCATCTTGTCATATTGGAAGGTCAAAGAGGACTTATATAGAATAAGTGATCATTCTAATAGTGTTATTAATATAGGGAGCTATTAAGGAATAGAAAAGGGATGATATTTTTTTTGAAAAAAGTATTGACCTTTTCTATAAAAGCCTGTAATATAAAACAAGTCGCCGGGAGATGACGCGACATTGAAACAAAATGAACTTTGAAAACTGAACAAGCAAGACGTTAACAATAATTTTCTTTCTTAATTGAAAGAGACAACTTGACTAAACAATAGTCAGCAACATTTTGAGCTTAACTCA
>JBJEFP010000179.1:0-10660 GCA_051874195.1 Lysinibacillus sp. | reverse complement strand
CCTTCGTATCCGTAAAGAAAATCGTGTTGCTATCTGTCATTCTAAAACCTCCATCCAATAAAGGCGCTGCCCCGAGTAATTCGTTGCAGCACCTTACATGATTATGTACGTGATTGACGTATTGAATACAGCCGCTACCCTTCTGAACTCTACTCTGAAAGCAATTTCACATGCTCGAACGGCCAGAAAATGAGACTCGCCTTGCCGACAATGGCGTCCTCTGAAACGAAGCCGACCTGCGGAGCACGGCTGTCGAGGCTGCCCCTCCTGTTGTCGCCCATGACAAAATAATGTCCTTCCGGAACGACTGACTGTCCCAAAGCGCTTTCTAGTGCAAAGTCTCTTGTTAATGGACCACCAACAGCCAAGTCCTGTTTATACTCATCCAGATAAGGTTCATCAAAGCGCTCGCCATTGATCCATAGTTCATCTTCCACATATTCAATATGGTCGCCGGGCAGGCCGATGATGCGTTTGATGTAGTTTTCCTGCTCACCTGTCTCAAATACGACAATATCAAAGCGGTCATAGCCAGACAGCGCTGGTCCGACCTTGTTCAGCAGTACATAATCACCGTCTTCGAATGTCGGCATCATGGAAGCGCCGCTCACCTCAGCAGGTGTCACGACAAACAGCCGGACGATGATGACGGCCAGTACCGCTAGACCGATTGTCCTCGCAACGCCGAACAGCTCTTTTCTTCTACTATCTCTATCCAAAACCCTCACCTCTTGTGCTGCGATAGCCTGTTTAGATATCCGCCTGTTTCTGCAGGCTCCTCCATGCTATTATAGCATAACCGCCCGCCACGACAGCCGTCATGGCGAAAAGCGAGACGAACCATTTACCGCCTGAAGAGGTCGCTCCCATCAGCGCCCCTGCCCCGCCGACAGAGAAGGCGGCGACAAGGCCGAAGTATACGACCGCATGGCGCTTCCCGAGCCTTAGCAGCAGGAGCCCGCAGATGATTGAAATATACAGAACGCTCGCGATCATCGCCAGCGGAAAGAGCGGCTCGTGCTTTGCGGCATAGTAGAAGTAGTCGAGCCTCGAAATATCCGATGCCTCCTGCACCTCTGTCCCCATCATACTTGTGACAGGTGCAGAATAGCTCCATTCCCATGAATTTTCCGCCAGCGCGCTTCCCTCATAGAAAGCGACAAATGCGGAGGCGAGAAATACCGCACAGCCTGCCATGATGTGCACAACGTATTTATACATAGGTCCGTCCCCTTCCTATTTCTTCCTTATATTACTAACGCTACAGCTACATAAAAGTTTCACTTTTTTGCGACTTTTTATACAACACACCCCTTCTATGGACCACTTCCTCCCCCCCTGCATATGTTTACATAGAGGAGCTGAGCAGGCGTGCTGACGATTTTATTCATCACCGCCATCCTGCGGGGAGTGTTGGCTAGATTGAGGGCCCTCCCCATCCACCAATAAAGCTGCCCAAGGACACCTAGAGGAAAGGGATGAGGTAATTGGTTACAATCGAGACATTGGAAATCCAGGGACACCCTTTTACGGCCGTCACCGTGTCGCTGCCGAAGACGACGCTGCTGACGGTGTCGAATGACAACGGCTATATTATGTGCGGGGCGCTTGATGTCGGGCTCCTGAACAGCAAGCTTGCGGACCGCCGCATCTTGGCGGGCCGTGCAGTCGGCGTCAAGACGATCGAGCAGCTGCTCGAAGCCCCGCTTGAATCGGTGACGATTGAAGCGGAGGCAATCGGCATCTATCCTGGCATGATTGGCAAGGATGCCCTGGTGAAGATGCTGTGATGCTTATATCCCCCCTAGCGAGCCCTTCCATCTGGCGAAATGCCGGCATGGGAGGGCTTTTTCTTTTTCCTGTGGTTTTCGAAAAACAACCACTTATCACGAATTTTTGCCATTTCATTTGATTTCCCTGTAAACGGTAAAAACGGATGATATAGTTAAGATAACCCGGGGGAGGTTTTCCATGAAAATACACGTAACGATTGAAAAACAATACGAGGACATCGAAGTCCATCTATATGCCAATGAGTATTCCGATGAAGTGGAAAGATTGATGAGACGGCTGAAAATGCCTGAGGTCACAAAGGTGGACGGCTATAAGGAGCAGGAAATCCATATGCTGAAGCTGGATGACATCTACTCCGTCTATGCGGAAGGGTCGAAAATCTTCCTGCAGACGGAGGAAGAGGAATTCGAATCCAAAAGGAAGCTGTATGAGATAGAGGAAATGCTGGCGGAGCGATTTGTTCGGGTGAATAAATCGACGCTCGTCAACATCGATAAAATCGCATCGATACAGCTGGGCAGGCTCGGCACGCCCACCCTCATACTCGACAACGAGGCAACGGTCGCCGTCAGTAGAAACTATCTAAAGCCATTAAAACAAAAACTAGGAATCGGGAGGAATGCACGATGATGATAAAAGCGCTACGAGCGTGCCTGATCGGCCTATTAACCGGTCTCAGCTGTTCCTATGCCCTCTTGACGATCGGTGTAATGATGGAGCCCGGCACCCTTCTGAGCGGGGACGAATTACGCCTGCAGTTCATGATTGCAGCTGTGATGGGTGTAGTGATTGGATTCGGTTCGCTGATTTTTGAAACATCCTTCTGTTCCCTGCCCGTTCAGCTGTTCATCCATTTCGCCTACGTCAACCTTTGTGCATTCATTGGCGGATATTTCGGTTCCTGGTTCACTTTTACGGATGCTTCTACTCTGCTGACCGTTTTTCTAACCGTCATCATCATCTATGCACTCGTATGGTTTTTCCTTCTGCTCACTACAAAACGAGAGGTGGAGGAAATTAATGACTATCTACAAAATCGAAAACGGAGTGAATGAAATGGACCCGATCATCGATGTCCAAAAGCTCGTAAAGAACTACAGTGCCCATCAGGCGGTAAAGGGCATCTCCTTCCAGGTGGCAAGGGGCTCCCTATTCGCCTTCCTTGGCACGAACGGCGCCGGCAAATCCACGACGATTGAAATGTTATGCACCCTGCTGGAGAAATCATCGGGCACGGTCACAATAGACGGGGTTCGCCTAGGCAGTCCGCAAAACAATGCAAAAATCCGCAAATCGATCGGCATCGTCTTTCAGGAAAGCCTGCTCGACCCCCTCCTGACGGTGAAGGAAAACATCCTGCACCGGGGACGCCTGTACGGCTTTTCGAAAGAAACGCTCGCGGACAACTGGCAATTCGTCAGGCAGGCACTGCAGCTGGGTGATATCGAGCGCCGCAAGTACGGGACGCTATCGGGCGGCCAAAGACGGCGTGCCGACATCGCACGCGCCATCATCCATAAGCCCGTCATCCTCTTCTTAGATGAACCGACGACAGGGCTCGACCCGCAGACCCGTGTATTCGTGTGGGAGGCGATCAAGCGACTGCAGGAGGAGACGGACATGACCATCTTCCTGACGACGCACTACATGGAAGAGGCAGCGGTGGCGGATGAAATCGTCATCATCAAAGAAGGGAAAATCGTGGCAGCCGGCACGCCCCATTCCTTGAAGGAGCGCTATGCAAGCGACTGCCTGTCCGTCGTGTTTACGGGTGATGTGGCAGGCACTGCCCTCCTCGAGCAGAAGGGCCTGGCTTTCACGCGGAAAAACGAGGTCTATCATATCCCGATCCGCTCGACATTCGAGGGGCTGCAGCTTGCAAAAGAGCTGGAGCCTGTTGTCAGCTCGCTAGAAATCGCAAAGGGCTCGATGGATGACGTCTTCATCACAATCAATGAGGAGGAGATACAGGATGAACACCCTCACTTCGCTCGTCAGCAGGCACAATAAACTCTTCCGGCGGGACCGCATGCTCGTGCTGTTCTCCCTCCTGACGGTGCTCATCGTCATCATTTTATATGCCGTCTTCCTGCAGAAAATGCAGGTCGATGCTATCGAACAGCTTGTACCCGCAAGCGCGGCGCTCAAGACGATGGTGAATGAATGGATGGTCGCTGGCCTGCTGTCGATTATTTCAGTAACGACCACTCTTGCGGCCTACGGAATCTATATCAAGGACGTAGAGACGAAGGTGCTGAACGACTTCCTGACGGCCCCCCTCACACGGGCACAGCTTCACCTCAGCTATGTGGCGAATGCACTGGCAATCGGATTTTTCCTATCGGTTATTGGCCTTGTATGCTGTCAGCTGTTCCTTGTGGCAATGGGTGGTGATTGGTTTTCACTTGAAAAATGGGGGCTGCTCATTGCTATCATTCTCCTTTCCGTCACCTTAAGCAGTGCCTTGAACCTGTTCTTTACACTGCTCGTCACAACGCAAAGCGCCTTCTCCACGCTAAGCACCATCATCGGTACGTCCATCGGCTTTTTATGCGGCGTCTATGTACCGCTCGGCTCGCTGCCCGACCTCGTGCAAAAAGCCATCATGCTGTTCCCCGTCAGCCATACCGCGGTCCTGTACCGCGAAGTCCTGATGCACGATTCAATCGATGCCGTATTCGCCGGCAATCCGGAAGCCGCCAACTCCTATGAGGTGCATTTCGGCGTCCATTATGAATGGGGCGAGACGGTCATTTCCCTATCGCATAGCCTGTTGTTCATAGCGGCTTCCGTTCTTGTCTTCACCGTCATTTCACTGTGGCTGTACGCGAGAAGGCAGCCGCACTCCTAGCCCTGGACAAAAAAGCGCCCATCCGAATGAATGCCTCCTCGGATGGGCCCCTCTTTTTCTACAGGAAATACAGCAGCAGAAAGACGATCAGGACAAACAGGACGATGATCGGCAGCATTTCCTTCACGCCGTCCTTCATCCGGACATGGGTCATCATGGCACCGATGCAGATAAAGAAAAGAAGCAAAAGACCATAGAGGGCCAGGACTTGGACGAGCAGCCCGAACAGCAGCATGATGCCCCCGGTGATTTCTGCAAAGCCCGTCACCTGTAGGGACCACGGTGGCAGGCGCCATTTAATGAAGGCCATCCTGAACATCGAGCTGCCCGATATCTTGCCAAAGCCGACAAAGACGAAGACCGCGCTCAATAAAACCTGAATAGCGAAAACGGCTTGCTCCATATGTGTACACTCCCGTACCTAAAAAAGGATAAGTTCCAAGGGAGGAATCCGCTCCCCCCTTCTTTATCCTATGCAATGGGGATGGAGACGGGCAGACTTCTCCCAAAAAGTGCAATCACTTGCGGATGGAAAAGTCCGAGCCCGCCACGATCTCATCTGCGGACAATTTAATTAGCTTGCGCTGGCTGACCGGCCCGTTCTTTTGAAGATACGACTGGACGATGTGGTAGCCGATAGAGTACCCGCCCCACTGCGGCAGCCCCATCCGCCGGTCCCCATATAGAAACGGGCGATGGTTCGGCACGCCCTTCACCTCAAGGGACGGGACGAAATGCCGCTCCCACATGTCCTTCGCCTGCTCGGCTGTATACCTCTTTGCCCACGGGGAAAGCCACTCCTCGCCGTACAGCTCCTCGACAGCGGCCTCCGCCATGCCCTCGATGACAAGGGACTCCTTTAAAGAATGTTCCATCGGCGAAGAACCCCTGTGAAAAATCCTGCAGATATGATGGTATTCATGGGCAAGCAGCGCATACAGCTCCCGTTCCTCCAGTTCAGGCGTGACGAACAGGAACAGCGCATTCTTGTACGCGACGCCGTTCTTATTCGCCACCATGCCATCCACCGAAAGCCTTTTCTTCGTCAATGGATAGATATAGATGTCCACCTCGGGGCCCTTCCACAGCTTCCGCAGACGGGTGTATTCCTTTCCTGCAAGCGCCCAGATGTCCCTTTCCTCCAGCTTCGCCACGGTTTCCTCCAGCCCGGTCCATTCATTCGCTTCAAATAGGCCGTTCTGCAGCAGCTGGTAGTAGATCGCCTCCTCTGGGGTATCGGGAAATATCGCTGCAAGCGGTCCTGTAATCGTGTCACGTTGGATGGAAGCAATCGCTCGCCTCGGTTTCCCCTGGCATTTTTCACTGATTTTACGAAGCGTTTTTTGAGTCTTTTTGACAGACATTTCGTTCTCATCCTTTTTCACAGTATATGTACTAGACGATTAGCACGTGTCTATCATTCTCCTCAACATATAGTAATAAGTAGTTTAAGGTAAAAGGAGGGGAGAACGATGGGTCAATATAACAATATGTACGACATGTGCTGCCAGTATCAAGGCAAGCGCGTG
The DNA here is from genome assembly GCA_051874195.1 of Lysinibacillus sp. Lineage (GTDB taxonomy): Bacteria > Bacillota > Bacilli > Bacillales_A > Planococcaceae > Lysinibacillus_B. The sequence goes on along the minus strand of JBJEFP010000179.1, from coordinate 4,486 downwards.
CGCATCCAGGAAAAATGCGGCAAAGTCCATGTAGGCAGAATTACTCGTGTCGACAGGAACATGGTTTGGCTTATGCCTGATGGAGGCATGGGCGGCGGATATGGCTTCGGCTGGGGCTGGGGCTGGGGCGGCGGTGGCTTCGGCTACGGCATCGCACTTGGCGCAATCGCAGGTATCGCACTAGCGGGGGCATTCTTCTGGTAAGGGTTCAAAAGGAGTAGCTGATTTACTATAGATAAAGCTCTCAGACCATTCGACGTCTGGAAGAGGCCTTCTCTTCCCGTCAAACAGTCTGAGAGCTGTTTTTCTAATTTTTCAGCACGAACTTGATGCTTCTGTCCTCATGGTCATGGAACATACGGTATGCATCGCTCGCCTGCTCCAGCGGCATACTGTGCGTGATGATTTCCGTCGGATCGATTTTTCCTTGGACAATCATATCATACAGCATCGGCATGTAATGGACGACCGGTGCCTGGCCCGTCTTCAGCGTCACGTTGCGCTCGAAGATATTGCCGAGCGGGAACATGTTGTAGTTCAGCCCGTAGACGCCCGTCAGCTGGATCGTCCCGAATTTGCGGACGGCTTTGCGGCCAATGTCGATGGCGCTCAGGGAACCGCCGTGCATCTTCAGCTTCTGCCCCGCCTTTTCAAGCAGGGACATCTTGCCGTCCATTCCGACACAGTCGATGACGACGTCCACGCCGCCCTTTGTGATTTCGCGGATATGGTCCCCCACATCGTCGAACTTATCCATATTGTACACTTCGACCTTGTTTGTGCGAACGGCGTGCTCCAGGCGATAGTCGAGCGGATCGACCGCGATGACGCGGCTTGCACCCTTCATCCAGGCGAATTTCTGCACCATCAGCCCAATCGGCCCCGAGCCGAGCACAGCGACCGTATCCCCTTTTTTAACCCCGGCATGCTCGACACTCCAGTAGGCTGTCGGCAATACGTCCGACATGAATAACAACGCCTCGTCTTCCAGCTCGCATGACTCCGGAATTTTAAAAGGGATAAAATTGCCGTATGGGACACGCAGCAGCTCCGCCTGGCCACCCGGATAGTTGCCGTACCGCTCCGTGTAGCCGAAATAGGCGCCTGAATCGAGCGCAGGATTTTCATTGGAATTGTCGCATTGGCTTTCCATGTGATTCTGACAATAGAAGCATTCCCCGCAGGAAATGTTGAACGGGATGACGACACGGTCGCCCTTCTTGACCTTTGTCACTTCCGGCCCGACTTCCTCTACAATCCCCATCGGCTCATGCCCGATGACGAATCCTTTTGTCGTCGGCACGGATCCTCGGTAGATATGGAGATCCGATCCGCAAATCGCCGTCGTCGTGATGCGGACGAGAATATCATCCGGCTTTTCAATCTTTGCATCCGGTACTTCCTTCACTTGGACATCCTGTGCCCCTTGATACGTTACTGCTTTCACTTTCATCCCTCCTGCGTTTGGTATAGTTTTCATATTACCCAATCCCCAGACAAACTAACTTAAAAGTAGAAGACCATTGTTTAGGAATAAGAATTTCAGGAAAAGCAAACATATAAAGTATCCTTGAAAGGGAGGTTTTCACATGACAAAGGAAATGCACTACGGCGATGACTATAAATACATTCCGATGACCTCGATGCTGAGCATGGTCGGACAAGCGGCGACGCCTGACATCTACTGCTTTACGATACAGGTGGTCAATGTATGCTTTGTCGGAGACCCGGGAAAAAACGACGGCTGGACGCTCGTCGATGCAGGCATGCCCCGCTCCGCCGATGCCATCATAAAGGAGGCGGAAGAGCGCTTCGGTCCCGGTACGAAGCCAAAAGCGATTGTCCTGACGCACGGCCACTTCGATCACGTCGGTGCCATCATAGAGCTGTTGCAACACTGGGATGTCCCTGTCTATGCACACGTAGCGGAACTGCCCTATTTGAACGGTAGCGCCGACTATCCGGAGCCCGATCCTTCCGTAGGTGGTGGGCTGGTGGCACGTATGTCTTCCTACTTTCCGAATGAGGCGATCAACCTCGGCGACCGCGTGAAGCCGTTGCCCGCCGATTTCTCCGTCCCGACGATGCCGGGCTGGAAATGGATCCACACGCCTGGGCATGCACCGGGCCATATATCATTGTTCCGCGAGGCAGACCGCGCCCTGATCGCCGGCGATGCGTTCGTCACGGTCAAACAGGAGTCGCTGTTCAAGGTCCTCGTACAGGAAAAGGAAGTAAGCGGACCGCCGAAATACTTGACGACGGACTGGGACAAGGCATGGGAATCCGTCCGCTCACTCGAAGCGCTGAAGCCGACAGTGGCCGTTACCGGGCACGGGGGACCGATTTCGGGCGAAGAATTGACCAGGGAGCTGGCCGCACTTGCAGCGGACTTCCAGCAGCGCGCCATTCCCGACCAGGGCAAATATTTGGATTGAATATACGGCACCTTCACAACCGTGGAGGTGTTTTTTCTTCGTCTTTAAAATTATCCGTTTAACTTATGGAATATGGTGGAACTGTAAGGTATACAATCATCAGGTCTTCAGCAGGAGACCGCCTACCTACCTTTTAAGAGGGGCGCTTGTGCCGCCCCTTCCTACAAATCACATACGATTCCACTAGCTTTGTATATTTCCTAACTTCTTTCAATACATTGAAAGAAAGTAATTATGTTGAAGGAGAATTGTCTATGCCGAAAATCGCTTCCATTGGTACATATCAACCACCCTATCCATTAGCCCAATCCAATATCGAACAGCTGACAAAAGAACTCTTTCAGGACAAGATCCCCAGGCTTGAACGCCTCCTGCGGGTGTTCGCGAACGGCCAGATTGAAAGCCGCAACTTCTGCGTCCCTGCCGATTGGTACCGGGAGCCGCATACATTTGAAGACCGCAACGACCTGTACATCAAGCTTGCGGTAGAATATAGCGTCGAGGTCATAAAAAAATGCCTGGGCAACCGCGCCTTTCTCGATGCGCCCATTTCCACGGAAGACATCGATGCCATCATCTTCGTCAGTACGACCGGCTTTTCCACACCGAGCATCGATGCCCGTGTCATGAACGTCCTCCCCTTCTCCGACCGGACCGTCCGACTGCCGATCTGGGGCCTTGGCTGTGCAGGGGGTGCCGGCGGAGTCAGCCGGGCATACGATTACTGCAAGGCACACCCAAAGGCAAAGGTGCTCGTCGTCTGTGTCGAGCTATGCAGCCTGACGTTCCAGAAGGACGACTATTCGAAAAGCAACCTGGTCGGCACATCCCTGTTCGCAGATGGTGCCGCGTGCGCCCTTGTATGCGGGGACGAGGTCGAGCTGGGGCAGGACAAGCCGATGCCGCACATCCACGGGACAGCCTCGAAATGGATGCCCGACTCGGAGGATGTCATGGGATGGAATATCAAGAACAGCGGCCTCCATGTCGTGTTCGCGAAAAGCATCCCGACCATCATCTCCAAATGGCTCGGACCGTTCATCCATGAATTTTTGGGAGAACATGATATATCCGCAGAGCAGATCGACAATTTCGTCGCCCATCCCGGAGGCAAGAAGGTGCTCGCAGCCTATGAGGAGGCACTGAACCTACGCGAAGGGCAGACCGATGTGTCGCGTGAAATCTTACGGGTGAACGGCAACATGTCCTCCCCGACCGTCCTGTATGTACTGGAGCAGTTCATGCAAAAGGAAAATAAACCGAATACGTTCGGACTGCTTGTTGCGCTGGGACCAGGCTTCAGCGGCGAAGCGGTCCTACTTGAATGGAGGGAATAACTTGCTATTCTTCATCGTCCTATCGCTCGTCATCATCCAGCGGCTGCTGGAGCTCGTGGTGGCGCGAAAGAATGAAAAGCGCATGCTCGCAAAGGGTGCCTATGAGGTCGGTGCCAACCACTACCCAATCATGATTGCGCTGCATATGGGCTTCTTCATCAGCCTGATCATCGAAGTGACCTACCTAGACCTTGGCCCTTCCCCGCTATTCCCTTGGCTGTTCGTGCTGTTTTTGGCCGTACAGGCTCTGCGGGTATGGTGCCTTGCATCGCTCGGCCCGTTCTGGAATACGAAAATCATCATCCTGCCAGGGGCCAATGTCGTAGCAAAAGGGCCGTATCTCTACATCCGCCACCCGAACTATCTCGTCGTCTGCATCGAGATTGCGCTGTTGCCGCTCATGTTCGGCGCCTATTTCACGGCGGTCACCTTTACGATTTTGAACCTCCTCATGCTCTCCGTGCGCATTCCCACAGAGGAACGTGCGCTGCGCGAGGCAACGGACTACAACGAAGTGTTCCAGCCGAAAAACCAATAGCCGGAAAGCTGTCTGCACATGCGCGGACAGCTTCCCGGCTTTACCAAATTTCCTGAACGTGAAAACCCGTGCATCTTCTGATTTTCTCAGAAAGACGCACGGGTTTTGTACACTTATATCACTACCTTCGTTATCCTCTCTTTTAAGACGCTGTTTCAAACTGACTGTTATAC
>JBJEFP010000178.1:8583-10736 GCA_051874195.1 Lysinibacillus sp. | reverse complement strand
TTATAATATCTGATTCAAAAACCGTTGTGTCCGTTCATGCTTCGGCTGGGCAAACAGATCATTTGGATGCCCTTCTTCTATAATAGTGCCGTCTGCCAGCATGATGACCCGGTCCGCCACTTCTTTTGCAAAGCCCATTTCATGGGTCACGATCACCATCGTCATCCCTTCGCTTGCGAGATCCTTCATGACCTGAAGGACTTCACCGACCAGCTCCGGATCCAAGGCGGAAGTCGGCTCATCGAAAAGCATCACTTTCGGCTCCATCGCCAGTGCCCTTGCAATCGCCACACGCTGCTTTTGTCCTCCCGACAACTGTTCAGGATAATAGTTGGCCCTGTCCTCCAGCCCCACCTTTTTAAGAAGCTCCCTTGCTTTTGCAATCGCTTCACTTTTTGTTTTTTTTCTCACAAAGACCGGCGCTTCAATGATGTTTTCAAGCACCGTTTTATGAGGGAATAGATTAAAGTGCTGGAACACCATCCCCACCTTTTCCCTCACTTTATTCAAATCCGTTTTTGCTCTGTCTATTTTTTCGGAATCAATGACAATCTCGCCGCTTTGTGCCACTTCCAAAAAATTCAGGCATCGAAGCAACGTACTCTTCCCTGAGCCACTCGCACCGATTAAAACGACTACCTCTTTCTCGTTTATACGCAGGTTGATATTTTTCAAGACTTCAAGCTTTCCAAAGGACTTTGAAAGATTATGAATTTCAATCATGCAATCGCAACCTCCTTCGGCTTGCTGACATCCATTTTCTGTTCAATCCGTTTCGCAGCCCACGTGAAAATAAGTACAATGACTAAATAATAGATGCCGACGACAAAATATGTTTCGAATGGCATATAGTTTTCCCCCTGCACTCCCAGGGCCGTGTTATATAAATCTGTTACAGAAATATACGCGACAAGGGAAGAATCCTTCAAGCCGATAATGAACTGATTGGCCAAGGGAGGGATGGACCGTTTGAACGCCTGGGGAAAGATAATTCTCCTCATTGCAAGAGAGGATGACATTCCTAAGGACCTCGCAGCTTCCATCTGTCCGCGGTCGATTGATTGTACGGATCCTCTGAAGATTTCGGCAATATAAGCACCCGTATGGATGCCCAATGCCAATGCGCCAGCCGTGAAGCTGTCCAAATTCACGATATTGGCCAATCCGTAATACAGGAACATGATCTGGACAATGAGAGGCGTGCCCCTGATGACGCCAATATAAATATCGGCAATCCAATTCAGAATCCTTTTTGAAGAAATTTTAAAACCGGCAAAAATAAGGCCAATCATCATCGCGAACAGCAGGGAGATGGCCGTTATCGAGATGGTCATCCAAGAAGCTTTTAAAAAGGCGACGCCATGTTCACTAAAAATATCGGCAATATTCTGTAGAAAAACCATGAGACCAGCCTCCTTTCTTTATAGTACGAGCGCCTGGTACAAGACGCTCGCCTGACATACTGTTAGCTATTTTTCCATAATGTTTGTATCGAACCACTTCATACTGATTTCTTCGTATGTCCCATCATCAATCATGGACTGAAGCGCCTCATTGATTTTCTCGGCGAGGTCTTCATTTCCTTCCGCCACTCCGATGCTCACGCGGTCCTCATTCAACAGATCACCAATCGGTTTGATTTCCAAGCCTTTTTCATTTTTTGCACTGACGCCGACGATCTTATCGGTAATCACCGCATCCAGACGTCCAAGCGCCAAGTCCTGAAGTGCATTGACATCGACCGGATAGCCCTTCACCTGATCATGGGAAGTCAATGTTTCGGCCATGTCCTTCCAAGTGCTTGCTTGAATGACGCCGATTGTCTTCCCTTTCAGATCTTCCTTCGACTGGATATCCGTATTGTTTTCTGCAACAAAGATCTGTGCGCCCGACAAGTAATACGGTTCTGTAAAATCAATCTGCTTATCGCGTTCAGGTGTTGCAGTCATACTTCCGATAATTGCATCATATTTATTCGCCTTCAGCCCTTGGATAATCGTTTCCCAAGGATTTGTTACAGGATTCGCCTCAAGCCCCATGCGCTCAGCAATTTCAGTCCCGATTTCCACATCGAATCCAGTCAATTTGCCATCCTTTTTGAAATTCAATGGTGGATACTGCCCTGTCATCGCAAATGTCAATGTGCCTTCTTT
>JBJEFP010000178.1:1793-8483 GCA_051874195.1 Lysinibacillus sp. | reverse complement strand
CCACTCTTCTCCGTGCCGCATGCAGATAAGACCAGCAGCATTGCCGCAACTAAAAAGATTGAAAACTTTTTCATCTGTATTCCTCCTTTGAAATAAAAAAACACTGTCCCTTTGAAGTGACAGTGTTTTACGTACACCCTCATCTCTTGTGCATTGGTTGTGATAGTTCTCCACAATTCAAAGGAATTGTGACAGTTCTGCCCCTGTTCGAGTGCAGCCCCAGCTTTATTGAAATAGTGACTTCAACAAGCTTCGGCGATTCATCCTTTTTCCTATTTTCATAGATTTCACTAAATCTCCAATAGGATACTCTTATAAACCGCGACCTCTACCCCATCTAATGCAAAAGACGAGGATTTAATATGAAATTTAAGATAACCTTTTCCATTATAGTGGAATATTTCAAACAATACAATAGCAATTTGATTTATTTGTATGATTGACTACTTGACGGGTTTTAGAACTTACGTTACATTTTGGTAAAATAATGCACAGAAAAAGGAGGCGTTCATATGTTGAATTGCCGTGAAGATATACTCACTTATACAAAACAGCTTGTTCACATAGAAAGCATCGTAAATACAAGCGGCGAGGGCACAATCGCCCATTCTTTATTCCAGACCATCTCTTCATTCCCCTACTTTTTACATAATCCTGGCTCAGTCGCTTTAGAGAAGACCGTAAATGACGCTCAGGAACGATACAATGTAATGGCATTTGTAAAAGGGAAAAAAGGAAGCAGCAAACGTACCATCATCTTGATGGGCCATATCGATACGGTCGGGATTGATGACTTCAACCAATTGAAGGAGAACGCCTGCTCTCCAGATGAGTTGATGGCAGCGCTGAAACAGGAGAAGCTTCCCGTTTCAGCCAAGGAGCATCTGGAATCGGGGGATTGGCTGTTCGGCCGCGGCGTCCTTGATATGAAAAGCGGTGTTGCCAGCAATCTCTATCTCTTAAAGTACTATTCCGAACATCCCGAGGAGCTGGACGGCAACCTGCTGTTGTTAGCGGAATGCGACGAAGAAGACGGCTCACACGGCGTGCTTTCCTCTTTAAAAACGTTGAAGAGATGGAAAGCGGAACATGGCTTTGAATACATTGCAGCCATCAATTCCGATTTCGTTTCACCCCGCTTTGAAGGGGACGAAAATCGCTATATCTATAAAGGGACGGTCGGCAAACTGCTGCCATCATTCTTTATAACCGGCGCAGAAACACATGTCGGTTCGGCGTTTGAAGGGCTGGACCCGAACTTTATCGCCGCCGAACTGACAAAGCAAATCAACTATAATCCCGAGCTTTGCAACGAGGCCTACGGAGAGACGACAGTCCCGCCCGTCTCATTGAAGCAGACGGACCTGAAACCATCCTATACCGTCCAAACGGCGCTCTCGGCCTATGTTTATTATAATTTCTTCATCCATTCCTGGTCTCCAAAAGATGTACTGGACAAGCTCAAGGAACAAGCGACGATCGCTTTTGCCAATGCGCTTGCTACGTTCGAAGAGAGATATCGCACATACAGTGGAATCAGCGGGGAACCCTTCGTCTCGCCCCCTTGGAAGCCGAGAGTCTTTACGTATGAAGAAATGGAGCAATTATTGATCGGGGAAAACGGCGACTCATTCATTGCCCACATGAATGGCTTTAAGCAGGACCTCCTGGCAGACCAGACATTGGATACGCGCATGTTTGCTGCACGGGTCGTCGAGGAAGCCTGGAAGTGGATGAAGGATAAGGACCCGGCCATCATTTTATTCTATTCTTCCCTCTACTCGCCGAGGATTGAAGTGACGGGGAAAACGATGGATGAGCTGAACTTGATCAGCGCGCTCGATAAGGCAGTGGAGACGATCCAGCCGGAATATCCACATCCGATCGTCACGCGGAACTTTTTCCCGTATATTTCTGACATGAGCTTCATGGCCCTGAGTGATGATGAAAATGGCATCAACGCCGTTTCGAAAAACAATCCCGGCTGGGGGACAAAACATTATGTCGAGTTCCAGGACATCCGAGATATAAATGTCCCTGTCATCAACATCGGCCCATATGGCTTGGATGCCCATAAGAAACTAGAACGGATGGAAATGAAATACTCGCTGGAAATCGTACCGAATATCACGAACCTCGTCATCCAGAATTTATTGACTGATGAAGAAAAAGACCTGTAGTCCATCGACAGGCACTCTCGTAAAACAAGCATCCCTCTGATTTTTTGGAGCAGGCATAATAAATGCCTGCTTTTTTATTGCGCTCCCATTTCAATCAGCTCATTTTATTGGTGTCATCGGTTATAGATTGATATCCTAAGCGAGTATGGCTAGACCGCAAAAAGCTGTACCGACCTGCTCCGTCAGTACAGCGTAGTATCTATTTTGCCTCAGTAGGCTTTGGCGCCTGCACCTCTTGTGGAATGGCGCATTTATATTCCAGTCCTCCGCGCAATCGATTGAATTCTTCCTTTGCTTTTGCGATGATGTCCGGGTTCAATAATGTATCCAGCGCTGCGCCGGCCATCGTTTTGGCGGCATAGTGCATCCCTTTCATGCCGATTGTTGTGCCGAAGGAGGCCGTCGCTTGCCAAGTATGCACTTGGACACCCTGCGGAGCACAAGTTGTGAGCACTTGTCCGAGTGGGGCAATCCATGTAACGTCCCCTAAATCACTTGAGCCCGGCGTAGATTGGCGGAACATTTGTGGAATATGGTACGTATCCGTCAGCAAAATGCCGTCAGGATTTCCCCCGAGCATTTGTAGCTGTTGTTTCGCTCCAGCCATGACACCAGGATCAATGGATTTGCTCAACTGCTCGGCAAAGCTTCTTTCCTCAGCTGTATATGTCAGTGGCGGCAGCTCCTTCCATTGCTCAGCCATTAATGTATTTAATGTCATGTTCGGTAGACTGTCATAGCATGACGCCCTTATCTCATAGCGGACTGATGTTTCCGTCATGAGCGCTGCCCCTTCTGCCACCTTTATCAAACGGCTCTGCAATTCATCGACCGCCTGACGTGTTGCGCCGCGCAGGAAATAATATACACTCGCCTCTTCCGGCACAATATTCGGTGCCGAGCCGCCGTTTGTAATTTGATAATGGATACGCGACCCGTCCGGTACATGTTCACGCATATAATTGGCCCCGACATTCATCAGCTCCACCCCATCAAGTGCACTGCGGCCTAGATGCGGCGCTGCTGCTGCGTGAGCTGTCCGGCCTTTGAAGAAGAACTCGATTGCTGTCATGGCTTGCATTGATGAATTGACCGTCAGATTAAACGTTCCCGGATGCCACGCATACACAATGTCTACATCATCAAATGCCCCGGCGCGTGCCATGAACGATTTACCCGAAAGCAGCTCTTCCGCAGGGCAGCCGTAATAACGGACCGTTCCCGCTATGTTCTGTTCGTCCATCAATCGCTTTAATGCCACAACCGCTTCCACACTTGCCGTGCCCAGCAGATTATGCCCGCACCCATGGCCAGGCCCACCTTCCGTAAAGGGTGCGTACGTCGGCTGGTCTTGCTGGCTCAATCCAGGCAAGGCGTCGTATTCTCCTAAAAAGCCGATAATCGGCCCCCCTGTCCCCCACTCTGCGACAAAGGCGGTTTCGATTCCCCCTACATTTGTCGTGATGCGGAATCCTTCGTTGTGTAAAAAATCCTTTTGTAAAGAAAAGGCATACGTTTCCTCATAACCGACTTGTGGATGCTCCCATATGTCTCTCGCCATTTCCTCATATGTCCGTTCATTTTTTGACATGGCCTGAAATAATTGTTGTTTCATAGTCATCCTCCTCCATTTCCTTCAATTTAAACATCATAAAAATTATTACCTTTTTATATTGGGTTTAATACAATAATACAGGGCCTTTCAGCCTGCCTCAAAAAATTACACACGCTACAGCAACGCCTTTTAACGTTAGCAGATGTACAATTGGCGATTGCTGAACTTTTACATGAGGTCAGTAGGCTCCATGACAATGGTACCGGTCCTTCGACAGTAGCAGCCGAATGCCGGTTCTGGGGGGAAAGCTCATTTTTATGTAAGAGCTATTAGGAATGAAGACGAGTGATACGGTTCGCTTCAGCGTATTTAAAGGCGAATTGCCACTTATACCCCCCATGTCTCTTTGCCACCCTGGTCTTTGATTTCTCCAGTTTGAATACTGTCGTCACATACAAAGCATATCCCCTACTATCATTAGGCGTAAAAGATGAAATTATTTAATTATATGTTTACATTATTTTTTCTCAGGACATCTTAACTATAGATAGCTTATAACATGCACGGGATGAGCTTTCATTTAATTCACTCGATAGTAGGAGGATGCTAACTATGTCATTGATCGGGAAAGAAGTGCTGCCATTCAAAGCACAGGCATATAGGGATGGCGATTTCATCGAAGTCACTGAACAAAATTTAAAGGGCCATTGGAGCGTTGTCTGCTTCTATCCCGCAGATTTTACGTTTGTCTGTCCAACGGAGCTTGAAGACCTTCAAGAACAATATCCAACCCTTAAGGAGCTTGGAGTGGAAGTGTTCTCCGTTTCAAGGGACTCCCATTTCACACATAAAGCATGGCATGATACGTCAGAAGCAATCGGAAAAATTACGTATACGATGATTGGCGACCCTGCCCATGTTCTTTCACGCAACTTCGATGTCTATGTTGAAGAACTGGGACAAGCGGACCGCGGCACGTTCATCATCGATCCGGATGGCACCATCCAGGCAATCGAGATTAACGCAGGTGGAATTGGCCGTGATGCAAGTACATTAATCAACAAAATTAAAGCAGCTCAATATGTTCGCACACATCCTGGTGAAGTATGCCCGGCAAAATGGAAGGAAGGCTCTGAAACACTTAAGCCGAGCCTTGACCTTGTAGGGAAAATTTAAGGAGTACAGCCGATGATTCTTGATGCAGATTTAAAAGCGCAATTAGATCAGTACCTCCAGCTGGTGGAAAACGACATCGTACTGAAGGTCAGTGCCGGCTCCGATAAAGTATCAGGCGATATGCTGGCTCTACTTGACGAGCTGGCGGCTATGTCGTCCAAAATAAAAATAGAGAAGGCTCCTCTTCCTAGAACGCCGAGCTTCAGTATCAATCGTGTCGGTGAAGATACAGGGGTTACGTTTGCCGGCATTCCGCTGGGACATGAATTTACTTCATTCGTATTAGCCTTGCTTCAGGTAAGCGGAAGGGCTCCAAAGATTGATCAAAGTGTCATGAACCAGATTAAAGCGATTGAGGGCAACTACCATTTTGAAACCTATGTCAGTCTAAGCTGCCATAACTGCCCGGATGTCGTGCAGGCACTAAATATTATGAGTGTTCTCAACCCTGGCATCACGCATACGATGATTGACGGTGCCGTCTTCAAAGAGGAGATTGAAAGGAAAGATATTTTGGCCGTTCCAATGGTCTTCTTGAATGGGGAGGCCTTTGGAAGCGGCCGTATGGCATTAGAAGAAATCCTGGCAAAGATGGGCAATACCCAAGATGCCTCAGCGTTTTCCAATAAGGAACCCTATGATGTCCTCGTTGTTGGCGGTGGTCCTTCCGGTGCCAGTGCAGCCATCTATGCCGCACGTAAAGGCATCCGGACCGGCCTTGTTGCTGAACGTTTCGGCGGGCAGATTCTGGAGACACTCGGCATTGAAAACTTCATCGGCACGAAGTACACGGAAGGCCCCAAGCTTGCTATTAGCCTTGAAGAACATGTAAAAGAATACGACATCGATGTCATGAAGGGGCAGCGTGCAGTACATCTGGAAAAGAAAAGCCTTGTTGAAATCGAACTGGAAAACGGCGCTGTCCTTACAAGTAAGACGGTCATCCTTTCAACCGGGGCACGCTGGCGGAATCTGGGCGTCCCTGGAGAAGCGGAGTTCAAGAATAAAGGCGTAGCCTACTGCCCTCACTGTGATGGTCCATTGTTTGAAGGCAGGGATGTAGCCGTCATCGGCGGTGGCAATTCCGGTGTGGAAGCTGCGATTGACCTGGCCGGAATTGTTAGGCATGTAACCGTCATCGAATTCGCTCCGGAGCTAAAAGCCGATACAGTCCTGCAAAATCGCCTTGACAGCCTTCCTAATGCAACGGTCATTAGGAACGCGCAAACAAAAGAAATTACAGGTACTGACAAAGTAAACGGCATTACCTACGTTGACCGTGAAACAGAAGAAGAACATCATATCGAACTGCAGGGTGTGTTCGTCCAGATCGGCCTTGTCCCGAATACCGAATGGCTAGGAGACACGCTCGAGCGTACTCGAATTGGTGAAATCATTGTAGACAAGCGCGGGGCTACCAGCATGCCGGGTGTATTTGCTGCCGGGGATTGTACAGATAGCCCCTACAAGCAAATCATTATTTCCATGGGATCGGGCGCCACTGCAGCACTCGGTGCATTCGACTACCTCATCCGGAATTAAGCTGTTTAAACGATGTAACAGCTGATTTGCTACGATTAGATTCCTTTAAAAGCCTGTCTTACTGCTCCCGCAAGAGTTTATGGAGACAGGAACGATGGATTTGAATCCATCGTCTATCTAGAGGCAATGAATACAAGTCGTTGCCTCTTTTTGTCATGCTTTTCGATTTACATCAAGCCCCACTCTAGAAGAGGAAAAGCATATGGAGCGAAGGCTAAAACCGTCACATCGTGTGGC
>JBJEFP010000178.1:0-1693 GCA_051874195.1 Lysinibacillus sp. | reverse complement strand
TGGCCTCGCCCGCAGAAAGCGTCCGCCCTTAGTAGAATGTACAGTCATGAGTACAGTGTTTTTATAGAGGCTGAGTAGTTACATGCTTTTTTATCAAATGCTCTATTTTTTGTGTATTCAGTACCGGGCGCGTGAGCAAAAGCCGGACCAGGACCGAGATTGCACCGCTGCGTGATGGATCGTCAGCCATTATATTGCTTCAGGACTTCCTGAAGCGGTATGCGGCTGATTTTGCGTCTGCTCACCCATGTGCTTATGAGGAAAACAATGGACAGGATGACGAAGGTATAGAGCATATATGTCCAATGATATTCCAGTGGCAATACAAGATTATATCCATCCGCAAAAAGGATGACGACAGCGCGTATAGTAATTAAGGAAATCGGAATGCTGATGGCGTAGCAAATCAGTGCATAGATATAATAGCTGTTTAAGATCATCGCGTTGACCTCACGTTTCGTATAGCCCATGACTTTTAACAGTGAAATGGCATAGTAGTTCCTTTCGACAGTAAAGGAGGTTAAAACAAATAGAATACTAGCTGCGATGATCGCTGCCCCACCAATCAAAACATTCGTTATCAAAAGCATATATTCACTCATCGAAGCCGATAGATCCAGCATGGATTGCTTTGAGACGACGGATAGATAGTGTTCATCCGAAATAGGCTTCTTCGAGTAAATGCCGCTATATAGCTTGTCCGACTGTCCATCCGATAAAAACAGACTCAGCTCCTTGCTATCCATTATGATTTGATTTCCTGTGTAATCATCCACAACCCCTACAATTGGCTTCTCCATCTGCCGGTCATTGACTGTAATCGTAATGGTGTCGCCAACTGAAAGCTTTTCCGTTATACTAAGCGGCTGCGTAATGATGACGCCCTTAGAAAGCAATGCTGTTATATTTTGATCGTCTTCATCGTAAAGCTGATAAAGCCTGTTGTCCTCCTGCAATCCCTGTAATGTGACGATTTTTTTGTTCAACTTGGCATAGGGGTAAGTTAAAAATGGCTCTTCCCCATCTTGCAGTGCAGGAGTAGCCTTTGAAACATCTACATAAGCAATGTATTCGAAATCCACCTTTTCTAAATAGCCTACTGTCATCCGGTCGACCAGTCCGCTTAACATAAAGGATAAAGTGATTAAAATAGTGGCAAACATTATACCTAAAAAGAAGATGATAAAGCTGCCGGTACTTCTGATTGCCTGCAGGTATTTGAACTTTGTTGAACCCTTTGCATTTGCCAGTAGCCTGCCCACCAGACGGCTCAGACGATTAATGGACTGCGACTGCTGAGGTTTCAATAATTGCAGTGCACTTTCTCTTAAAATTTTCCATAAAATAAAGCCGAAAACGAGTGCAAAAAACGTAAGGGGCACTAAAATTGCTGTAATAAATACAGATGGCAACTGACGAATAGGTACTTCAGGAAGTAAATAAAAATCGAGATACATGTTTTTCAATGGCTCAGCAAGGTAAATGCCGACACCATAACCAAACAGCAGCATAATGAATGCATACGTTATGATCGATAGTAGATAAGGGGCAGCAATTTTTACACGGCTGTACCCTAGCGCTTTTAAAATACCAATTTGGCCACGTTCATTTTGTAAAATATTGAATATCATAATCGCAATCATAATAACTGCTATGCCTGTTATAAAAATACTTAATCCCACAACCATTGTTT
>JBJEFP010000177.1:0-10878 GCA_051874195.1 Lysinibacillus sp. | reverse complement strand
CAGTTAACTTCATTAAATTAACTCGTGAACAACAAATCGATGTAATTAACCGTACATTCCACGGAAGTATGTAATACAAGAAAAAGCGAAAAAAGCGGCGTGTGCAACTGACTTGAAGCCCATCGACTAAACCTTGGGAGATGGGCTTTAGTCCAGCAGGCGCGGCAGCTATGCAAAGACCAAAATCGGATGACGCGCTGATGGCAGTTGTTATTCATTTTGGTCTTTTCTTTTACTGGAGATTGCCTTTTCATCTTTGTATGGATAGAGGCTAGGAGGAGAATTTTACTATGCAAGGGAACATTCATTCCATTGAAACATGTGGTACAGTCGATGGACCTGGAATTCGATATATCGTATTTACACAAGGCTGCTTGCTTCGTTGCCAATATTGCCACAATGCGGACACGTGGGAACTTGGCACAGGCAAGATCATGACTGTGGATGAAATCATGGAGGATCTTGAAAGCTACCGTCCGTTTATGGAATCATCAGGTGGCGGGATTACGGTTAGCGGTGGTGAAGCATTATTGCAAATGCCGTTTGTAACGGAGCTATTCAAGGCATGTAAGGCGAAAGGGATTCATACTACGCTTGATTCTTCAGGCGGGAATTTCTCGGAACGTCCTGAATATCTAAGCCAGTTGGATGAATTGCTGCAGTATACGGATCTTATTTTACTCGATTTGAAGCATATCGACCGTGACCGGCATAAGCGGCTGACAGGCAAATACAATGATCATATCCTGAAATTCGCACGGTATTTATCAGATAAAAACATTCCGGTTTGGGTTCGTCACGTACTTGTACCTGACATCACCGATTATGATGAATATCTGGACCGATTGGGTGAATTTATCGGCACGTTAAACAATGTGGAGAAAGTGGAAGTGCTACCGTACCATAAACTGGGCGTATACAAATGGGAAGCACTGAACTTGAAATACCCGCTAGAAGGCACAGAGCCGCCGACACAGGATCGTGTAGACAATGCATATGAAAGACTGACACGTCATTTGAAATAAACTGTCGATTCCCGCTGAACAATAGAATATATTGTCCGGGAAATAAAAATAGCAGCTATAAGTTTGGGCGAGGGATGGGGACACTCCATTCCTCGCCCAAAACCATTTACTCGGAATGCGCGTCCATGCACACGTTTCACACTGGGCTATGACCCTTTAGTTTCGGGGGTCTACATAATCCGGATAATCCGTAATGATGGCATCCACACCCATGTCGAACAGAAAGTCCGCCGCTTCCTGGCTGCGTACGGTCCATGAACCAATCTGCATGTCGAGCGCATGTACATGGTTCACCAGTTCTTCCGTCACGATGCCGTAGTTTGGATTGAACCAGTCAGCGTATTGTGCGAATTCGTGTAGGGCTGCCAATGTTGTATCGGCCCGTTTAGAAGTCAATACGCCGATCGGCACCTTGGGAAGTAGCTGGTCCATTTTCTTCATTGATTCAAAGTTGAAGGATTGAATGATGATCTTTTCATTTTGCGGTTTGTCGAGATTCCGGTCCTTCAGTGCGGCTGCTACCTGTTCTTCGATTCCGGGGTAAAGCTCCGGTGCTTTCAATTCGATTAAAATACCGATTTTCCCGTGGTAACGATCAAGAATTTCCTCCAATGTCGGGATTTGCTCTCCTGCAAATTGCGCCCCTTTCCAGCTGCCTGCATCAAGGCTTCGAAGCTGCTCCAATGGCAGGTCTCCTACTTTTCCTGTTCCATCTGTCGTCCGGTCGACCGTTGTATCATGGATGATGACTAACTCCCCATCTTTACTTCTCTGCAAATCAATTTCAATGTAGTCGGCCTTCATCTCAACGGCCAGGTCAAAACCGGCGATGGTATTTTCGGGTGCATAGGCTGTTGCCCCACGATGCGCCACATTTTCCACCTGCTTTCTTTCTCCGACCGTCGTTCCTTCCGCAATCCCTGGACTGAACGGACTGAACAACAACGATAAGACCATTCCTGTACCTACTAATAGTTTTTTGCTCATTTTCCCATCTCCCCTCTGAAATATGATACAAATCTATTGTAAAGAAGGGATGTTAAATGGAAATGTAGATAAGTTGATAATTTGATGAAGAGTATGTAAATAAAATCCAGCCTTTTTCCTTACGATTCTTTACAAATGCAGTAGTAGAATAGGTATGCTGCCACGTCTGTTGATTAGCCAAATGTTGGTTGATGGAAAGCGTGATTTTTGGATAAAGCCCTCATAAAGAGTGACACGCTAGCGGAAGCGGCGAGACTTCAAGGGAAACATGAGGCTTCATTGCTGGGCACTCGAATAATTAATGGAACTTGCCTGCCCGCCGCTAAAGCAGCGGGTTTTATCGCCCGGTAAACGACGGAAGTGCTGATTCAATATTGCTTCTAGAGCATACATCCGCTCTGGAGATTAATAGCGCAAACAGCATTGTAACACCATCATTTCTTCAACCCTGTCTCTTGCGGATTTCCCACATCCCTAGCATCTCCAGCCCCCCTCCGCTACAATAAAGCTAAAAAGAAAGTGGGGAGGCCAAATGGATCAAACGATGAAGAGCGTGGTGGAAGCGAGCTATTTAACGGCTCCCTCTGCCGCCCATTACCGCACGATTCTACGTTATGTGTATCACCAGCATGAGCGTATGCGTGATTATATTACACCAGAGGAAATTCTCCAGCATTTGCGAACAATTCCCCAATTTGAAGAGTATGAAGAAGAACAGCTGCACCAGCAGTTGGCGCAGCTGGTGGAATGGAATAACTTATCGGCGCGGCAGGATATGACGAATGCCCGGACGATTGAGGAATATAAGAAGAAGCGTTTCCGCTATCAGCCGACACCGTATACGATTGAAATCGAGCGTATGCTGATCGAGCTTGAAAAGAAGGTGGATGATACGTTCAAAGGGTCGCTGGAGCGCTCGCAGTTCGAGCGTCTGCTCGAGGTGCTGCAGAAAATCGCGCAAAGCCCGGATGAGCCAAGTACATGTATGGTGCTGTGGGAGGATCTTTTGCAATACTTCAAAACGATCCGGACAAGCACGGCGGACTACATCGCCTATATTAATAGTG
This sequence comes from Lysinibacillus sp., assembly GCA_051874195.1. GTDB lineage: Bacteria > Bacillota > Bacilli > Bacillales_A > Planococcaceae > Lysinibacillus_B. Next base: position 7,799 of record JBJEFP010000177.1, on the reverse strand, counting down.
AAAAGACGGACCAGCGCATGCAGACGGAGGCATTCTTGATTTATAAAGCGCAGTTTACCAGCTATTTGCGCGACTTCATCGTGTCGCTGCAGAGGACGGCGATCCAGATCATCGAGATTCTGCAGCGGCTGACGGTAGAGGAGATGCAGCCGTTCTTTATGAAGCTTGTAGAAAAGGAAAAGTCGATTCCGCGCCTGGAGGAGATAGCGCTGACGGATGACGAGCTGCAGCAGCGCTATGCGGCATACTGGCAGTCGATCCAGCGCTGGTTTTTGGAAGTGAACGGGCAGAAGAGCGAGCTGGAGGTGCTGCAGTGGCAGACGAATGAAATGATTCGCCGGATTACGCGCTACGTCCAGCGTCTGGGCGAGCGCCAGCATCATTTTAAAAGCCGCCGTACGGATTATATACATATGGCGAAATGGTTTGGGGAATGTGGGGATTTAGCAGAGGCCCACAAGCTTTCTTCCGTGGTGTTCGGCATGATGCAGGTGCAGCACCTTCAGCTGAAGCGCTATACGACAGATGATCTGCACACCGATACGTGGGATGAAAAGCCGGAGCTTGTCTCCATCAAGCCGCGCACAAACCGCTACCGTGAAAAAACGAAGGCGACCGGTACAGCGCTGCAGACAGAGGAAAAGCAGAAGCAGCGGGAAGCCTATCTGGCGGAGCGGCAGCGAGAAGAAGAGTTACTGTCCGTTTATTTTGAAAAAGGCTATGTGCAGCTGTCACAGCTGGATGACGTGGAGCCGTTCATGCGGAAGCTGCTGCTTAGCTGGATGGCGAAGGCACGGACAAATAAAGAAAGGCTTGTCAAAACAGAGACGGGCATGCTGCTGCGCATTGACGTACTGCCGGAAAAAATTGTGCTGCATGCAAAAGACGGCGATTTGCATATGCAGGATGTACGCTTTGACATAGTGGAGGAGGGGAGTGCGTAATGGAGGAGCTGTTTGACGAAAAGGCGGTGCAGGGGCTGGATTATTTGCTGCATCATTTCTGGGTGCTGCGGAAGGAAGAGCCTGCGATGTATCAGTTGATCCGCGAGCGCCAAAAAGTGTTGAAACGCTATGCGAATGAAAAGCTGGGTCTGGAGCTGCATGTGCGCCAGCACTTCATCAAGCTTGAAAAGATTCCTGTGTCGCCTGAGGGCTGGATGGGGATCCAGGCGTTTCAGGACAAGACCGATTACATGATCTTCTGCTATGCGCTGGCCTTCATAGAAGGGAAAAGCATTGAAGAGCAGTTTCTGCTATCCGAATTATGTGAGGAAATCCGGGCGATCGGCTATGAGCACATTGAGCTGGACTGGACGCTGTACCGGCACCGCAAGTCATTGATCCGGGTGATGAAAATACTGGTGGACCTTCATTTGATTGAAACGATCGACGGCGATGTGCAGCGGTTCGACTATCATGAGGAGCAAGAGGTGCTGTATGAGGTGACGATCTACAGCCGCTACTTCATGCGGACATTTCCGGAGGAGTTCGCAAAATTCGAGCATGTGGACCAGCTGATGGCGGAAGACCGTAAATCGCTGAATGAGGATGAGCGGAGGAAGCGTGTCTACCGTCAGCTGTTCACCTCTCCGGCTGTTTACCGCCGTGACGGCCAGGACCAGGATTTTTTATACATCCGCAATTTCCGCAACCGCCTCAGCGACGACATTGAACGCCATAGCGACTTCAAGCTGCACGTATTCAAAAATGTCGCCTTTTTATCGGCAACGGAGCCGAAGAAATATTATCAGCTGTTCCCGAATACACGGGCGATAACCGATATCATCCTGCAGCTGTCGCATTATTTGCATCAGCATCTGCCGCAGTACCCGCCGCGTGAAAATGGCGATATCGTGCTGACGGAAGGCCAGCTGAACACGATTCTCGGAGAACTGCGTGAACAGCTGGGGGAAGGCTGGGCAAAGCTGTACCGGGAGAAATCCATCAATGCGGTGCGCGAGGAAGTCGTGATGGAGCTTGAAAATTGGCGCATGGCCATACGCGAGCCGGGCTTTATCCATCTGCATGCATTGCTTGGTGTATTGGCCGGCACCTATCCAAAAGACTATAAGCAGGAGGATGAAGTATGACAAAGTGGCAAATGAACCGGGCAGGACTGCTGAATTTCTGGTATTACGATGAAGAAATTTTTGAATTTGCGGAAGGGAAGCTGCTGCTGCGCGGAACGAACGGCTCGGGGAAATCCGTGACGATGCAGAGCTTCATTCCTGTACTGCTGGACGGCAAGAAAACACCCGACCGGCTGGATCCATTCGGCTCCAAGGCACGGAAAATGAGCGATTACCTACTGGGGGAGGAGGAAATCTCGAAGCGTGAGGAGCGGACAGGCTATTTATTCATCGAATATAAAATGACCGGCTCGGAACAGTATATTACGACAGGCATCGGCATGCAGGCGCGCCGGCATAAAGATTTGAAGTCCTGGTATTTCCTGCTGACAGATAACCGGCGCATCGGCGTTGACTTCGACCTTGCCCACCGCAGCCAGACGGAAATCGTGCCCTTTTCGCAGAAGGAGCTTCAGAACCGCATCGGTGTCGGCGGTGTCGTGGTGGATTCGCAGAAAGAGTATGCCGAGCTGGTGAATAAATATATTTTCGGCTTTGAAACGATGGAGGCGTACGAGGATCTCGTCAAGCTGCTCATTCAGCTGCGTGCGCCCAAATTGTCGAAGGACTTTAAGCCGACTGTCATTTATGAAATTCTGGAATCGGCCCTGCCACCGTTAACGGACGATGAGCTGCGCCATTTATCCGATACGATCGAAAGCATGGACCAGACGCAGCAGCAGCTTGAACAGCTGACATTGGAATACGAGGCAAATGCAAAGGTGCTGAAAAAATACGATGCCTACAATCAGTACATCATGGCTGAGCGTGCGTCGCGTGTGCTGGCGGCAGAGGAACGGCTGCAAAATGTATCAGAAAAGCAGCAGGCAAAAGAGCTGGCACTTCAGGAAACCCGGCTGAAAGCAGAACAGCTGACGGAGCAGCAGCGTTCCGTCCAGCGGGAGCTGCATGTCGCTGCTTCGGAAGTGGAATCCTTGAAATCCCATAAGGTCTGGAAGCTGCAGGAGGACCTGAATAAAAACAAGGGACTGCATGCTCAAACGGAAAAAACGGTGGAAAAGCTGCGGAACCGCAAAAGTGACGAGGAGAGAAAGCGGATTGAGCAGCTGCATCTATTACGCAGATGGACAGACGAGCTGGATGAGAAATTATTGCAGCAACAGGAAATCGTAAAGGAAATGCAGTTCCTTGCACAGGATGCCTCGTTTGCAGCACATGCACTGAATGCGGAAAGCCTGGAGCGAGGCACGATGCATTTTGACTACTGGCAGCAGGAGGTGGAGCAGCACAAGGAGCAGCTGCGCCACATGGAAAAGCTTGTTTCCAGGCAGCTGGAGCTGACAGAACAGGACCGCAAGCTTGAGCGTGCCTCCTCGGAAAAGACGATGGCAATCGATCTGCAGCAAAAAGAGCTGGAGCAGGCGGAGCATTGGTTTGACGAGGAAATGCATCGGCTGAAAACGGCGATCTTCGATTGGATGGAGCAGTACAAATCCCTACATTATACACCGGAGCAGCGGCAGCAGATTTTGCACGTGCTGGACGGTTTATATGAAAAGACGGCCTATCATGAGGCGACAACGGTTTTAATCGAAGGATTGAATACGTTCCGCGGGGATATAACGGTGAAGCGCAAAGAGAACGAGGCGGAACAGCGGCAGATTGTACAGGAAATAGAGGAGAAGCAAAAGCTGCTTGAAAGACTGCGGCAGGAAGAGATGGCTGAACCAAAGCGGGCTGAAGGGACGATAGCCTTCCGTGAACAACTGGCGGAGCGAAACATTCCGTTTGTGCCGTTCTACGCAGCGGTAGAGTTCCAGCCGCATGTGACAGATGAGCAAAAAAGCCGCCTTGAGGCAGTGCTGATGACAACAGGTGTGCTGGATAGCCTCATTTCACCCGAGATATTTGAAGTGGCGGAGGATGCGTTGCTGCAGCCCGATGCCCAGCTGCTTGGCTATACGCTAGCCGATTTCCTGCAGCCGGATGTAGAGGTGGCCGGCATTTCTCCGGCCCTTGTCGATGAAGTGCTGCGCAGCATCCCGATCGAGCAGCATGAGGGGGGCTTTTCACTCGATGAGCGCGGGTTTTACCGGATTGGATGCTTGACCGGTCATGCACCGCACCAGGGCGCATCGAAGTTTATCGGGCGTACATCGCGTAAACGCTATCAGCAGGAGCAGATCGATCTTCTGTCGGCGGAACTGGTGCAGCTGGAGGACCGCCTGGCACAGCTGGCATCCCGGCATGCGGAGATTTTGCAAATGTTCGGGCAGGCGGACAGCTGGCAGCAGCATATCCCTTCGGACCGCACGTTATACGAGATTTTTGAGGAAATGACAACCATCACGACAAAGCAGAACGTATTCAAGGAGCAATTGAAGGCCATTGATGCGGAGTGGCACGAAGTAAGGCAGCAGCTGCGGGAGAATCGGCAAAAATTACATGAAGCAAAGGATCTGCTGAATATTGCGCAGACGAAAGAAGCGTTGCATGAAGCGCTTAAGCTGATGGACGCGTATTTACAGGAGCTGAATAATTTACGTTTTGCCATCCAGAGCCAGGACAATCTGCGGGAGCGGCTGAACGATGGACGGACAAGGCTGCAGGAGCTGGAAGATCTGATTGATGATTATCATAGTGAACTTGTCGATGCAGAAAACAAGCTGGAGGATATCGGGGCGGAAATGGCATCGATTGAATCGCAGCTGCAGCTAGAAGGAGCCGATGAAATCCATGCACGCATTGCCGGACTGCAGGAGCTGCTGGCGAAGCTGCGCGGGATGGATGACCACATCCGCAGAGAGTTGCCGAAAATGGACGCACAGGAATCGGTGCTTGTCGAAAAGCTAAAAGAGCTCGAGAAGGAAGCACATTTTGCCGGGCTCATGAACGAGCAGTGGCGGAAGGCCCTGCAGGAGGAGCTTGATCTGGCACTCGTAGCACTGGAGGACCGGACGCCACAGGCCATTGTAAAGGAGCTGAAGCATGCGCTTTCGCAGGACCGCGCGAAAATGCAGGAGCAGTTATCCAAAATCATCAGTGAGGAAATGAATGCCCTCGCAGAATATCATGTCAGCAGCTATTTCAAGGAAACAGCCATGCTGGATGGACTGGCCCAGCTGGAGGATGAACGCATCGAAGCCTTTACACAGCTGCGCGGCCGCCGCATGATTGAAATGGAATACCGCGGGCAGCGTGTAAGCCCGTACTACATCCATCAATCACTGAAAGCGGAACTGGAAGAACGCCGTCATTATTTGGATGAGCAGGACAGGGAATTATATGAAGAAATCATTGTGAATTCTGTAGGGCGGATCTTACGCCAGCGCATTTCCCGGGCCGGGCAATGGGTGAAGGAGATGGACCAGATCATGGCCCAGCGCGACAATTCATCCGGTCTGATCTTCTCCATCAGCTGGAAGCCGCGTACCGCCGAAAGCGAGGATGAGCTGGATACAAAAGAGCTTGTTTTGCTGCTGCAGCGTAAAAGCAGCTTCCTGAGTGAAGAGGATTTGAAGAAAATCACAAGGCATTTCCGCTCCCGCATCGAGCGGGCGAAGGAAACGATCGGTCTGCGCAACGAAGGCCATACACTGCACCAGGTGCTGAAGGAAGTATTGGATTATCGTAAATGGTTCTCCTTTGTGCTGTCCTATACACGCCAGAATGAATCGAAAAAGGAACTGACGAATAATGCCTTCTATAAATTCAGCGGCGGGGAAAAGGCGATGGCCATGTACATCCCGCTCTTTACGGCGGCCTATTCCCGCTATAAGGAAGCGGATGCCATGGCGCCGTATATCATTTCGCTGGACGAGGCATTTGCCGGGGTGGATGAGCAGAACATCCGCGATATGTTCGAGGTCGTGGAGCAGCTGGGCTTCAATTTCATCATGAACTCGCAGGTGATATGGGGAGATTATGACACCGTCTCAAACCTTGCCATTGCGGAGCTTGTACGGCCGAAAAATGCAGATTATGTAACGGTATTGAACTATACGTGGAACGGGAAGGAACGGGTGCTGAATGACTAGGCTAGCTCCGTTTAAGCATCCAGCCTTCCGAAAATTGTTCGAGCTGTTCAAGAAAAAATATTACTCAATGGGCAGCATGCGCGGGACTGTATCGCTTGAGTCTTTCCAAATGGATGAAATAGAAGAAATCGCAGGCTTTCTGGCAGTATCGCCCATCCAGCTGAAGAGGAAAGGGAAAGTATCATTGTCCCAATTTGAAGAGAAGCTGCAGACGTCCGCTTTTGCGGACTATACATTGGTGCAGCTGGTGGAGGCGGTACTGAACGAGGAGCTGACGACAAAAGGGCAGGTCCAGTCAGAGAGGCTCCAAACAGAAGAAGAGTTCGTCATGCAGCTCCGTCTGCTATTGAAGGAATTGCCCGATTGGCTGGGGCAGATACTCAAAAAGCTGCCCGACAGCCGTTTTATTTGGCAGCAGCGGGCAGCCATATTGCCGGATATAAAGCTTGTCGCCCAAGCGGTGACGAATAGGCTGCCGGAAGGGAAGTTCGAGCGCCTGCCGATCTTTGCCCAGCGCACCACAGGAAATCCGCACGCCTTTGATGCACAGACACTGGGCGGCAAGCTGCTGCTCCATGCTGCCTACAGTCTGCACGGGACAGATGCGGCGTACCCGAAAACGACGGAGGAGCGCGTTGAACTGCTGGCCACGCTCGGTGTCGTGCAGGATGATCTGTGGAATTTCGTCACATGCCAGGGCTTGCGGGCATTTTACCAGGAAAGGGCGCATCCGGTGTGGGAGGCGTCAATTCAGGAGCAGGCTGTACTGAATGTGCCGATGCGTGAGCTGCTGCGCATCGACCGCGTCGAACCGGCTGAAGGAACGTGTGTATGGGTGGTGGAAAACTCCGGTGTCGCCTCCACGTTGATGGATGAGCAACCGCATGCCCCGATTATTTGTACACATGGCCAGCTTCGCCTGGCCAGCTGGCACCTGCTCGATTTGCTCGACAAAGACGTGACGATTTATTACTCAGGCGACCTCGACCCGGAAGGCCTGCTCATAGCAGAAAGGCTTGTCAAAAGGTATGGCCGGCGTGTTGTCCTGTGGCGGATGGATGAAGCCTGCTATGAGATGGGGCTGGCTGAACCATTATCGGACACTAGGTTAGTAAAGCTTCAAAACGTATCGATCGTCCCGTCTCTAGTGGCGCGTATGAGGCAGGAGAGGCGGGCTGCCTATCAGGAAGCCTGGCTGCCGTTGTTGGTGGGGGATATAGGGGTTGAGCGTATTTGATCTACCTATAGTGATAGGAGGAACTGCAAAACGGTTTTTCCAGCCTGAACAATAATAAGGAAAACGAAAACGTAAGAGCTTGGAGGCTTTTACGTTTTCTTGCTTTAACGTTACATTTGACTGGTGGCTTAGACGGATTTTTTAGAAGGTTTTGTAGCTTCGATGCCAAGTATCTCTACTATTACTTTTATCTCATCATGAACCACCGTCGTTAAACCTAGAAAGACAACACCTAGTAGAAGCTTTCTGAACAGCATTGTTTTTCTTGATAAAAGTGTGGCTTCTGTGGTGATTACCGCGAAATGCCGCCATCCTTGTAAAAAAGGGGGCGTCTCGAAAGGCTTTTCAGACGTCCCCCTGTTCTATTAAAAATATAACTCTCTTATTCCGGAATATAAGGCAACTCTAACTCGTCCGGCAGATTAATGACATG
>JBJEFP010000176.1:54152-57215 GCA_051874195.1 Lysinibacillus sp. | reverse complement strand
ATGATTTCTACACATTCTCTTCACAACTATGCCATTATTTCCGGTGAAGCACATGCCGCCCCCGTCATGCATGTCCCCGTTTTCAGCAGCCGATGTAAGTCGATTGGAGTGGAAGGCGCAATCGTTTAGCTGTCAGCCTGCGCATTTCGCTACAAAGCAAGGCTTCCTGAGGAACAGTGAATTCATTTGCGTCGAAAGCTTGGAGACAGGAACACCGAGCAGGCCGTGCACGCGGGAAGTGCAACGTCTATAGCGGAATCGACGATTTCTTAGTATGTAGTGTAAATAGAAAAAGACCGAAGACCATTTCAAATTCCTTTGAGTTTGTCTTCAGCCTTATCCATGTTGTTTATACAGCCTTCAAATAAATGACCAGCTCCTGGCGATATACCTCACCCTCCAGATAATGGTCCAAATTGTGAAAATCATACTGGTATGTACCAAATGGGAATGTCACCGTTTCTCCCTTCACTGCCGCAAGCAGCCCCGCAACATCCGCCGATACCATTTCCAAAAGCTCCTGACCCGTTTCGGTCACTACAAATATTACGTTCATCTTCTCCTCCTTATGCACCAATAAATAATGTTGCCTGTGCGATGGCCAGAAAGAATGCCGCATCCTGTACAGGACTGTCCGGCAGGATTTCCAATGTCATCGAAAAGCTTTCTCTCTCTTCATTGTATACGGCGAGCCATCTCGCGACAATTGCCTCCCCCACTAAAAAATTGGACCAGTCCTCCATTTCCTTCTCTATTTTCATCTCCAGCTGCTCTCCCTTGATGAATAGCTCCGGTACACCGATGCGCCAATTTTCATAGGAGATGATGAATCGCTGGTCTGTACGCAGATCCCTCGCTTCGAACCACAGCCTGCCTTTGCGCTGCACCTTCCTGCAGAGGAACTGCTCTTGTCCTGTGGGGCTTTTGACAACGTATTTCAAAAAATACCGATAGTCGAAATAGGCATCCAACAGCTTCTTCAATCCATTATCATATACCCTGCTGACTGTGCACACATGGCGTCCATTCTGGTGGACGTGCGAATCCTCCGTTGCATTGAGTTTTGCAGGTACTTCGTACGTATAAGTTTCCATATAGTCAATCCTTTAAAAAATAGTATCGATTTTATTCCAAACGCGGTGGAGGAAATACTTTTCCTTGTCGAATTTATCCCTTTGGCTGCTTGCCTCATCAGGGTCATTGGTGATGATGCCATGAACATTCTGCTCCAGCAATCGATGCAGGTTGCGTGAGTCATTGACCGTCCAGACAAACAACGGCTTATCCTGCTCCTTAGCCTGCTCGATGATTCGCTCTGTCGCAAAATACTGCTCCATTGAAATGAAGTCCAAGTCGGTCTCCGGCAGGTCACCAAAATTCAATGCATAGACCGGCCCCACCTTCAAGCGCGGCTCAAGCTCCTTCAATTTCTCAGTAGTCGGTAAAGAGAGTGACTGGATATAATGTACATCAAGTGCTTCATATTCATCAAGCAATGCAATCAGCCTCTCTAGCATATCTTCAGATTCATAGCCATGCATCTTGATTTCGATGAGCAGCTGCACATCAAGCTCACGGCTTTCCTCCAGCATCTGTTCAAGAGAAGGGATACGACCGACCTTATCCTTTGACCATATCTCCACTTCCATCAGTTCCTCCTGCGTCATATCGTAGACTTTCTGATTTTTCCCAGCGAGCCTGATCAAATCCGTATCATGAAAGACAACGAACTCGCCATCCCTCGTCTCCTGGACATCAATTTCCACTATATCCGCTCCGGCTTCTACGGCCGCGTGCAGTGAACTGATTGTATTTTCCAGCTCCTCCTCCTTGAACCCCCGATGTGCAATCACCTTTGTCGATGGTTCATAGACTGTTTTTTCAAGGTTCAGGATATTAAAGCCGCTCACCAAAAAATAGGTGAAGATAGCCGTGATAACCGTCCACTGTCTAATGGTGCTGCGGAACGGTTCATTTTGGCTAATGAGCGGCTTTTCATGCGTCAGCTTGAATGATACAAGCACCAGAATCTGCGAGAATACAGCCTGCAGCAGGGAAAAGGCAACAAGCAAAACGCCCTGTACAAATGTCAATGTAAAGGCGGCCACTACGAGCGCCTTATCGGGAAAGGCTCGTTCAATGAGGAAAAGCGGCAAAAAGGCAATCGCCAGGACGGTTGTAGTAATCGTCACATGGACACCTAGTATCAGTCCGAGCATCGCCAGCGTCTCTACCAGCTTCCGCTTGGAAAACTGCCAGCTCATCTTCACCGCATCCCAAATCGTCGTCCATTGGTATACCGTAAAAAATGGTAGGGTGAAAATGAAGCGGAGCCCCACTAGAAAGATGACGGCAAGCGCCCCATAATAGACGGCCCTTCCTTTTGACGAGGCTAGCAATTCATCTACAATAAACCGTGGAATCTGCACATGCTGCGTAATGGACAGCGGCAGAACTGAAGAAATGAGAGGAAGGGCGAGCAGCACATAGAAGGCGAAGAGCAGCGTCTGGAAGCTGACGAAATGGACCACCTTCCCGTTCAGTCTCTTCCAAAGTCCAAGGAATGTATAAGGGATTGCCCGTTGCTGGTGATACGCCATCAGCATCAGAAAGCCCATCTCGTAATAAATGAAAAGCAGGAAAACCAGTAGTATGCCCGTCAATATGGTAAGGACGAGTGGATGTGCCAGCAGCTGCCAAATATTCTGCTCCGTTATGCTTTGGATGCCTAATGCATCAAGCAAAAAAGTGAATAGAAGCGTGACGAGCGGCAGTACGATGAATAATTGAAATAACCTAACTGCCACAAATGTCCGGATATAATCGACCCGGTAATAATAAATATTGCGGAATACGAGTCCGAGTAGACGCTTGATCCTTTCCACAGTCTCACCTCCTGTATATTGTACATTATTCCCCGCCAAACCACAGGGAAAACTATCTATCATAAGAGGGGCCAACCATCCCGCCCAATAGCACAACAAAAGCCCATTCTCCTCATCCAGCTGCGACAAGCACTAAAAAAGCGCGACCGAAACCGTGCTCCCGGATGCGGAGGGGACG
>JBJEFP010000176.1:52445-54052 GCA_051874195.1 Lysinibacillus sp. | reverse complement strand
TTCACGCGCTTCACGATGCGTTCTTCCTTTTCCGGTGTCAATTGCATCGAGCGCATGATGACCGAGATGTCATCCAGCCCGGATGGCGTGTGTTCGTAGGAAATGCTCTCCTCTTCAATAATTTGGAGGAGCTTTCGTCCAAAGCCTATTTCACGATTCATTAAATACTTAGATACATAGAGAGTTGAGAAACCACTGTCTGCTGAAATACCTGTCACAGGGCGTGCCTGCTCCGTCCGTTGTGGTACGATGCGCGTACCAGGTGCAGAAGGGTTATTAGTATTTTTAATGTTCACTGGAATACCTTGTTTATATACCGGCATCAATGCTTCATCATGGAATACGGCAAAGCCCGCATATGACAGTTCACGCATTTCACGGTACGTTATCTCCTTAATTTCTGCTGGGTTGTTAATGACTTTCGGATTGGCGGAAAATACACAGTCCACATCCGTAAAGTTTTCGTACAGGTCTGCACCGACCGCCGAGGCCAAAATCGATCCGGTGATATCGGAACCGCCGCGATCAAATGTGCGCAAGATTCCATCTTTTGTATAGCCAAAGAAGCCAGGGAAAATGATGACTTCCTCTGTACCCTTTAAAATTCGTAAGTTATCATAAGCTTCTGGCAACGCAAATGTCCGTTCCGGAAGATTATTTACAATCAGGCTGCCCTTAGGACTCACATAACGTGCCGGTACACCTTGCGAATTGAAATAAGCCGCAATCAGCTTGGCGTTATTGTCTTCGCCGCTCGCTTTAATATTATCAACGAATAGCTCTTTATTCGTCTTATCTCCGGCAACACGTTCCTGTAGATCCATGGTGATGATTTCAGCCATTGTGTCATCAAGACCCAATCCGACCGCTATATCGTCGTACCGTTTGACAACCGTCGCAATTTTCGCTTCCACGTCTCCACCAATCAGGGCCGTTTCCGCTAAATCTATTAGTAAGTCTGTTACTTTAATGTCTTCGCTTGAACGTTTTCCAGGAGCTGAAACTGCAACTACTTTGCGTTCAGGATTCGATTTAACAATGTTAAATACTTTTTTGATTTGTTCTGCACTCGCGACGGAAGTACCGCCAAATTTACATACTATCATTTCACCAGATCCTTACTTATAATGTTGTTGTACTTCTAGAAAAAACATTTGACTTTCCACAGTGTACAAACTCTATGAAGAATAGTCAAGATAATTCTCAAAATTCAAGCTAATCATCTACACAAAGCATGACCAAATTATGGACCCGTTTGTTTATTATATGTAATATTGCATGGAATAGTAAGTTATTTGCACTTACAAAAGCAAAAATTGCAGAACGAATAAAAAATAGTACCAACATTAGGAAAACGCCCAATGTTGGTACTTTCAATGCTATTTTTTTTGCTGACGGATAGGCGTAAACACAAACTCGAGTTTTTCTCCTGCGAGCTTCAGCTTCGCCTTCCCTTTCTTACCGCTCTTCCATGTAAACCGGATTTCCCTTGTTTCCTTTCCAGCCAGCAGCTTTTTCATATCCGTCGGTGTAATCTTCCCCTTCATCAACGTCTTGCTGATGAAGAATTTGCAATCCTTGTTCGTGCAGCTGTATCCTTTGAACCC
>JBJEFP010000176.1:44821-52345 GCA_051874195.1 Lysinibacillus sp. | reverse complement strand
TGCTTGTCCTCCACGAAGCGTCCTGCATGGAACATGGCATCGAGCAGGGTGCTGTCCGTGTAGCGCGACGGCGGCTCTGTCATTTTCGAAAGGATCTGGTTCGCCAGCACCTTCAGCTCCATCCCCTCTTTCATGTGCGGCAGCGGCTTGTCTTCCCTTTTTTTATGAGAATCATATAATGCCGTATATCCTTTATCGATGACAATATGCCCGTTTGCTTTAAATTGCTCGCCGCCGCAGATGAGCGTCACGTTGGTCTTATCCAGTACATAGGGCGGCAGGAAGATGGCGAGCAGTCGTTTTACGATGAGGTCATATATTTTCGATTCACCCGGCGTCAGGGATTTCCTTCCGATTGGCACCTCGGTGATGGTAATGGCATGGTGGTCCGTCAGCTTTTTATCATCCACGTACCTTTTGGAATTCATCACTTTCTGAATATGTGCCTGATTGCCGAGGATGTCATTGACTGTCTGCGCAAAGTGCTGCATGCCAGCTGCAGCCTTCAGATTGTCCGTAATGGTTCTTGCAAATGCGGTCGGCAGATGCTTCGATTCCGTCCGGGGGTACGTAATCAGTTTTTTTTCATACAGACTCTGGGCAATCTTCAGCGTTTCCGAGGAGGTAAAGCCGTAAAACTTATTGGCCTCCTTCTGCAGCTCCAGCAGCGAATGCAGGCTCGGTGCAAAGATGGTCTTTCGCTCCGTTTCAATTTGGGCGACCTTTGCTGTTTCCTCGAGCTTCGCCTGGATGGCCTGGGCAGCTTCCAGTGTCTCTAGCTTGTTCGTTTTAGCCGCCGGGTCGTACCATAATGCCTTGAATTCCCCCATATCCAGCTCTAATTGAAAATACGGAGCCGGAACAAATTGTCGAATCTCAAGCTCCCTTTTCACGACGATTGCAAGCGTCGGCGTCATTACCCGCCCGATTTTAATCGTCCGTCCGCCCTTCACCGTCGCAGCCCTCGTCAGATTCAAACCTACAAGCCAATCAAAAATCATGCGGTACATGGCTGCGTTGCGCAAGTTGCGGATTAATCCATCATTTTCATCAATTAAATGCTCCAGCGCGTGCCTGATGGCGGAATCCGTCGTCTGGGACGCCCAGAAACGCTTCACCGGTAGCCTGCACCCCGCCTTCTTATAGAAAGAATAAAAGATGTTCTCCCCTTCCATTCCCGCATCACAAGCATTTATAATAAAATCATACTCATTCGTCTTAAGTAATGTTTCGATATCTTTATACACTTTATAAGCGCTTTTTTTTACACGGAACTCATACTTTACAGGCATCATCGGTAGCAGTTCAAGGCTCCACTTTTTCCACTCAGCGTGGTATTCATGAGGCTCCTTCAGCTCTACAACATGCCCGACGAACGCTGCAAAATCGATTTCATATGGCAAGCTCATCTTTTTATATACTTTTTGTATGTCGCGCATTAAGGATGGCTTTTCGGCGATTAGTAATGCCTTCATTCCAACGACCCCCTCCTGAGGTAAGTATATAAAGAACATATGTTTTTGTAAATGTCCGTGTGAAAGCTCAAATATTTCAAAGCGAATGAGCAAAAGGAGGTTTTCTATGGAAAAAGCAAATTCTTCTCAAACATGGGCGATCACCCTGTTTGCCATCGGTGTATTTATGGCTGCCCTTGATAACGGCATCATCAGTGCCGCCCTCACGACCATCAATAGCTCCTTTGAGGTAGATGCGAACTGGGGAGCATGGGGAGTTACAATCTATACGCTTGGATTGGCTATAAGTGTGCCCATTATTGGCAAGCTATCAGACCGCTACGGACGCAAGAAGCTCTTTATCATTGAGATAGCAATTTTCGGGATTGGTTCACTTCTCGTTGCTCTCAGCCCGAACTTCACCTTTTATCTCATTGCACGCTTCTTGCAGGCAATGGGCGGCGGTGGCATATTCATCATCGGTAGCTCACATGTATTGAGCACGATGCCCGCTGAAAAACAAGGCAAGGCGCTTGGGATGCTGGGAGGCATGAACGGGATTGCAGCCGTGCTAGGGCCGAATGTCGGAAGCTTCCTGATTGATTTGACGGGTAGCTGGCATGTTCTCTTTTTAATCAATGTACCGATTGCTATTATGCTAGTGATTTTCGGCATATGGAAGCTAGAGGAAACAAGCGAGCCGAATACAGGCAAGCTTGATTTATTTGGCACTGTTTTATTATCGCTTTCCATCCTGGGCATCATGTATGGATTAACAAACATTGAAGGCGTCGACTTCTTCCAAAGTGTGCTCGAGCCGAATGTGTACGGCTTTATAGCAGGAGGGATTGTTCTCTTTATTGCCCTTCTCGTTCATGAAGGACGTTTGGAGAAGAAGAATGGGGACCCAATTTTACCCTTCCAATTATTGAAGCACCCACCTTTTCTGTTAACTTTATTGATCGGGTTCTTCTCTGGTGCCTTGCTTGCAGGCATGATTTTCATCCCGGCGTTCTCAGAGCAGGTGCTCGGGATAGCAGCTGAAAAGTCCGGATACTGGATGACGCCTCTTGCACTTGCAGCTGGAATCGGCGCCGGTCTTGGCGGTGCTTTCGTTGATAAGAAGGGGCCTATCTTTGCCATCATTCTGTCAGGGGCCATCTCAGCAATCGGCTTCTTCCTCTTCCCGGCCTGGATTGAGATGAAATGGCACTTCATTGTCGCCTCCATCATTGCAGGTGTCGGAATGGGTATCATCCTAGGGGCGCCTCTCAACATCTTGGCGACGGAAGATACGAAAAAGGATAAAGGGACCTCTATTGCTACCCTGTCCCTCGCAAGACAAATCGGGATGACGCTGGCACCTACCATTTATGCTGGCTTCATTGCTCGCGGATTTGCTGAGCTGCCAAACCTTTTCGCAACGGAGTTTCCTGAAAAGCTGCAAGAAAACTTGAGCCAAGTGGAGTTGTCTCCAGAAGCACAGATGGAAATGGGCCAGCTAGCCCAACGTTTTTCCAGCGGTGAAAATGCTTCACAGGGAGACCTGACAGGAGCAATTGCCAATATTCAGGACCCAGTATTAAAGGATGTCGTCTCAACGACTGCTTCTGACATATCCACGATGGCGGCCCAGAATGGTTACGGCGGACTATTCATGTCGGCAGCTGTGATTGCCCTTCTAATTTTACTAACCGTCTTCATCCTGGCTCCGCTTCGAAAAAAACGTTTAGCTTCATAAATGGAAAGTGGACCGTTTCACGACGGTCCACTTCTGTTATTTCCGGGCAACGGAATCTATTATAAAAAGTAACACAACCGATAATTTACATGTATTTTAGAGAAAATATTATACCAATCTAGAAAACATTAGGATGACGGTGCTATAATAGTGGCAGGGGAATAAGGAGGAGGAAGCATGAAGCCAACGAAGAGAACGGTCCTATGGATTGTGCCGATACTGATCATCGGTGTATTCTATTATTTCTACGGACCTAAGGATGACATTACAGAGAATGAACACATCGATTACATAAAAGCTCAAGCTTTAGTGGAAAATAGCAATTTGCCCGTCGGAGAAGCGTTTGAACGTTATTGCAGTAAAAGTGAATGGGTGTATTTTGAAACGCAGAAAAGACAAAAAGTCGTGGAATTTAAAGGGGAATGCCCTCACGGCAAGGCAGCGCAGCCGGTAAACCTCCAGTTCCTCGTCGATGAAGAAGGCGATGACTTTGTCGTCGGTGTCCTGCTGGTGGACCATGTCCAGCAGACGGAGGAAGAACGAACGTCATATATCCACACGGTGTATGCACAGTAAAACAAGAAAGGGCTGACTCACCCGCATGCGGATGAATCGGCCCTGTTTTAGTTGGCATCCATTATTCTCAATTCCAAATTTCGTATCTCAGTCAGTACTATACGGATATGCTCCTCCAGCATGGACAGCTTCTTTTCATCTTCACCCTTTATTGATTCAAGCTGTTCGCGCTTTTGAACAAGTTCTTCAAGTTTATCAAGCTTATTTAAATATTCAATGCTCTTTTGCACCTAAATCCCTCCCCTCACAGACAACATACCGATATAACCCTTTTCATTATAGTAAATATATTTCCGAAAAGTCTAACCTTAAACCTATGAATATATTACTTTATTTCCATATTCGACAAACCGTACTTTAGACCCTTTTACCCATTTCTTTTAATTTATTTTTCATCCTGTATTTTCTTTTTTTAGCGGCTTCCACCGAAATGCCGAATCGCTCCGCAAGCTCCTCATTTGTTTGCTGCTCCACAAAAACGGCATGCAGTAATTGTTTTTCCTCGTCTGTCATTTGTTCAAACATCTTTTCTAGAAACGAAGATGAAGTGAGTATTTCCTTACCGTTTTCGAGATAAAAAGCCATCTTTTCATCCGATGTAGGGATGAATACCGCCTCCCGTTTTGCGTGGTAACGGAGTGCATCAATGACGTCATAACGCATTTGATTATAAAGATAGGCCTTAAAACTATATTTACTCTCATCATAGCTAGAATATGCCTTCCACAAAGCAATTAAGGCAATTTGCCTGTATTCATCCCGGTTTTTATATATCCTGCATTTGTTCAACAGCTTGGCAATCATGGGCTCCATTTCGGAGGCGAGCTGTTCAAATTCCATATGACTGTCCTTTTGGATCATGCATGTTCCATTTATTCCTAGGTACTCCTACCGTACAGAAAATGGCAAGCTTCCTCAAAATCACTTTTGGCAGAAAATATGTTCAAAATGGCTACTGCTATTTCTTTTCTCTATTCGACTGAAGCGTTTTCGCAAAATTCCTATAATTTATATACATTTGTGCTTGTCATGCTATAAACCGAGTTGACAAAATAAAAAATGTCGTGCATTCTTATATTCAAATATGTAAAAGCATAACGGAGATTAGTAAGCGACACTTGGCTGCAATAGAGAGCGACACCCATGGGCTGGAAGGTGCGTGCAAGCAAAAGACGCCGAACCTGCTTCGTCCAAGCTCCTGGCAAAACCAGGCGCCGACTCAGCGTTACGAGATAAGTGGAATGCATGCGCATTCAATTTAGGTGGTACCACGGAAGCCCTTTTCGTCCTATATAATAGGCGAAAAGGGCTTTTTTATATGGAATGGAAACGGATAAGACAAGGGTTCTCATTTTCGAAGGAGGACCTTCAGATAGATGGAGGCAAAATACTATGGAACGAAAACGAATTGTCGTAAAAATCGGCAGCAGTTCGCTGACGAATGCAAGAGGAGAAATCGATCAGCAAAAATTCATGGATCATATTAAAGCCATCGCCAAGCTGAAGAAACAAGGGCATGATATCCTGCTCGTGTCCTCAGGGGCCGTGGCTGCGGGATTTCGTAAGCTGGGTTATTCATCCCGCCCTGTCACGATTAAGGGAAAGCAGGCTGCAGCCGCTGTCGGGCAGAGCCTGCTAATCGGTGGCTACTACGAGGCGTTCAGCGAATACGGCATCATACCAGCCCAGATTTTATTGACGCGTCACGATTTCAGTGAGAAAAAGCGCTATAAAAATGCTCACGCGACTTTTTCCGAGCTTTTGGAACGTTCAATCTTACCTGTCATCAATGAAAATGATACAGTATCAGTAACAGAGCTGACCTTTGGTGACAACGATATGCTGTCGGCCCTTGTAAGCGGACTTGTGCACGCCGACCATCTGATTATTTTGACGGATGTCAACGGCCTGTATGATGCGAATCCATTGAAGAATCCCGACGCAAAGCGGATTGACCGCATTGAGGAAGTGACGGATGAAATGCTCGGCTTTGCCAGTGGCGCGGGCTCGAAGGTAGGAACAGGCGGCATGCAGTCGAAGCTTGTCGCTGCGCGCTATGCGATGAACGCAGGCGTGAAGGTGTTCATCGGCAATGGTTCGGGAGAGGATAAGCTGGTCACGATTCTGGCGGGCCACGGTGACGGTACATATTTCGAAAGCGAGTCACGCACCATCCTTCCAATGAACAAGCAGTGGCTGACGCTCACTGAAGTCAGCGGAAAAGTCTTCATTGATGACGGAGCTGTCAAGGCACTGACGACCGGCGGCAAATCGCTGCTCCCTGCCGGCATCTATGCCTACGAAGGAAACTTTGAAAAGGGCGATGTAGTGGAGGTGTACGACCGGCACATACTGATTGGCCGCGGGGAGACCCTCTACTCGAGCGAGGCGCTTGAAAAAGCGATGGGCAAACGGACCGGGGAGGCAGACTGCCCAATTGAAGTAGTCATTCATCGTAATAACTGGATACAAGCATAAGGAGGATGTTTATGAGCACAATCGTAGAAAATGAAGTAATTGAAAAAGGAAAGCGGGCAAAAAAAGCGAGCTTTGCGATGAATACAAAATCCACAGCCGATAAGAATGAAGCCCTGCTTGCCATTGCCGACCAGCTGGTGATGGATAAGGAATGGATCATCGAGGAAAACGCAAAGGACCTGTACGACGGCAAGGAATCCGGCCTGTCTACGGCTACCCTTGACCGCATCATGCTGAATGAGGAGCGGATTGTAGCAATGAGCGACGCAATCCGCCTGCTTGTAGAGCTACAGGATCCGGTCGGCGAGGTACTTGAAGACATTACAAAGGAGAACGGCCTCCGTATTCTGAAAAAGCGGGTTCCCCTCGGTGTCATCGGCATGATTTATGAAGCACGTCCAAATGTGACGGTCGACGCCGCCACCCTGTCATTGAAGACGGGCAATGCGGTATTGCTGCGCGGCTCATCATCGGCCAAGCATTCCAACATCGCCCTTGTCGCATCGATTCATAAGGCACTTGAAAAGACCGGCCTTCCAAAGGATGCCGTATTATTGATTGAGGATACATCACGGGAGACAGCGAAAACGCTGTTCACGTTGAATGACTACTTGGATGTCCTCATTCCACGAGGAGGCAAAAGCCTAATCGACCTCGTCGTACGTGAAGCGAGTGTGCCGGTGCTTGAAACAGGCGCAGGCAACTGCCATGTTTTCATCGATGCATCAGCCGACTATGATATGGCATCAAAAATTGTCCTGAACGCCAAAATGCAACGCCCTTCCGTATGCAATGCCGCAGAAAGCCTGCTCATCCATAAGGATTTCTTTGAAGCAAACGGCGAACGGCTGCTTGCGATGCTTTCGGATGCCGGTGTAAAAATCTATGGGGATGAAAAGGTTTGCGAGGTATTGCCTGTTGCGCTAAAGGCGACTGAGGAGCATTATGCCGAGGAATTCCTGGAGCTGACAATCAGCGTGAAGGTGGTCGAATCCGTGGAGAACGCCATCCTGCACATCAACAAATTCGGCACGAACCATTCAGAGGCGATTGTAACAGAGGATGCCCAGCATGCGGAAATGTTCTTGAATTCTGTAGACGCAGCAGCCGTCTACCACAATGCATCTACCCGCTTTACGGATGGGTTCGAGTTCGGCTACGGAGCGGAGATCGGTATTTCCACACAGAAGCTGCATGCGCGCGGTCCGATGGGCTTGCCTGCATTGACATCGACAAAATACTATGTGTATGGCGAAGGCCAGATACGCGGCTAAT
>JBJEFP010000176.1:0-44721 GCA_051874195.1 Lysinibacillus sp. | reverse complement strand
GCATTGACATCGACAAAATACTATGTGTATGGCGAAGGCCAGATACGCGGCTAATCGTAGGGCGTCCATGTGAGAATGGGCGCCCTTTTTCATATTAGAATGATAAGCTGGGAGGACAAATAAATATCATGTTGTTCATTACCTTAGGCAAAAGGATACGATTCGCGCAATCTTTTGTCCTCCCGAGTCAATTACCACGTTTAAATTCCTCCACCTGTGGAAAAAACAACAATATGTATCATGCTGTTTCACCTGTCTATATGAAAACACGCCACCAGAATGTTGGGTGCAAAAAATCTACTAGAAAAGAAGGGTATCATGTATGAAAATTGTTGCAATCAATGGCAGCATACGCCAAGGTTCGTTCAATGGTAAATTGATTGATGTTGTGAAGGAAAAATGCCCGGATGATATTACATTTGAAAGGGCGGACATCAGTGAACTCCCTTTATTCAATGAGGATTTGGAGGCTTCCCCTCCCGACCGCGTCCTTGCATTCAAGGAACAGCTGGCGAACGCGGATATTTTGCTGTTCGCTACACCGAATTACAATAGTTCGATTCCAGGCGTCCTGAAAAACGCCATCGACTGGGCATCCCGTTCCTATGATGGCCATCCGAATTCTCTCGGTGGAAAAGTCGGTATGATTGTAGGGGCGACGACCGGCATGTCAGGGACGCTCCCAGCCCAGTTGCATTTGGCTGAGATTTTGTCAGCTCTGAACGTACTGCTTGCCCCTCAGCCGCGCGTCATGGTATCGCATGTAAATGAAAAAATCAATGAAGAAGGAAAGCTTGTACTGGATGAGATGAATGCAAAGGCATTGGACGGCCTATTGTCCCGTACAATTGAAATAGCCAAAACACGATGAAGCTGACGACCGTCAGCTTTTTTTCGTTTCCTCCAAAAAGAGGCCTATTTGTTTCGCCACCCTGTCATACCGATTGGTGAAATCCATATACGACTTAGCCAGAAATAAGCTTCAAACCGGGTTTACAGACCCAGAATGGCACTTATTCATAGTTAAGTTGTATATCAAATTCAACGAATGGCGGTTTGGACGGTTCTGAAGTGGTGGCATCATTTTTTCCGCCTAACAACCGCCCCTCCCCCGCATCAGCCCCAGTTTTAATGAAGCGGGTTTTTTTCGCCAAAATGGCGGCGAATAAATGCATCCTTTGCAAGGAGGAGACCCCTTTTCGCCTTGATGCGATGGAAAAATAAGGAGGACTCGTCTTTCAACTATCCTCTCCGTTTGCTATATTGATATAGACAGGAGGAGTTTATAATGAATATGGCAGCAATGATGAAATTGACGCTTTCAATGGCGATTTTCGGGTCCATCGGCTTTTTCACGATACATACAGGCATTCCGGCAATTGAACTTGTATTCGTACGCTGCATCTGCGCAACCCTTTTTCTAGGCGGCATCTGGCTCGCGACCGGTGGACATAAGAAGGAAAAATGGAACAAACATGAGCTCGGGAAGACGATGATCTGCGGCGTCTTCCTCGTACTGAATTGGGTGTTTTTGTTCAAGGCTTTCGAGGAGATGTCCATTTCCATCGCCATCTCCATCTACAACCTGGCGCCTATTTTCGTCCTCATTCTAGGGGCAGTGGTGCTGGCGGAGAAGATGTCGATTGGCGCCATCTGTGCAACCATCATCTGTTTTATCGGCAGCATTCTAATAGTCGGCCTCAACAACTTCACGTCGGTAGAAGATTTTATCGGGTCGGGCTTCGTATGGGCACTACTTTCAGCTGTCTGCTATGCACTGACGATGTTTACGAGTAAGACGATTACAGGCTTGTCCTCCTATGCCCTGACGTTCATCCAGACGATCGTCGGCATCTTCATGCTGGCCCCGTTCTGTGATTTCGGTGTATTCGAGGGGCTGACGACGTCCAACTGGCTGTACATTTTGGGGACGGGGCTCATCCATACGGGTTTTGTGTACTACCTATTTTTCGACAGCGTCCGTACCCTGCCGACGATTGTCGTATCCGTGCTTGTGTTCGTCGATCCGGTCGTGGCGATTGTGCTCGACGCCGTGCTACTATCGTTCCGCCCTTCCCTGCTCCAGGTATTCGGCATCCTGCTGATTTTTGGCGCCATATTATACACTGTGTATCAGCCTACACAGAAAAATGTGATAGTTGAAGAACAGGGATAGATGCATTCAATTTTGCAGTTTTCTCCCTACTTTAAATAACAGCGGAATCAATGACAGGATAACCCCACCTACTATGATTGTGGAAAGCACCGGCTCCCACCATAAGATGATATTATCAGCATGCATGCGAGATAGGATGAAGGAATTGACCGGGATGTTTAGCAGAAGCCCCGTAACCATTCCCGGTGCATATTTTTTCATGACCAACGTGGCCACCAGGTGCGGAAAGATGGCATTCACAATCATGGAGCCTAAAAAACCGGTGAATATCCATTTTGCCAACTCGGCATGCGGCCATATCAGATAACTGGATGCAGCTGCATAGGCCAGCAGGGTGATGACCGTTACAGCAAAGCGGAACTCTTCTGCACTCACCGGCTTTTGAAAACGTGAAGGCTGCTGCGACCACGCCGGTAGCCAGATGGCCTCCTCGATATTATGGATGGTAATGGCCATACAGAAAAGCAGGATGAGAAACTCCATATCATTCGCTCCATTCGAAGATCGGCAGGCACCAACTTCCTTTGGGAGGTGGCTCGCCGACTTTTATTTACATTTCTCCCTGTTCACCAACTTACTTATTTTACCATAAAACTGATTGTGTTGGTTTTCGATTTAAAATAATGAGGTTATTCACCATAACCTGGGGGTTGATTTCCGTTCTGGCCAGGTAAGCTGTTTCTTGCACGCAATCACTAAATGAAATGCTCGATACGATTTTTTCGCCCCGCTTCGCCACCGCGCTCAACGAAATCATCATAAACACCGTCCAGCCATGCAAGGTCCTCCTCGGTGACGGCCAGCCGCCCACGGACAGAACCGTTCACATGATAGGCAAGCGGCTGGATATCTCGCAAGATACGGACGATTTCCTCAGCCCCTTCTTCCTTTTCCAATACGGCGATGGCATGGCCGATTTGTGTCGTCATGGAATCAGTACGGATTTCGTAGTCTACTAGACAGCTCTTCTCGCGCATGAATGGATAGCTTTTATAGCGCCAGTCATTTTTCTTCATGACGCTTTACTCGCCCTACATGACTGAAATTGAACGTATCGTCCGTAATCGGTGCAACTTTGGCAACCGCATACGTCGCACCTTTCTGGGAGAAGAAGTCATAGGTCGAGCCCTCGTTCCGTATACCGTTCATGACAATCGGGTTGACTTCCTCCTCCGGAAACATTGCTTCCAGTCCGAGGTTCATCAGCGCTTTATTGGCGTTGTAGCGCACATATGCCTTCACATCCGGGCTGAGCCCCGTTTCTGCGTAGACATCCTCCGTATAACGCAGCTCATTCTGGTAAAGATCCAACAGCAGCTCATAGCCCCATACTTTCAGCTCATCCTGTTTTTCCGGGCTGAAGCGCTTGAAGATGTTTTGGGCGAAGAATCCGACCGCGACGCCGTGGATGGATTCGTCCCGCAGAATGAGCGAAATCACCTCGGCGCTGTTTCGCAGTATCCCCTGACCGCCTAAATAGAGCGGGTAGAAGAAGCCTGAATAGAACAGGAAAGATTCCAGCATCACGGAGGCAAACATTGCTTTCCAAAGACTTTCCGGGTCGTCTTCCTTTATGCCGCAGTAGACGTCGCTGATGCGCGCCGCCTTATACTGCAGGAATTCATTCTTCTTCACCCATTCGAAAACCTCGTCGATTTCTGCATTCTTGCAAAGGGTGGTGAAGATATAGGAATACGATTTTGCATGAATCGCTTCAAAGGCGCCAAACACCGTCAGTACCGCCTTCTCCTGCAGGTCGGGTGCAAACTTTGCGATTTCGTTCATACCGACATTCGTCTGCAGGGTATCGAGCAGCGTCAGACCGCCGAACACCTTTTTATACGTGTCCTGGTGCTCGAACGTCTGCCATTGGCTAATATCCTTGCTGACTGCTATCTCCTCCGGGAACCAGATCTGCTTCCATTGCTGGTCCCAAAACACCTTCGCAAGCTCCGATGTCGGCGTATTCCAGTTCACTGCTTCGAATGCTAAATTTGACATGCTACACACTCCTCCAACGACTGCAGACGCTGCCGCACATAATAAACCGATTTGATGCCCTTCATCCATGCATAAATATATACTTTGGCAAGCTGCTCGGTCGTCCATTGGTCCGTCACATATAGTGTCATGGAAATCCCCTGATCCACATGCTTCTGAGCAGCCGCATATATATCAATCAGCTCATATGGATTCACGTCATACGCTTCCGTATACAAATGCTTATTATCGTTATTCATAAACGGCATCGGGTAGATTGTTCGGCTGTCTGCGTAATCACGGATTTCCACGCGCTCTGTACAAGGCGCGATGGAAGCGGTGCTGTTGCGAATGTAGGAAATGCTGCCGGTCGGGGCGATGGCCAGGCGGTACGCATGATACAGACCGTTCTCCATTACTTCCCGCTTCAGCTCTTTCCACATATCCGCAGTAATCAATGGTACCGATCCAAGTGCCTTTGTTACTTTAGGAGAATAGATGACTTCTTTTTTGCCAGTATATTGATTGAAATACTCACCATTTGCGTAGTCGCTATCTTCAAAACGATGGAATGTCTCCCCTTTTTCCTTCGCAATTTCCATGGAGGAAACAAGCGAGTAGTAATTCACCGCCTCCATAAAGGCATCGATAAACTCAATGGAATCCTTTGAACCGTACCTCATCCCCTCCCGTACAAGATGACCATGCAGGTTCATGACACCTAAACCGATGGAATGCATAAGCCTGTTCGCCTTTGCAACGGAAGGGACGTTCTTGATATGCGTCATCGTTGAGACATTCGTCAACAGGCGGACCGACGTATCGATCAGCTGCCCGAAGTCCTCCACCTTCGTGGCCTTGTGGATGTCCAGCGAGCCAAGGTTGCACGACACATCAAGCCCGTATTCATTCGGCTGGTCCTGATCGGTGATGACGCTCGTCTCCTGAACCTGCAAAATTTCGGTACATAGGTTCGACATCTTTACTCGGCCAATCCCCTTTAAGGGATGAACCTCATTCACATTGTCATCAAAGATTTCAAATGGATAGCCTGATTCAAATTGCGCCTTCTTGATCTCCGTATAAAGCTTGCGGGCATTCAGACGCTTCAGCTTACGGATATTCGGGTTATCGAGTAGCTCATAGTACATGTCGCTCATCGGCAATTCGGACATGCGCTTCCCGTATTCCTTGAAGATGTCGTACGGACTGAACAGGACAATATCCTTATCACGTTTCATCAGTTCGAAAAAGATACCTGGGATGATAATGCCAGTAGATAAAGTTGCCAGGCGGATTTTGTCATCGGCATTTGGCTTTTTAGAGGAGATGAAATTTTCCACATCACCATGGAAGATGTTCAAATAAGCGACACCGGAGCCATTGCGCTGCCCCAATTGGTTGGAGTATAGGAATGAATTCTCAAGAAGCTTCGCCACCGGAATGACGCCACTCGCTTTATTGAGGATGCCTTTTATCGGATCACCTAGCGGACGGAGGTCTGTCAGGTTCACCCCTACTCCTCCACCGAGACGGGACAGTTCCAGGCAATAACCGATATTCTCGGCGATACTGTTCATCGAATCGTCCATTGTCAGCTTGAAACAGCTCACAAGCTCCCCTCTCGCCTTCTTCCCGCTATTTAGCGCTGTCGGGGTGGCCGGCTGGTACGCTTCCATCATGGCCTCGACCGACCGCTCTGCCAATGTTTCATCACCCTGTGCCAAGTAAAGAGCAATAATCACGATACGGTCTTCATATTTCTCCAGTATTTCCTTGCCGTCCCTGCTCTTCATCGCATACCCTTCATAAAACTTGCTGGCGCTCATGAAGGAAGGGAATCGGAATTTGTAGCTGTACGCCTTTTTATACAGGCTTTTAATGAAGTCAAAGTGATACTGCTGCAGGAATTCCGCTTCGTAATAGCCTTCCTCCATCAAATAGTGGAGCTTATCCTCCAGATTGATGAAGTGCCGCATCCGTACATTCACTTCTTCAAGGAAATAGCGGCGTGTCGCCTCTCTATCCTTCTCTGTATCAATCCGGCCTGTTACAGCGTATTGATTCAGCACTTCATTGTTCAACTTTAAATACGTTTTCATGTCACAACCTCTTTTATTCGTTGATGATAAAACTGTTGGATTTTTTCATAGTCCTGAGAAAAACCCCGTAAATCGAGCTTGCACACAAGTGGTATGCCATACTGCAAAGCCAGCTTGTCCCCGGCCTGTCCGAACACGTGATGGCCGAAATTGCTGTTGCCGCTGACGATGATGCCTCTGCAATGCTGATGGTTTCGTTCCATGAAACGGGCAACCTGCATCGGAACCTCCCCTAGCCCATCCGTATAGGTGAATAGCAGAAAAGGTCTCTTCATTTCTAAAACTTCATTTATCTCAATATTCGGTAAATTGAGTTTAGAGACCACAAAGGATACATTTCCCGTCCTGCTGGCATAGGCAATCATCTGCTCATATCCCTAATTTTTACGAGGATGGCCGGAACATTTCCAATCAGCTCCTCCCCCACTTCCAATATCGGCACAGATGAAAAGCCGGCACCCATTATTTTCTTCATTGCCTCCTGGTCCTCATCCAGATTCACAACATCCGCCGCCAGCCCGGCCTGTGCAAGCTCCGACTTGACCCACAAGCATTTCGGGCAGACTGTTTTTGTATATAATTTCATATCATTGCTCCTTTCCTTTTCGCACAACAGCTGTGCAATCGATTCGTCTTATTGCGGCAACCGTAGAAAGACCTTCATACGAATGCCTAGATGTGGACAAAGCCTTATTCGCATGTCGATTGTTTGTAGCTTTCCAGGCAATAAAAAAAGCTACCTCCTATAGAGATAGCTAGAAATGGAAACGTCAAAAGGCCCGCCTCCATTTCCCAACCCCCGGGGAAATGTACAGTCGCTTCATTCAGGCAGGTCTCCTGGCTTTGCTTCTCCCTCTGATTCCCTTCCCGTGCAAAATACACAGTGGCTTTGAATCATCGTCGGCATTTACAGTTGCGGGGACAGCGCCGGAATTGCACCGGACTTCCCTTTTAAACTACATATAGTAGTACCTGATTGAAACTAACACAATATATTGTTTTATGTAACTGAAGTCAGTATAGCATAGACTATTCGGAATTGTAAAATGCAAATTCTCCTTTCCTTCTCGAACGTTAGAAGTTTCACGCAAAAAATACACATTCCCTTTTCAAACTGATACATTATGTTACGCTATTCAAAAACGATGGTGAGCTTATGTATCTTTCTATTTGCGTTACGAGTGATTTGCACGGGAGGATGGACCGCTTTTCGGAAATTGCGCGGCATATCCGGCAAATAAAGCCTGATATCCTGATTGATAACGGCGATTTCCTGCAAGGGAGCCTGACGACCTATTACTACGACCAAGTAAAACCTGGTACGCATCCGATGATTGCAATGGCGAATAGCCTTGGCTATGATGCAGCTGTCTTTGGCAATCATGAATTCAACTATCCCCCCGACAAAGTGGATCTCATGAGGAAGCAATGCAGGTTTCCATGGATTGCTGGGAATATCGGACATTTTGCAAGACCCTACATCATCAAGGAGGTCAAAGGGAAACGGGTGGCCATCATTGGCATCGTTACGCATGCCACCCCGCTTTGGGACGAACATCGCCACACAAGCCATCTGTCCTTTTCAGATGCCTACCTGTCCGCATGCCATTGGGTCCGATATGTCAAGGAAGCGGAACACGCCGACATCGTCATCCTCAGCTACCATGGCGGCTTTACAAGGCATCCTGAAACCGGCGCTCCCTTTGCTCAGGACAATGGAGAAAACCAGGGAAATCAGCTGCTTGAAATTCCCGAGGTCGACATCTTGATCACCGGTCACCAGCACTTGGAGATTACCGCTATCATCAATGGCATACCCGTCATCCAGCCTGGTGCAAACGGCTCCTGCTTCGGCCACATTACATACCAGCTGGATTGCCGGAAAGGGCACGAAGCGGCGTTGCACCATGTTCAGGCCAAATCGGAACATTATTCCGAAGAGGTCGGCAATTGGCTTGCGGAAAGAATCGGCTATACCGATTTAGACTTCCGCTATGAAGGGATGCTTTCCTCGCGCCTCGGGAGCCATCCATTCATAGATGTCATGCATGATATCCAGCTCGAGGCGACAGGCGCCGATTTATCCGTCGTCGAATTGCTGTATCATGAGCAGGGAGGGTTCACTGGTGATATCACCCGCCTGGATATCCTAAAAAACTTTTCGCGCCCGAATACCGTGAAGGTGCTGGAGCTGACAGGCACCGATATCAAGGAGGCCCTCGAGCAATGCGCCGCCGTTTTTGCAGTGGATGCACAGGGGGGTGTCGACTTTTCCCTGAACGTTCACCCGGACAGGCCGGCCCCCTATGTCTATGACTTCTGGGGAGGGCTCGATTACGAGCTGATCATAAGAGAGCCTGTTGGATATCGGGTGAAAAACATGTTGTTCAAAGGGAAACATATCACAAATGACATGACGTTCCATGTCGCCATGAACAGCTACCGTGCAACGGGCGCCGACTTCCCCATGTTTCAGAACAGGCCGGTCGTGGCAGAAACAAAGGAAATCATACCCGAGCTCATGATGAAATACACCAAGGAGCATTCCCCTTTACCTCACCGTCAGCATGGTTGTTTCCGGGTAACGGGCGGAAAAGCGGGAACGACTGCAGCAACCTGACATAAGGAGGAGCGGGTGTGCCGGAGCAGCCGTCGGTTCCGGTGGGATGCGGGGGGATTTCCATGCTGGGAATGGGTTTGTCCATTAATGGACGGTGAATGTCCATTAATCTGCGGATGATGTCCATTAACGAAGGGAAGTTGTCTATTACTGGAGCAAGATTGTCCATTACTGCGGACGGATTGTCCATTACCCCCATGGGAGGCCCGCACTCCGTTTCCCCAATAACTAGGGGGTGCCTTTTTGAGACACCCCCTTTTTTTCGTTATTAGTAAATCGTCGATATGAACTTTACCTTCCAGCCGCCGTCTCGGACCATTTGATATTCAAATACTTTTGCTCCATTTTGCACGCCTTCTACAATCAGCTTCTCTCCGCTTTCGTTAAATGTTGATTTTTCCAGCATATAGGCATAGTATCCGATTAAATGCTCCAGATTGTCATGCTTGATTTCCTTAAAATATTTCAACATCTGTTCGTAGGTGATGCCATTCGTCAAGGCATGGGCCGTTTTGTAGTCCTCCTGAAGCAACGCATACAATTGCACTCTCGCAACCTCTTGCGGCGTAGCATCTACTGCAGCAATGGACCCTTGCTGCTTCACACCTTCATATAATGCCAATTCTGTGGCTGTCCAGGTTGTCTTCATACCTGTAATGGAATATCCGAGAACCTTTCCGATTACCTGATTTTCTTTGATATATCCCTGTACACCATCGCTCAGCCAGTTATCCGGATGGACGAATACCTCATCCTCCTCCATTTGCCCATAATCGACCCTCTCGCTCGTCTTGTAATCCGGATGCCCTTTTGCCCTTGCCCATCCATACGGTTCAAGAATGCCTAGTTCATTGATTAAAATCGAGCTCTCTTCTTTTCTGATGGAAACCCCCATACCGCTCATCTCATTTGTCGCCAATACGCGGACGACTTCCGGACCGTCCTCCCCTTCCACCAGCACGACATCAGGATAATTGATGGGATTTTTATCATAGTAGTCCGGGTCCACTGCGATGTCGAACTCGGTGTATTCCTCCCCGTAAACGTGCATCGTATCCTTATCGTATGAAAGGGCGTAGTCGTCGCCGACAAGCTCATAAACGACGGGTGGCTCGCTCGTGAAGCTGTATTCCCTAAATTGTGCAGCCCTCTTCTTCTCGCCGGCCTTTACCGTGTAAACCGGTGTACCGCGCGAAGGCACCGAGGCAATCCATATTTCGTCCCCATCGACAGTAAGCTTCTTTGCTTCCTTTTCTCCTACAAGGATGGCATCTACACCATCCGGGAACATGCCGGCAAAGATGATATCCCCATCCTCGGCCTGATAATCGGAATAGAGGAGGGGTGAATCTGCCCCATTTTCATTGATTGGACGAAAGCCTGCAGCACCGGACAGTCCGAATGTCCATTTACCGTCTTCATAGGCCATATGCTGAAAATAATATACCTCACCATCCTCCTGCTCCTGCTCATAGATGCCAATGATGACCGCATCATTTTCCCGCTCGAACGGTAGCTCGACATGCCGGATATCGGCCTGCATATTGCTCCGATGTTCCTGTAAAAACCGCTCATATGCCTCTATCGCGCCCGCCTGCGAATATCCCTCATCCGACTGGAATCCATTCATGACAAAGAACAGGCAGATTGCTGCAATGACTGCAGCCGCTCCAATCGGCAGCCAGCTGCGCCTTTTCACCGGGACAGCCTGCAGCACTTCCTTCTTCCTGTCATCGGACATCCGTAGCTCCCCGAAAATATCCCGTTGCTCCTGCTTGAATCTATTCATACGACAGCACCTCCCAATCCGACTCGTCAAGCCGCTCCTTCAGCATGCCACGCGCCCTTCTCAGCCTCGTTTTCACCGTATTTTCAGATAGCTCCAGCACCTCGGCAATCGCCGCGCTCGTATATTCCTCATAATAGAACAGCAAGATCACTTCCCTGTATATCACGGGCAGCTGCATGACGTGCCTTGTCAGCTCCGTCTGCTCGATTGCTGCAATCAACCGCTCTTCTATCCCTTTTTTTCCGCTCGGGACTTTTCCTAACAGCATCTGCGAAAACACCTGCTTTTTGTTTTTCCAGCTGCGCAGGTAATCGTGGCATGTGTTGATTGTTATGCGGGTCAAGTACGTCTTGACGGACGACTCTTCACGAAACTGCCCCTGCGACCTGAAAAACTTGATGAAGCTCTCCTGCACAAGGTCTTCGGCAGTCGTCCACTCCTTCACGTACATATAACTAATCTGCAGCAGGTAGCCGCTATATGTATCCATCAATTCACTCATCTCTCTATCCGATAGCATATCCCCACCCCATTTCTCGCCCCTTTGACGGAAGCGGCCTTTTCATAGTTTCATTAATTCCCAAAAATATTTGTTCTAAGTCAAAAATTCCATTCATATAGATAGAAAGATTCATTTTTCAAAAGATATGACAAATGTAAATTGACTTACACGCAATCTTTTCTACAATAGTATAAGTATACATACAGGAGGCGATGGAATTGAAGATTTTTACTGATAGTGGATGTGACTTGCCGAAAAGCTATTATGAGGAGCACCAAGTTTCCTTATTTCCGCTACGCGTTCATCTAAACGGACAAGAGTATGATGATGTGTACGGCATCGAGCCTTCAGAGATCTACAAGGCGATTGCAGCAGGTGCCCATCCCAAAACATCACAAGTGTCCCCGGAGGCCTTTTATAAAGCATTTGAAGAAGTAGCGAAAAATAACGAAGAAGCTATATATATCGCCTTTTCTTCAGCGTTATCCGGAACATGCCAAACAGCGATGATGGTACGCAATGAGCTACTCGAAACATACCCGGACATGAAGCTAGCCATCATTGATACGAAATGCGCCTCACTTGGACATGGCTTCGTCGTGAAGGAAGCTGTTAGACTTCGTGACGAGGGCAAATCATACGAGGAAACTGTGAAGCTGGTCACCAATTATGCCCATAAAGTCGAACACCTCTTTACTGTTGCTGATTTAGATTATTTAGCAAAAGGCGGGCGTGTATCAAAGACGAGTGCCTTCGTCGGGGGACTGCTGAACATCAAACCCATCTTGAATGTGGAGGACGGAAAGCTTATCCCGCTTGAAAAGATACGCGGCCATAAAAAGGCACTCAACCGCATGATTGATATCATGGCGGAACGTGGAGGCGATTTCTCAAATAAGGTAGTGGGCATTTCCCACAGCAATGACGAGCAGCTTCTCGCGGATGTGACGAAGATAATCCAAGAACGTCTACACCCGAAAGCAATCGATGTAACTGTCATCGGTGCGGTCATCGGCTCCCATGTCGGATTGGGGACAATCTCCCTTTTCTTTACGAACGATTAACAGCAAAGCTTGCGGAAGGCCCCCTTCCTGCAGGCTTTTTATCGTTTCGGCAGGGTTGTCGGCTGATGGTTTGTTATAAATCGATAAAGAACAAGCATGCAAACGGTATTGTCTGCATGCTTTCTATTTAAACTTTGAACTTTTCCACCATTTGCTCCAGGTATTCCGATTCCGCCGTCAACTGTTGGGAAACCGCACTGATTTCTTGCATAATGCCTACCTGTTCCTCAATAGTCTCCGCTACCTTTGCAGCGTATGCGGCTGATTCCCCAGATTGCTCGGAAATTTCGACTACCGATTCTGCCACCACTTCAACGGAGGCGGAAATCTCATCAACTACTAAAGTCGTCCCGCCGATTTCCTCGGTGATTTGATCGACAGCCTTTGTAATTTGTATAAATGTCTCTCCCGCCTGCTTGACGATCGTTACACCATTACCAGAAGCGTGGACACTTTGCTCTACTGCAGCGGCGACTTGTGCCGTTTCATGCTGGATTTCATTTGTCAGATGGTGGATTTTATAGGCCGATTCCTTCGATTGCTCCGCCAGCTTGCGCACTTCATCCGCCACCACTGCAAAACCTTTGCCGTGCTCCCCTGCCCTGGCTGCTTCAATTGCTGCATTCAGTGCTAAAAGATTCGTCTGGTCTGTAATATCGGTAATCAGCTTTGTCATCTGCTGGATTTCGTTCGATTGTTCGAGCAATCGGACAATGAGTGTTTCTGTTACAGTTGTAGAAGAAGAAATCTCCTCCATTTGCCTTTCGATTGCATGGATTGAAGCCGTTCCCTTATCGGCGAGTGTCTTCATGTGCTGTGTATTCGTATAGATATTCGAAGTGGACTCCGCCATTCTTTGTACAGCGTCTGCCGTCTCTCTCATCGCATTTGCGCTGTCATTGGCATTCTCTGCCGATATCTTTGCATTCCCGGCCAGCCGGTCCGCCAAATCCTCTGTCTGTTCGATGTAGGTCAGCGCCTTATTTGCATGTTCGGTTAGATTTTCACTTGAATGGGAAAGCTGATGCGTGTTTTTTCTCATTGTTTGAATTAGCGTTGTAAGCGATTGTTTCATCCGGTTAAACGCCCTGGCAAGCTCTTTGACTTCACCAGTAGAGTCTGCCTCAACATCCTCCTTCGTCAAATCCCCTGCAGCGATGGTGCTGACTGCATACTGCAGCTTTTGAATTGGTGCGCCAATTACTTTGCCCATAATGAACGCTGCTACTACAGCGACTGCTATACAAACGGCGATAAGTATAAGCGCCATCCAAATGGCCATTTTCGCATCATTCTTCACTTTACTGTTCATGGCTGAAAACTGCTCGTCGTAGTAAGCAATGAGCTTGTCTATATGGTTGGACATATTTTGATTCGGTGGCCGCACTTCATTATTAATTGTGATTTTTGCCTCTTCATAATTGAACTTCCTTGTTTGTTCAACTGCTTTCTCCACTGCAAGATTGAATAGCTCTTTTTCCTGTACAAGCTCTGCCGTCAACTCAGCAACTTCTTCTGAAGGCTCACTCGTCAGTTTCTGGATTTCTTCATCCAATGCCATTCGGGCTGCATCGAGCTCGGTCAGGACACTTAAATCCCCAGACAGGGCAAATTGTCTCACAAGCATTCCTTGGGTACTCATATTATTCTTCATCTCACTCGCCAACAATAGCACCGACTGCTGATCATCGATGATTTTCTGCATATTGGAATTCATGCGTTGAATCTGCAACAAGTTCACTACTAATACGAGAATAACAATAAGCAGAATACCAGAGTAAGATGTGAGTAATTTCCTTCTAATAGTCATAGTACATACCTCATCTGTATTTTATTACTAAATTATATACTAAAGACCTCCATTAGGAAATATATCTCACCCTTTTTCGTGAGTATTTGGCCATAAAATAAAGCACACGTCATTAACGTGTGCTCAGACTGTTACGAGCGGGCATCGGTCATTTGTTTCCATACGGAGCCTTTTGCTTCTTCTCCCTGTTCGATGCGGGCAATCGCCATCTTCACCTGCAGCTTCACCTCGAACTCCGGGTCGTTCTCCGCTTCGTGAAGGGCAGGCAAGCAAGCTTCTGTCCCTGTTTCATAGAGATACATGGCTGCGCGCCAACGAACTAATTTATTTTTGTCCTTTAACGCCTCTATCATCGCCGGTTCAAATTCCTCAAAGCCAAGATCGCTCATGCAGTCCCCTGCCGTACGGCGAACAGCTGCACTCTTGTCCTTCAGCGCCTTCGATAACGCCGGAACAACCGCCGTATCCTCAATCATGCCAAGATAAACTGTAGCCAGACGTCGAATCGCCATCTGCTCGTCATCAAGCGCCGATGTCAGTAGCGGAAGGTCCTCCACTTCCGGATCCGGCAGCTGGTCGAGCAGCTGGAAGCGCTGCTGCCAATCAGCAGGCTCCTTATACATTTCGACCGTCACCTTCTGTTTCTCCTGGGAAACTGCCTTCTTGCTTGAATTGGCCGCATCGACAATCAGCTGCAGGCGCTCATCCGGATATGTAGCAAGCACTTCCTGCAGTACAGCCTGTGCGATTTCCTCCTTTTCGCCGTAACGGACACCATAGTCTACCCATTTGCGCTGGAAGATGTAGTTTTCGTCTGTTTCCTTTGTTTCGATTGATTCAAAAGCCTTTATAAATTGCTCTCCAGTAGCAATGCGCGTTTCCGATTCATTATCGAATACCTTGATTTGCAGAGGGATGCCTTTATACATCTGAACATGTACAAATACTTCTCCAAAATGTTCATTTACTGTAGTGCCTTCTTCTGCCTGTGCATCCGTTTCGCCAAGAGCCGCACGAATGCCGGACAGTATCGTTTCCCAAGCAAACTTGGCATTTCGTTCCACAGCGAGGAAGTTCGAAACGTGGTATACGCCTTTTACACCGTCTACACGAAAGATGGCCTGGATTTCCGGAGAAGCTTCTTCCATATTGTCCTTTGTAAAGTTATAGCTTTTGCCAAACGGCAGATCCTGGTCAATGACGATTTTCATCGAGTTTGGACTTGGTGTCGGTTCAATTGTAATAATTTTCATGTGTACTTCCTCCTCAACTATTTACGATTTCTTCTAAATAGCTCCAACGCTCAATGAGATGTTCATACTGGGCGTTCAACTCATCCAGCTTTGCCGTGAGCTCCTGTAGCTTTGTAAAATCGGAGCCGGCTGTCGAGATGCCCTCTTCCGTCTGCATGATGTCCTCTTCCACTTTTGCAATCGTCTCTGCAATCGTTTCCCATTCTTTCTGCTCTTTGAAACTCAGTTTTTTCTTTTCAGATTTCGGCTTTTCTTGTTTTGGCTTTTCCTGCTTGATTTCCTTTACTTCCTGTTTTTCCAGATCTTGCTTCTTTGCCAGATAATCCGTGTAGACGTCCAGGCTCTCCTCTACATTCCCTTGCCCATCCAGGATCCATAGTTTTTTCGCAATGCGGTCCAGGAAGAAGCGGTCATGGGAGATTGTAACGACCACCCCTGGGAAATGCTCGATGAAATCCTCCAGCACGCCAAGCGTTTCAATATCCAGATCATTGGTCGGCTCATCAAGCAGCAGTACATTCGGCTGTTCCATGAGCAATCGAAGTAAATGCAGTCGCTTGCGCTCTCCGCCCGAAAGCTTGCCGATTGGTGTCCCATGTGTATGCAATGGGAATAAGAAGCGTTCGAGCATTTGCGCAGCCGAATATCGTACCCCTTGCGCATCTGTAATGTCATTCGACGCCTCGCGGATATATTCAATCATCCGCTCATTTTCATTCATCTTCGGTAATACTTGCTTGAAATGCAGTCGTTTCACGGTAGAACCCACAAGCACTTCCCCTGCATCAGGCTCCAGTTCCCCCGCCAAAATATTCAGCAGCGTTGACTTGCCATATCCATTTGCTCCAATGATGCCGATTCGGTCCCCCTGCTGCAGCAGGAAGCTGAAATCTTTCAGGATGACACGGTCGCCAAATGTCTTGGAAATGCCCTCTGATTCTAGTACTTTGCGTCCGAGGCGCGTCGTGGCAAGCGCCAATTCAAGGTCCACATCATCATTCGAGCGGTCGATGGACTTGTCCAGCTCCTCAAAACGCTGAATTCGTGCCTTCTGTTTCGTCGAGCGTGCTTTTGCCCCGCGGCGAATCCATTTCAACTCTGAGCGGTAGCGGTTTTGGAGCTTTGCCTGGCTTGCCGCATTCATCTCTTCACGAATCGCCCGCGCCTCCAAATAGTCCGCATAGTTTCCGGTATGGCGATAGAGTGTCTGGTCTGCCAGCTCATAAATATGCGTCGCCATCTCATCAAGGAAATAACGGTCATGGGTAATGAAGATGACGGCTCCCTTCAGGCGCGATACCATCTCCTGCAGCCACTCCGTCGATTCGACATCCAAATGGTTCGTCGGCTCGTCCAGCAGATATAAATCAGCAGGCTCAATCAGCACCTTCGCAAGCGCCACCCGCTTTTGCTGGCCGCCTGATAATTCGGTTACTACTCTGTCGAACATATCAATGCCCAGCTTCGTCAAGGCCTGCTTGGCAAGCGCATTGACATCCCATGCATTTTCGCTGTCCATCTTTTGCTGTAAGGCAAACAGTGCATTCTGCAGCTGTTCAGATTGCGGGTTTCCGGCGAGCGCCGCTACCGCTTCCTCATACTCACGGTTTAGCTGGAGCGTCGGTGAATCCCCACTGAACACCGCCTGCAGCACAGTCATGCCTACTGGAAAAGTAGGGTCTTGCTCCAAATAGGCAATCCGGTATTTGTTTGGATGATCAAGCGTGATAGAATCCGCGTCCTGAACACCGGCGAGAATCGATAGAAGTGTCGACTTTCCTGTACCGTTGATGCCGATCAGCCCCGCACGCTCCCCTTCATTGATGGTAAATTCGATATTCTGAAACAGTGTCTTGTCTCCGACTGTTTTCGTTAAATTATTTACAATTAAATGGCTCATACAATCCCGTCTCTTTCCTTTTTAAGCTGTCTTAAAAAGGATACCATAAATTCATGACGTTCTTCAGCCATTTGTCTTCCCTTTTCCGTCACCATCAAGTCTTTCAATAAAAGAAGCTTCTCATAGAAATGGGTAACAGATGCCGTCGATTTCGTACGGTATTCCTCAACCGACATCTCGGAGCGGGCCTCCTCCGCATCATCATACAGCTTACGTCCCTTCGCTCCGCCATAAGCAAACGTGCGGGCGATGCCCACAGCGCCAATTGCATCCAGCCTGTCTGCATCACGCACAATTTTCGCTTCAATCGTCTTTGCCTCCAGCTCATTTCCACCATTGAAAGATACAGAAGCGATGACCTCCCGGATCTGGCTACGCTCCTCTTCCGTCAAATCAAGAGATGCCAAAATACGCTCCTCCGCTTCTTTTGTCTCGGTATATTTCGCATCGCTCACATCATGCAGCAGTACGGCTAGCTTGACGATTTCCACGTTCGCCCCAGGCTCCGACTGCAGAATCGCTTCTGCATTTTTGTATACGCGCTCGATGTGCTGAAAGTCATGACTGGCATCCATATTGTCGTATATCTCTCTTACCAAATTTATACACTTTTCTACATTGTTCATTTTACAAAACCTGCTTTCATTATTATCCATATTATTATTTTTCTAATAGTATTTCCCGACGCGATAGAGTATGATAGATTTATCATACTATAGTAATCATATTTTCCAATTGAAAGGAAGCGACGTGGGTGAAAAGTTTCAATATAATCAAAAACGCAAAATCAATCAGGATGAAAATTATTATTAGTTTCATGATAATTATACTTGTCCTATGGGGGTATGGGACATACAGTTATTTTCAAAACGAGCGGCTCATGAATGCTACGAAGGAGATTGTCAGCAACGATACAGAGCTCCTCTCAAATGCCTATCAGCTATCACAGTCCATTGACGCAAGACTGGCGGCAGCTCGCGGCTTTATCCTGACTGGTGATGAAACGTACAAAGATATGTTTATTTCCCATTCCAAGGAAGCGGCTGAATTCCAAACCGCCCTGCAGGCATATGAAGATTATACCAAAATTGAAGGTGTCATTGCAGATACGGAGAAATGGCGCATGACGATTGAGGGTGAAGTTTTCCCTCTATACGCCAAAGGACAGATGGAGGAGGCCGTTTCCTTACTGGCTACTGTGGACACACTGGCGAATACCCTCCAACATGAATATAAGGCCTTTGCCGAAAAACAGTCTGAGCAAATCAGAAAAAACGGGGATCGGATGGCAAAGGATATGGAAACGACAAAACTTGTCCTTACGAGCATTTCCTATTTGTTAACGTTCATAGCCATCTTTTTTGCCTTATATATTTCTAGCATCCTTTCAAAACCGGTCAATCGTCTTATGCAATATACGGAAAGTATTGCCCGGGGCGAGCTGGATATGCCCCCTGTGGAAGTGACATCGAATGATGAGATTGCCCGCTTGACGATAGCAACGAATAAAATGGCCGGTCAGTTAAAATCCACTATTGGCCAAATACAGGAAAGCGCGGTTTCGGTCAACGATAACAGCCATCACCTGAAAGCAGCCTCTTATGAAGTGACACAGGGCATGCAGCAATCCTCTTACGCTATTGAACAGATTGCAGAAGGAGCCGAGGCACAGGCAACTTCCGCCGGAGAGCTGCGTACCCTTATGCAGGACTTTACCGGTTATGTGGAAAACGCCAGTAAAAACAGCATGCATGTGCAGGCCCATTCCGAAAATGTACAGGAAATGGCGGCGGATGGAAGCCGATTGATGGTTGAAACGGAACAGCAGATGCAGCGAATCGACGAAATCGTCAAACTGGCGGTCGACCGTGTACAAGGATTGAACAACCAGACACGTGAAATTACACAGCTTGTGAAAGTCATTACCGATATCGCCGACCAGACGAACCTGCTCGCATTGAACGCAGCTATAGAAGCAGCGAGGGCCGGTGAGCAAGGAAAAGGCTTTGCTGTCGTAGCTGACGAAGTACGTAAGCTGGCAGAGCAGGTCACACACTCTGTTTCCAATATTTCAAGCATTGTAGCGGCTATTCAAAGTGAAACGAATGGTGTCGCACACTCCTTGCTGAATGGATATGAGGAGGTGGAAAAGGGTTCACGTCAGACTAGCATTTCCAATGAAACGATGCGCCGTATTTCCGAAGCTGTTTCAGAGATGACAGGTAATATCCGTTCCGTCTCCGGAAGCTTACAGGAAATCGCCAATAATACAGGGCGCATCGAGGAGGCAATCGAGAATATTGCGGCCGTCTCCGAACAAACCGCCGCAAGCTCCCAGCAAACTGCAGCTGCCATGGAGGAAGTAGCAAGTTCCATGGAATCCGTGACACATAATGCGGACCACTTGAGCGAAACTGCCGACCAACTGCAATCCGTGGTGAAACAATTCCGCCTATAACAAAAAGTGCGCCGAGTTATCCGGGCGCACTTTTACTTTCCTATTTAGATAAAAAGCATGCACTGAACTGCTATGGGCTTCAGCGAATCAATATGGATTTGCGTCATGGCCTTTATCTACAGCGTCTTGGACTGCTTCGTCGTTCTTTGCATTGCCAAGTGGACCAGACTCCGATGATTCGGCATTCTTCAATCCTTCACGCAGACGTCGGCCATATTCCTCATCAGCCTGCTCCGCATAGGAAATCATCTTTTCTTGGATTCTGACATCGCACTTCGACAAGTCTGTTACTAGATTCAGAATGAGATCGTCCTTCTCCCATTGTTCGAATGCCCGGTATGTCTCGCCAGCCTGCTTAAAGTTGTTTTGACGGTCAATTGATTCGCGGACTAGCTTTCCTTTAATTTCAGGTGTGTATTCCTTGCCCGCCTGTTCCGCCTCTTTCAGTCCTCCGAGGATGGACGGCTCATAGTTGATATGTGGATTTTGGTTAGGCCCCTTATCAACATGGTACGTCATCTGACCGCCTCGCTGGTTCGTCGCTACACGTTTCTTCGGTGCATTGATCGGCAGCTGCAAGTAGTTCGGCCCCACACGATAGCGCTGTGTATCCGAGTAGCTGAATGTACGTCCCTGTAGCATTTTGTCATCTGAGAAATCAAGTCCGTCCACCAGCACCCCTGTACCGAATGCAGCCTGCTCCACTTCTGCGAAATAGTCTTCAGGGTTTTTATTCAGTACCATTTTGCCGACTTTCTTCCATGGGAATTGCTCAGGCGGCCAAAGCTTCGTATCATCCAGCGGGTCGAAATCAAGTTCGGGATGTTCATCATCGCTCATGATCTGCACATACAGCTCCCACGCCGGATAATCGCCTTTTTCAATCGCTTCAAATAAATCCTGCGTTGCATGGTTGAAGTTTTTGGCCTGGATTTCCTCCGCCTCTTTTTGCGTCAGGTTTTTGATGCCCTGCACCGGCTCCCAGTGATATTTGACAAGGACTGCCTCGCCATCTTTATTCACCCATTTATACGTATTAACACCGGACCCCTGCATCATACGATAGTTTGCAGGAATGCCCCATGGCGAATAGACGAACGTAACCATATGGAAGCTTTCCGGTGACGAAGCGCAGAAGTCGAAGAATCGCTCTGCATCCTGGCGGTTCGTCACTGGGTCGGGCTTGAAAGCATGAATCATATCCGGGAATTTTATCGCATCGCGGATAAAGAAAATTTTCAGGTTGTTGCCTACCAGGTCCCAGTTGCCGTCTTCCGTATAGAACTTCACGGCGAAGCCTCGGGGGTCACGTAATGTCTCAGGTGAATGGCCACCATGGATGACCGACGAAAATCGGACGAATACCGGTGTTTGCTTACCCTTTTCCTGGAACAGCTTGGCGCGTGTATATTTGCTGATTGGCTCGTCGCCCACCATGCCATAGCTTTCAAAGTAACCATGCGCCCCGGCACCACGTGCATGCACCACGCGTTCCGGTATACGCTCCCGGTCGAAGTGGCTGATTTTTTCAATGAAATTATAGTTTTCTAATGTAGTAGGCCCTCGATTCCCCACCGTGCGCACGTTCTGATTGTTTGTAATCGGGTGACCCTGTCTATTCGTCAGCGTATCTTCATTTTCTCTATTCGTCCCATGGTTTTGGTTTTTATCCATTTCATCCACTCCTTTGCTTCTATAAAGTTTGTTTATCCACAAATCAGGAATGGTAAACTGCAAAATGTCCAGTTCGCTCCTTCATTGGACATTTTGACCATTTTTTTGCCTTCATGAGCCCAGTACCAATTAGATAAATCCGTAATATAAAAAGGTAAGTTATGTTAAAATATTAGTGTGAAATTTTTGCTGGATAAACCAGGCACCTTCTCGGAGAAGGGATGATATTATCCTTTCTGTTTTTACGGAAAAGAGAGCAATGTATAAAAATTGGAGCGTGATAGAATGGGTTGGCAGAATTTTAAGTGCAATAGCTTTTTGTACAGTTATTTGGTTCGTGCAACCCAAGAAAGGACAGGTATACCAACTAGAGGAAAAAGTACGTGTTCTTGAAGAACAGATTGGTGAACATTATAGAACCGCCATCCGTTCATTGGAAACGACAGTCAAGCAGCTCCAAGCCCATGATTTCAGTCAACCTATAACGGCTGAAGATAAAGGCGCGATTACTGAACTTTACAGAGATTTCAGTGAAAAAAAGGGAAATACTCTTTCTTGAGGATGAGAAGAGGTCAGTGCATACTGAATGGGAAGATAGAATGTTTGAGGTATGTATGTATTTACATACTTATCTCTCTGGAGCTTCACTTACAAAAGAAGAAGCTGCTGATTTGCATCAAGTTCTTCAGGCAGTCCAATACATTGCCATGGATTTTAGAGACTTTGCTCCGGGCCCGCAAGCTACATATGATGCGATGTATGATGACGAACATGAGATGATAGAGAGAGTCAAGTTTCGTTTATCTGCAAAATATTAATCAATCATACTAATAAAAACATCTTCTTACTGAACTAATGAAGGCTTTAGTTTAAGAAGCACAGCAAATAAAACTAACAAAACGCTCAGCTGAAACTACTGAGCGTTTTTGCTTATCATTACTATTGGCGATTTACCGTTAAAATGTATGTTAATCGGTTAGTTGACCCCATTACTTTTAATGACTTTCTCCACTTCAGCGGAACCCGTCAGTCGCCTCCCGCTTCTGCTTAAAATAACCCTACTGCGTTTCCGTCTTCATCCACATCCATACGCAATGCAGCCGGCTGTTTCGGCAATCCCGGCATCGTCATGATATCCCCCGTCAGACAGACGAGGAATCCTGCGCCCAGCTTGGGGATGACTTCACGTACTGTAACCGTAAATCCTTCCGGACGGCCAATGAGCGCTGGTTGGTCGGATAGAGAATACTGCGTTTTCGCCATGCAGATTGGCAGTACATCCCAGCCAAATTTCTTTATCTGTGCAATCTGTTTCTTCGCCGTATCCGTAAATTGGACGCCTGCCCCTCCATATACATGCTGGACGATGGCTTCAATTTTTTCTTCAATTGATTGCTCCAGTTCATATAATGGGTGGAAGTTGTTCGGCTGTTCCAATACTTCAAGCAACTGCTCAGCAAGCATGATGCCGCCTTTTCCCCCTTCTTCCCATACATTCGTCCGGGCGATGCGGATCCGAGCGCTTTTTGCCCATTCAAGCACTGTTTTCAGCTCTTCTTCCGTATCAGTAACGAAGCGGTTCAATGCAACAACCGGCTCGACACCGAATGCACGGACAGTTTCCACATGCTTCGCCAGGTTGTCGATGCCCGTTTTCACTGCCCCGATATTTTCAGCCGACAGCATATCCTTCGGTACACCACCATGCATCTTCAATGCGCGGATCGTCGCTACGACGACGACCGCATCAGGATGAAATCCTCCTTGACGTGCCTTGATGTTCATGAATTTTTCCGCACCAAGATCGGCACCGAACCCAGCCTCCGTCACGACGATATCCGCCAGCTTACGGGCAGTCTGCGTGGCGATGATGGAGTTGCAACCATGAGCAATATTTGCAAAGGGGCCGCCATGA
Organism: Lysinibacillus sp.; assembly: GCA_051874195.1. Lineage (GTDB taxonomy): Bacteria > Bacillota > Bacilli > Bacillales_A > Planococcaceae > Lysinibacillus_B. The sequence continues at coordinate 21,478 of JBJEFP010000176.1, read as the reverse complement.
ATGAGGGCGGGCGTCCCTTCAATTGTCTGTACAAGGTTCGGCTTGAACGCTTCCTTCAACAGGAGCGTCAATGCGCCCTCGACGCCCAATTGACGTACAAAAACAGGCTCACGGTCATATGTATAGCCAATGACGATGCTCGCAAGACGTGCCTTCAAATCTTCCAAGCTTGTCGCCAGGCAGAATACAGCCATGATTTCAGAAGCTACCGTAATATCGAATCCATCTTCCCGCGGCACCCCCTGTATAGGTCCGCCTAGACCGATGACGACCTTCCGCAGCGCGCGGTCGTTCAAGTCCAGTACCCGCTTCCATAAAATACGTCGAGGGTCGATATTTAAAGCATTTCCTTGATGGATATGATTGTCGATGAATGCAGCAAGTGCATTATTCGCCGTCGTAATCGCATGGAGGTCCCCCGTGAAATGCAAGTTGATGTCCTCCATCGGTAATACTTGTGCATAGCCGCCGCCTGTTGCACCGCCCTTTACACCCATGACCGGGCCAAGGGAAGGTTCTCGAAGGGCCACCATCACGCGTTTGTTCAATCGCTTCAGCGCATCGGCCAATCCGACTGTTACCGTCGACTTCCCTTCTCCAGCCGGCGTCGGACTGATGGCCGTAACAAGGATGACTTTTCCTTTTGGAGAGCCTGGTATTTTTGAGATATCCAATTTCGCCTTGTATCTGCCATACTGCTCTAGGGCTTCTTCCGGAATTCCTGCTTTTTCTGCAATCGCCGTAATGGGATGCATTTCGGCTTGGTTGGCTATTTCTAGGTCCGTTAATGGTTTCGTTGCTGTCATTATGTACCCTTCTTTCAAGTGATGTCCTATTCATTATATACAAAATCGGTCAGCTACAACCAATTTCTGCTGAGGATTTATAGCCAATTTGTTGACAGTATTTATCCGTTCCTGTATATTTCTAAGCATAATTGTCTTAATTTTTTTAATAAAGACGCTTATAACTGCAAGTATGGGAGGAGAACGCTCATGCACCAAGGTAAAGTAAAATGGTTTAATAACGAAAAGGGTTATGGGTTTATTGAATGTAACAATGGTGAGGACGTTTTCGTGCATTTCACCGGCATTCAAGGTGAAGGTTTCCGTACACTTGAGGAAGGACAGGCAGTGACATTTGAAATCATAGAGGGGAATCGGGGTCCCCAAGCCTCGAATGTATTTATAGAATAAGCTTGCGCCGGCTTTCGCTGGTGTTTTTTATGGATGGGGAATTAAAATCTATCACAATATAAATTACATAAGATAAAGCATTGACCATATCGAGGCATTCGACCACAGCAGTCTGAAACCCCTTTGATGTTGTTTATGGATTTATTTTACGGTGACAATATATAGAAAAGGGGGCAGTCCAGGAAGTAGGTTCTTCCTGAACGCCCCTTTTCTTAATCATCTGGTATATGTCTGCAAATCTTCTTGATTCACATGAATATTACATGTCTGTTTTGCTGCTTTTTTGATGGGCACAGTCCCGGTACCCTTCCTGCTAAAGACGCGTATTTTCCCGCTCAGCTGTAAATAGGTAGCTTGCATTCTCATAATGCAGCAAGCGTTCTTTTGAGGCTCCTGCTAGAATAAGCGTATAGATTCCCGCCCCCTCCTCCATCAGCACATCCCATGCATCTCCGTCATCGTAGGGACAGTAAAAGGCCAGATTCCCTGTAGGTGTATGGACCGTCAATACTTCAGCCCTTAATTCCTCATCCCTCGTCAATGTGCTCTCTAGCATGCAAAGCTGCACTAGGGCCTCCGCTGTTTCGAAGTTCGGCACTATGTAAGAGACCTCGGCGATTTGTAAAGGACCTACCTCGTGCTCCTGGATGATGCCTAGCTCCTGCATTTCCTCCACTCTTTCTTCTTCCGGCTGATCCCATTGAATAAAGAACGGCAGCTCGATCTGGCATTCCTTTCTTCCGACATGAAGCAGCTGCCAGCCAATAACCGAACCGTCAGGACGCGTTCGCGTAAAATGGTCAGGTCCTATCACATCAAAGCCTGCTGCACGAAAGCTCCGGGCGTCCTCATCAATCGTCGTTGTACTGATGGCTACGCGAACCAGACCATTTTGATAATTGCCCCGGGCATGCGTTTGATGGAGTGTATAGGGGATGCTGGCGGCTTCCTTGAACTTTTCCTTATCATGTATCCCTATCAGTTCAATATAAGCCGTGTCGAAGTAGCATAGCGCGTTATAGGTGCCCCACTGTTCATGCCTCCCACCCGGTACTACATGCAGCCCCTGTTTCCGTAAATCCTTCGTCGCGTCTTCAGGATCATCGACGAAATGAACAATATGGTCTATTTTATACATCTTACTCCTCCATTTTCTGAGCATATATTTCAATATGTTTGTGCAGCACCGAGATAGAAACCGGCAGTTTTCCGATGATGTCGCCATCTACATTCAGCTCAAGCGGCTGATTGGAAGTGATGTGAATGTTATCGGTGGTGATATAATGGACATTTTCATCGTCCTTTAAGGAGCCGAACAATAAATTTGTCGCAATTTTCAGTGTCTTTAGCGTGGAGTCGCTCTCAATCGCGAAGCAATGAATCAGGCCATCTGTAACATCCGCTTCATCCGAGATTGTGGTAAAGCCTCCAACGGAATTCGTCAGGACAACGAGAAATAGCATGACCTCTTTCTCTAAGACCTGGCCACCGTATGAAAGGTTGAGGGTAAACAGGTCATGGTCGAAAATGGCCCGCATTCCCTCTAGCAGATAGGCGACCGGACCCAGCCTCGTCTTCTGCTCAATGGAGACTTCTCCCACCGCCTTTGGAATGGCACCGATTGCCACGACATTGGTAAAGTATTCTTCGTTTACTTTCCCAATGTCGGCATTCGTGGTTGGGCCTCCCAGAAGTTTGATTGCCTCATCGGGTTCCAACGGGATGTTCAGGGCACGCGCAAAATCATTGACTGTGCCGAGCGGGACGATGCCCACTTTCGGTCGGAAGGGCTTTTCCGCAATCCCATTAATCCCCTCATTGACGGTGCCATCACCCCCTACTAGAATAACGGTGTCTACCCGTTCCTGGCAGGCCTTTTCCGTCAAACGCCTGGCATCTCCCTCACATGTGGTTTTCGCTACCTCTATTTCATGCGTCCCACAAAGCTGGTCGCAAATCTTCTTTTCGTAATGCAGGCTCTCTTCCCTACCGGAAGTCGGGTTTAAAACTACCAATGCTCTTCGCATCCTTTTTCCTCCTTTATCGTGCCGGATATTAATTAATACCCGTTTTTCAGAGGATTTAGGACTGCATTTTCTCTTCCATTATATCTATATATTCTTGAAAAACATATAATAACCATCAACTTTTTACACAATATGTAATTCCCCTTCGTTTTCTTGAAGCCATTTTTTTAGAATTTCGATAAATTTCTCTGCAGCAGGCGAGATGTTATACGAGGTGGACAAGCCAATTGTACGAAACGTCTCCTGCTTGAAGGGGACCGCTCTTACGTTGCCCGGCAGGTTGCCTAGCACTAGCTTTGGAAGGATGGAAATCCCCAGCAAATGCTCCACCATCGTAATGATGCCCCTATCGTCGAACAGCTCAAAGCGGACATTCGGTTTGATACTATACTTTTCAAAAATGGCTGAAACATCATTTGTCCCTTTGTAGGATGCCATGATGATCGGTTGCCCCTCAATCTCCTTCAGATCAATTTCGGATCTGTCGTACAATGGATTTTCAGAAGGCACGACGCACATCAACGGGTCTTTAATAAGAGGGATGTATTGAAACTGTTTGGAGCTCGGTCTGTTAAGAAAGCCGCATTCGATTTCCCCTCCAATGAGCCACTGCTCGATCTGATAATAATCTCCCTCCCGCAGCTCAATGCGGATGCCCGGGTAATCCCGCTCCATCAGATGAATGATGCTTGGCATCCAGTTCGTAGAAATACTCGAAATCAGCCCTACCCGGATCGTCCCTTTCGTCAGCCCATTAATACGGGAAGCCTCTTGCCGCAGCAGCTCTTCCGCCTGCAGCACCTTACGCATGGCAACAAGCATCGTCTGGCCATCAGCTGTCAGGCTGACGTTTGAACGGCTGCGATGGATCAACGGAAAGCCAAATTCCTTTTCCAGATTGGAGACGGCATGGCTCACAGCTGATTGTGTCAGCCCCAGCTGCCTTGCCGCCTTGGTAAAGCTCTGTACCTCCGCAACCTTTTGTAAAATCTCATACTTCACCAGGCTCATATTTTCCTACCATTCCTTTTTTTACATGAATTATTTTAATGTTACTTATTATAAACATTCGTTTTACTAATCGCAACTGCCACCTTATAGTTGTATTATAACAGTTGGTATTGGATGTGAAATGATGAGTTTACATGGTAAAGCTAATCTATTGATGGTCCTCGTGACAATGTTTTGGGGCGCAAGCTATACATTTATGAGGATGGGCTTGGAATCGCTCTCTACATATAATATCGTCGCCTGGCGATGCTCCATCGCCTTTCTCATCGCGGGACTCATCTTTTATAAAAGAATGAAGAACATAGATACGAAGATGCTGTCATATGCAGGTGTCCAAGGCTTCCTGCTGTTTGCAGTGTTTTCCTTGAGTCTGTTCGGCCTTCAGACGACGAGCATCGCTAATGCCGGGTTCATTTTAAGCCTGACCGTCGTCATCGTCCCTATTTTTTCAAGCCTATTGGAGCGGAGACTGCCTTCAAACGCAGTAAGCATCGCCATCGTCTGTACAATGATTGGCATTACGACCCTGACGCTCAAGGATACATTATCCTTCCAACCGGGGGATATCTTAGTGGCGGTTGCTGCCGTCACGTATTCCATTTATTTAATTCTTAATAGCAACTTCACTAAATCCGTAGATTCGATTGCCTACGGTGTATACCAGTTGGGCTTCGCCGCCTTGTTCGGCATCATCTGCATGTTCCTTTTTGAGACGCCTGCCATGCCCGCGTCTCCGAAGAGCTGGGCTGCCATTCTAGGGTTAGGGCTTATTTGTACAGCATTTTGCTTTATCGCTCAATCTGTTGTACAACAGCATACTTCTCCTACTCATACGGGGCTGATCTTTTCATTGGAACCGATTTTCGCAGCCTTCTTCGCCATCCTTTTCATCGATGAGCCGTTTACCCTTAAACTGCTTGTCGGAGGGGCATTCATCTTGGCTGGAAATTTGGTTGTACAGCTGGAACACTTCCAACAGACAAGATTTCTACGCAAAGCAAAAACATATGAAAAAACGGCTTAGGCATAGCCCTTAGCCGTTTTCCTCCCTCTTAAACAGAACAGATGCTCTCTATCTTATACTATCTTCTTTTTCCCAATCCGCTTTTTATCGTCATATAATCGCTAGAAAAAACATAGACTATCTAATAGACACCAACTGTCAGAACGTTTCAAATATAAAATCATTTTTCAATCTATCAAACTGACGTTATTATTAGGTGTATACTATTTTTATCGCGTATTTTATTAAAGAAACGAAGGAAGTGTTGTAAATGGTAGGACGTAACGACCAGTGCCCATGCGGCAGTGGGAAAAAATATAAAAAGTGCTGCGAAGGCAAACAACAGGTAAAAGTAGAGAATCTATTCAATGATGAAATCGAAAGCACACTCCAAACATTCTATTCGGTATATCCGGAGCGCAAAGACATTCGCGAATATATTGAATTGCTACAAAAATGGTCGCCAGCCATGAATGGTAAGCTTCAACGCCAGCTGATTGAAGCGGTTGTGCTGGATGAGTTCTTTTTCCATGTGCGCCCCGACATCTGGACCGGCTATTTAAAGCGCCAAATGAAGCGTACAATCCGTCCACAAACTGCCGCTTTATACGAGCAGTGGATGTCCCCTGAGATTTTCATCGGGAAAGTCGAGGCCGTTGAAGACCGTTACTTCAAGGCTGTGCATACGCTGACAGACGAGGCGTTTATGATTCGCCGCGAAAGCAACAGACCAATTCCTGAAGGCATGTATGTGTTCGCTTTCCTTCTACCTGACGGCTCCGACCTGGAGAATCATAAATTAGCGGTCTCTACGCTCATCTTCTTCCCTGCCGACCATGCCAAGGTGTTCGAACAGTTTAAAAAGGACTTTGCTGCATACGACGGGAATGCATCTTCCTTCTTGAAGGACAATCATCTGGCACTTTGGACGAGGCTCGTTGCTGGCGGCTATGAAGGCGAAGAATTCACTACATTCGAACAGGACGTGCTGCAACAGACGAAAAGCTTCCTGAATGAGCAAGGGCTCGTTGCGGATAAACTGATTGCTGTATTAGAAGACTATCTAGTCGAGCAGCAGCCAAAGGCACGCAAGGCATCTGCCATCGCAGCAGGCGCTATTCGCTTCGGTCAGGAGCGCGGGCTGTTTGATGGTAAAACATTCACGGTGAAGGAAATCTCCGAAAGCTTCGGTGTTTCTTCCTCTTCACTCAACAAATACTACCAAGAATTGCTTGAATATCAGGCTGTGGCCGTATAAAAATCCGGATAAACGCCGACAAAGAGCAATACAAAAAGGACTGGTCATGACGCGGGCGTTCCCGTTTCATACCAGTCTTTTTATATATAAATCCATTTTATTGGTCATCAGTCACCTTCATCAGCTCTTTCCCCAGAAATTGGAGCTGCTCCCCCACTGTACACTGCTCAATACAGAATCGGTGGGCCCTAGTCTTCCCGCGCGTTTTTCGAAGATCGCGGATGACAAGACAATCGGTACAATACACATCCGTTAATTCATCAATTTCTTTCATGACGGATACTTTATTCATGTGTGCCTCCCCTTATTGACGTGTTATTATTCTACTACGCTGAAAATTCTTTTGTCCATTATAATTGTCTGCTATACTGATGATAATCTTGGAAATGAGGTTTTTGACATGCTGGAGATTTATATTGACGCTGCGAGCGCCGGCAATCCCGGACCGAGCGGCATCGGCATCTTTATAAAAGGCGAAGGCCATCAAATAAAGATAGGGGAATACATCGGCGAGACGAACAACCACATTGCGGAATTCAAAGCCCTCATCCGCGGTTTAGAGGAAGCGATCAAGCTTGATTCCCAACTGGTTTCCATGCGGTCCGATTCGAAGATCGTCGTGAGTTCGGTCGAAAAGGAATATGTAAAAAGTGAGGAATACAAGCCTTATTTGGAACGGGCATTGCAGCTGATTGGCCAAATCGACCTCTTCTTCATCAAATGGATTCCGGATAACCAAAACAAAGCAGCAGATGCCCTTGCACGAGAAGCGATTCAGAAAAATAAAAAATAGTTTTCCTCGGCTTAGGCACCTAGAACAGAGTTCATAAAAATAGGATACCCAATAAGCAAAAAAGCTTACTGGGCATCCCTTCCTGCTTCCATCTCATCTTCTTTATTTTGAAACATCAATACAGGAGCCGCCACATTGCTTTTCAGGCGGATTTTTTTCTCGTATAGGCAATATAAAGAACCATATTGACAATCAGCAATGCTCCGCAAAGTACGTAAACAGCCTGATAACTGAAAGACATGGCAATAAGTCCAAGAACGTAAGAACCCACCGCAATGCCGACATCAAACAAGGTGAAATACGTAGCCGTCGCATATCCGCTTCGTGTTATGGATGTCGACTGAACAGCCTGCGACTGCATACTTGTCGTGAGCGTACCATACCCGCTTCCGACGAAAATTGCCGCTACAAGAAACTGCCATGTGCTATCCATATACGCCAGCATAAATAATCCGATTGCAAAAAGAACGAAAGATGGAATGACCACATATATCGGGCCTTTTTGGTCATAAATCCTTCCGGTAAACGGACGAATGATCAGCATAGCCGCCGCAAACACCACATAGAAGTAGCTCGCCACTTTCAGCATCCCCTGCTGCTCCGCATAAATCGAAATAAAGGACAGCACACTGGAGTAGACCAACGCCAGCAAGGAAGCCAGCAACGCTATAGGCAACGCCTTTTTCTCGAACAAATCATTGAATGAAAATGTAAGCTTCGGCTTTGTTTCCGGTCTCGCTATATCGCTTGTATTGATGGTCAAGCCGATGAAGCACCCCAACAGACCAATGGCCGATAAGACAATAAATAATACTTCAAAAGAAGCGCTCTGCACAATGAACAGACCGACAAACGGTCCGATGACGACCGCAAGATTTGTGGACATGGCAAAATAGCCAAGCCCTGCCCCTTTCCGCTTATTCGGAATAATATCTGCGGCAAGCGAGCCTGTGGCGGTTGTAGCGATACTAAACCAGATCCCCTGCAGGAACCGCAAGATTAACAGGATTGCGAATGGTTCAATGAATAAATAGAAAATCGTACATAATAGATAGAAAATCATACTGAGTATCAGCATATTCTTCTTTCCATATATATCGAGTAGCTTGGCACTGAATGGCCGTACAATAATGGCTGATATCAGGAAGGCTGTCACCAGCAGTCCCGCATCATCATCCGTCCGACCGAGAACCCCTGTCACATAGAGCGGTAATGTTGTAATGAGTCCATAAAATATTAAAAAGACTGATATATTAGTCAAAAAAAGTGCAATAAAGCGCTTTGTAAATATTTGATTCTTTACTTCCAAAAAAATTCATCCTTTCATTTTCCCTAGCAGGTGTTCAAGCTGAGCGGCCTCTTCCTCCGTCAGATTCGCCATCATTGCTGCCTCAAAAGCCAACACCGAAGCTTCTACTTCCGGCATTAATGCAAGCCCTTCATCCGTTAGATGAACAATTCTCTCACGGCGATCGGTCCCTTCCTCCCTTTTGACAAGCCCCAATGCTTCCAGCCTTGCAACCGTCCTCGTTACCGTTGGCGCTTCCACATCTAGATACTTCCAGATGGCCGTCAGCGTCATAGGGCCCCGTTCCTTCAGTACAAATAAAATCGTCCATTGCGAGCTGAATAGGCCATGCTCCTTCAATGCGTCATTCAGATGATTAATCAAAAAGCGGTACTGTTGAAAAAATGTATGAAACAAAGGATTCATATTACCCCTCCATTTTCCCCTGCATTCACGGGCAGGTATTAAGCTGTATCGAAAGAGAATCGACAGATATGATATTTATTTACTTAAGTAAATAAATACGTATATCAGTCTACACCCGTTCCGTTCTAGTGTAAATAAAATAGCCGGTATCCAGATATTCCAGATACCGGTCTAGCATATTTACGTTGATTCTAGTGCCCAGTCATATTCAAAAGTGCACCGACAGCACCGGAGAATCCGCAGTCCTTTAGAAAAATCGGTGTATGCTTTTTCAATACTGTATAGTGGGAGATGACTTTTTTTAGATTGTCATTATCAGTAAGTGTCGAACCGATATATACAATGTGTTTTGCATCCCGTTCTTCTGCAAGCTGAATGCTGAGTGTAGTAATCACTTCGCCGACAAGTCCCTGCACTGTAGCCAGCATATCCTCTATAGGATGCTCCACCACCTGCGTGATTCCTACCTTTCCAAGATTACTCGCTGTAAGGCTGCCATCCAGTGGCGGCTCCATCCCTTGGAAAATATCCTTTACCAAAAGGTCAATTGCCGAACGGTTCCCTTTTGCAGCGAGGGAAGTGATTTCTGTAAAATTGGTAATACCCGTTAACAGTCCTGCAAGCCCGACAAGCGTTCCTCCACCGATTCCCGTCCCGCTTATGCGGGCATGCGAATCTCCATCCATATAATGAATCGATGTGCCTGTACCGATATTCGTGATGATGCTTTTGTCGATCCGGTGCCCCTCTTTTTCAAGTAGATAGCGCACACCTTTCAACGTTGCCTCAAATTCAACAATATACTGAACGGATTTCATCGGCTTCAACACATCACGCAGCTGCTCTGTACGCCCTCCTGTTACACCGATTTCATCGATGTGCGGATGCCTTTCCAACCACTCCTTCACCTGCTCCATTTCATTGGAAGGAAACACTTCCAATTTCAATTCACCTTCTTGATTGATATAGGCAAGCTTCGTTAATGTACCACCCGTATCAATGCCTATCACCTTAGCCATTCGTCTTGCTCCTTTTTATGCAGCGCCTCTTCCACCGTATATATCACTATTTTCTCGCTACACTTCAATTGTTTCTTTCGGAAATAAATCTCGTTTAGTGAACTCTTCCATAATAAGATGCTCGTACTTTTTCAGCAATCGGCAAACCTTCGCCTCAAATGCATGCACCGATTCCTCCTGCATGGAAAATTGCGACAGCGCCTCCTCATCCCGTAGAAGTTGTTGAAGTGTCATCACTTCCGTTTTCGGCAGACTGCAACCATGCAGACGGAGAATCTTTGAAAGTGGACGCAACCCCGCTCGTGTGAGCAGAACTTTCCGATCGACTGTTGCGCTCAGACGTGACAGCACCTTCTTCGCCTCTTCACTTGGATGGACTGTTGTCAATTGTACCACTTCCACCTGTCCCTCTCCATTCACGCGCTCCTCTTCCCGTACACTAAACGACAACTTCTCATAGAAGGTCGATATTTCACCCATCTCCATTCTATCAGGGAAAAGTCGCAGGTCAATGGACGAAATAAGCAAATCATAGTGCGTATCCTCAGGCTTCAAACTCGATAAAATGACCCGAATTTCATTCGTCTTCTGTTCTTCAATAAGCCGTTCTCCATCGGTTGCTTCGAAAATCCGGCGCAGACTGTCTGCATCCGAAAGCGCCCTATGCTGATTTTCCAGCTCCAATCCGAGCTGACCCATCAACCCCGCTAGGCTTGGCTGCTCTTTTAAATGATGGGCAATCATATATTTTTGCTGAAAGTCAATCATGGGAAAGATAAAGTCACTTTTCATATAGTTCCTCGCCAGCTCGGCCTCCATCACTTTGCGGTCGAACTCCCCGAACGTCAGGAAGATGCACCCCCCCCTGCACCATCTCTTGAACTTATGCATCGCCTCTTTAAATGAAGGGGCGTCCAGTAGCTGCTCTGTCCTGATGCCAGTCAGCTTTTGGATATGAGTGTTCAGCTTCTTGAACTTATATGGCTGTATGAGCTGTGTGAACGTTTCCATCGTGCCGTCCGTGTTCCATTTGACGGCCCCCAGCTCAATCATATATTGCTGACCACGAATAAGCGCCGCCTCTATATCGACGCAAATATATGTATGTTTTCTTGTCAATTTTTACACCTACTACTTTCCGGGAGGGTCCCCTATCTACCTTTTCATATTGTAACCCAATTCATGAATATTGGACATGTCCGTGCGAATAATTTCGGTGATTTCTCCTTCAGGTGAGACATTTCCGTTGTTATATTATATAGTTTGTTATACTTTGTGTTTTATCTTTTACCAATTTTGCGATACCATAGAGATATGCAAGAAAGACTGGAGGAACACTCGATGAACGAAAAGGCACTGCAAAAAGATGCCATGCGCGTATTAAAAGAAACAAGCCGTACCTTCTACATACCGATTACATTTTTAGGTACGAACTTGAAATATGCAGTAGGCTGCGCATACCTATGCATGCGTGCATTAGATGAAATTGAAGATCATGAAAATGTCGACAACCAAATCAAACACGATATTTTAATGAAGGTGAAGGATCTATTCCAATACCCATTTAATGAAGAAGCATACCATGCTGCGCTTGGCGAAGTGAAGAGCAAAATGCCGGAAGTGACACTGCGCATGAAGGACTGGATTGAAGTATGTCCGGAAGGGGCGCGCGATATCATGTTCAAGGCCTGCGAGGAAATGGCGTACGGCATGGGCAAATGGGCGCAAAAGAATTTCGACGTGCAGACACGGGAAGATTTAGATGAGTATACATACTACGTGGCTGGTCTTGTAGGCCGTATGCTGTCGCAGATGTTCGAGTGGGACACGGGCTTGAAAACGGATCACGACCTTGCAATCGGCTACGGCCGCGGTCTGCAGGCTGTAAATATCCTGCGTAACGAGGAAGAGGATATGGAAGAGCGTGGTGTCAGCTTCGTGCCGAATGGTTGGACACGTGCCGACCTATTCGCCTATGCAGATGAACAACTGGCGTACGGTGATGCCTATATCGACAGCGTCCGCAGCAAAAAGAAGGTATATCTCTTTGCCAAATTACCGCACGTACTTGCGCATAAGACACTTGCCGTTATGAAGGAAGGCCGTGAAAAAATGACACGTGCCGAAGTCGAACAGACGGTAGAAGAAGTAAAGGCCGAGAATATCGGGGAATAGCATGGATTAAGGGAGGCGGCTGTTTGCCGCCTCTTTCTTTTCATCACGAAAACCCATCCCCTTATCCATACGACTTGTCCCCATTGTTCAATTCCTCTAGAACATCCGTCATTTACAGGAACAGCACAATCCCGATGGTACAAACAACGCAGATGCATACGTAGACGAAAGAAATAATATATTTTTTCTTTTCGCGTTGCAGCAAACGTTCAAGTATTGTACGGATAGCGTACAGCATGGCAAAGAATAAAAATAATAATACATATAATTGCTTTCCTGTCACCCCGGTAATCGAGATGAAAACTAGAAAGAACACACAGGCCGCTATCTCAAAAAGCATATGCCCCCTATTGATAAATTGGTCCATAAACCGCTCGTTTTTCTCGATATTGAATTTTTTTCGCAAATATAAATCAAATATGCCGGCTGCTATAACTGCGCCTATTAAAATGGTTACTAACACTATAAATCTCCCTATCTCTCTGTTTGTAAATATGCTTGGCGAATCGGTTCAGGCACCATACTTCCACCAGTCGACCACACAAGATGGACAGCGTGATCCATTTTATCCGTCAGCTGATGCATCTTCAAATACTCCGCTCCTTCACATACAAGCTGAATCGGTCCAAATACACCTGCATGCGCCGATGGTTCCATGAAGATATTTTCCAATTCGTACATCGCTTTCAAACTTCTGCATAAAAAGCTGTCATCGACAGTATAACATCCGCTGATTATCGTCTCCATCATTGCGCCGACAAATTTTGAAGGACGACCTACCGCAAGTCCGTCAGCTTCTGTTTCATTCGTCAACCCGATATCCTGCACAGAAATGCCATCATGCAGGCCTGTCATCATTCCCAGCAACATACACGGTGATTGGATGGGTTCTCCGAAGAAAATATGCACATGCTTGCCGAATACCTGTTGGAGGCCATACGCTACACCACCCGGAGCACCCCCTACACCACAAGGGATGTAGACAAATAACGGATGATCCGCATCAACCTTGATGCTTGATTGGGCAAGCTGCTCCTTTAAACGCAGTGCCGCCACCGCATAGCCAACAAACAGGTCCTTCGAATTTTCATCATCGATAAAATGGCACATCGGATCTTTCGCAGCCTCGCTCCTCCCCTGCTCGACTGCTACACTATAATCCTGCTCATATTCAAGTATCCGAACACCAAGAGAACGGAGATGCTCCTTCTTCCACTCTTTCGCATCAGCAGACATATGCACTGTCACCTGAAAGCCGAGCTTTGCGCTGATGATGCCGATACTCAGCCCAAGGTTTCCGGTAGAACCTACTGCCACCTTATAATCGCCAAAGAACCTTCGCATCTCCTCGGAATGCAGCTTGGCATAGTCATCCGTCTCCTCCAAATGACCATGCTTGATAGCCAGGGCTTCCGCATATTTCAACACTTCATAGATGCCGCCGCGCGCTTTGATGGAGCCGGAAATCGGCAATGCGTGATCGCACTTGAGAAATAGTCTGCCTGGAATTTTGATAGCACGCCTCCCCTCGATCAAGGCTTTCATCTCAGAAATTTCCTTGATCTCGGATTCAATCATTCCGTTTACAATTTTCGTTTCGGGAAATGCTTTCATTAAATAAGAAGAAAAGCGTTGCAATCTGTCCTCTGCATCCTTCACTTCTTTCATGGAAACTACCGGAATAGGATAGTCTGCATTCCGTTTTTCATTCACCCAGAATACATACTCCCCTCCCTGCAGCCGTTTAATTGATGGAAAATCTGCGACTAACCTCATCATATCGATTGAATTGTTCATGTTGTCCCCTCCCCTTTCTGCATCTGCATCACTCGTTCACAAAGTTGTCGAAATTTCGTTTCAAAGGAAATATTATTTTTTTCCGTACGCTTTTTCGGTCCCCTCAACCTGCCGCCAGCACGTCTGATTTTAGCGCTTTCATATCGGAACGCAAGTAATTGGTCGATATTGTCCGACGTCAGCTCTCTACCATTCGAATCAATGACATGGGCGCCCTTTGCTATGCACATCGCTGCAAGGCCATAATCTCCTGTAATGACAATGTCTCCCTTTGAAAGCGTATTCACTAGCTTGAAATCAACTGAATCGGGTCCTTTCGGGACAATAATTGTTTTTGCATTTTCGCGTTCTATCCGATGAGAAGTATCGCAAAACAAGATAGGTTTCATCTCATATCGAGATGATATAAATAGCGCCAAATCAACAACGGGACAAGCATCGGCATCAATTAACAATTGAACCACAAATATTCACTCCCTTTCAAATCGCAGAAATAAAACTATAATGATATAATATTTTTTATTTTGTTTTCGACTTTACATGAACTTCACAAGGTTGTGGAAGAATAAAATTATATTGAATTGTTCGAAAAATCATAATACGATACTGCTATCAAATTTTTTGGGGGTAACATAATGACGACAACTGCAACGACAAACCTTACACATGCTAAAGAGTATATCGATGGCGTGTTTTCTCAATTAAAAGAAAAAAATTCACATCAGCCAGAATTCCTTCAAGCTGCTGAAGAAATCCTGTTCTCTCTAACTCCTGTGCTTGCGCAGCATCCCGAATATATCGAACATAATATTTTAGCCCGCATTGTGGAGCCGGATCGCATCATTTCATTCCGTGTCGCTTGGCAGGACGACAACAACCAAGTACAGGTGAACCGCGGCTACCGTGTACAGTTCAACAATGTAATCGGACCTTACAAAGGCGGTCTCCGCTTCCATCCAACGGTAAATGAATCAATCATGAAATTCCTTGCCTTCGAGCAAATTTTTAAAAACGCTTTGACTGGCCAACCGATTGGCGGTGGCAAAGGCGGCTCCGATTTCAATCCAAAAGGCAAGTCGGATGCAGAAATCATGCGCTTCTGCCAAGCGTTCATGTCTGAATTATACCGCCATATCGGTCCGGATGTCGACGTTCCGGCTGGAGATATCGGTGTAGGCGCACGTGAAATCGGCTACATGTGGGGACAATACAAACGTCTGCGCGGTGCTTATGAAGCCGGTGTTTTAACTGGGAAAAAGCCTGGTTATGGTGGATCATTGGCCCGGAAAGAGGCAACTGGCTACGGCCTGGTGTACTTCATGGCAGAAATGCTTCATGAAAAAGGCGAGTCTTTCTTGAATAAGACAGTCGTCGTCTCAGGCTCAGGAAACGTGGCCATCTATGCTATCGAAAAGGCGCAGCACTACGGTGCAAAAGTCGTCGCATGCTCAGACTCTTCAGGCTATGTTTATGACGCTGACGGCATCGATTTAGCGGCATTGAAGGAAATTAAGGAAGTAAAAGGCGACCGCATCAAAACATACTTGGATTACCGTCCAAATGCTGAATATCATGAGGGTTGCACAAACATCTGGTCTATTCCATGTGACATCGCACTTCCATGTGCTACGCAAAATGAAATCAACGGCGATTCTGCACGTCTACTTCTTGCAAACGGTACAAAATTTGTTGCTGAAGGTGCCAATATGCCGTCTGATTTAGAAGCAATCAACATCTTCCTTGAAAACGACATTTATTTCGGCCCTGCCAAGGCAGCCAATGCCGGTGGTGTGGCAGTATCCGCCCTTGAAATGGCACAGAACTCTAGCCGTACAGCTTGGGCCTTCCATGAAGTGGATGACAAGCTCCAAGGCATCATGAAATCCATCTACACTGAATCGAAGGAAGCTGCCGAGAAATTCGGCTTCGAAGGCAACCTAGTTGTCGGCTCCAATATCGCAGGTTTTGTAAAAGTAGCGAACGGTATGGTAGCAGAGGGTGTATATTAAGCTTTACCCTAAGTCGGTTTTGTTCGAAAAGGTGATGACAAACGTCATCATCTTTTTCTTGGGCAAAAATTAGTCGATTTCTACTGAATTACGAACATTTTTACGCTACATATTAATTTTTGTTCGTGTTATAATGAATACAGACTTGATATATGGAGGGATTTTTCATGGAATTGATTTATACAGGCAAAACGAAAAATGTATTTAAACTTGAAGACGGGCATTACCTGCTGAAGTTCAAAGACGATGTCACAGGGGAAAACGGTGTATTCGATCCAGGTGCCAATACAGTCGGCCTGACGATTGACGGCGCTGGTCTAGCAGGCCTCAAACTCACTTCCTTCTTCTATTCGAAATTGAATGCACAGGGTGTTCCTACTCACTATGTGGATGCAGATTTCGAAAATGCGACGATGACTGTAAAACCTGCTACAGTATTTGGCAAGGGGTTGGAGGTCATCTGCCGATTCAAGGCTGTCGGTTCATTCCTGCGTCGCTATGGCGCCTACGTACAAGAAGGTCAGGACCTGGATGGCTTTGTCGAAGTGACAATCAAGGATGACGAACGCCTGGACCCTCCTATTTCTGCCGATGCACTCGATATGCTTGGCATTCTTTCCCTAGAGGAATATGCTATCCTAAAAGAGCGAACAATCGAAATTTCACATTTCGTCGCGGCAGAACTGGGCAAAAAAGGACTTACACTATACGACATCAAACTGGAATTCGGTCGTGATGCAAAAACGGGGGAAATCCTGCTGATTGACGAAATTTCCGGAGGCAATATGCGCGCCTACAAAGGTGATACATACATTGAACCATTGGAGCTTGAAAAAATACTATTAGCCGACTAATGATGAACAACAGGGGCTGCCAATGAACTAAAAACTTATTGGTCAGCCCCCTTGTTTTTTTCATTCTGTCTGGATTGCTCCTGCTTTAGAAAGCATCTGACATATACTCAATTGCGGATTCACAAAAATGGCATCCATTTAATCAAACATCTCCGCCCCAAAGCATATCCTATGTTTAGAGACTGAATGAGTTTTCTATATGATATGCCCGCCTCACCTATATGTCTGAGCACCCACTATTTTTTCCAAGGAATTTCGCTTCGCAGCCCCCTCTTCTCCGTTTCAAGCGCCTGATAGACGGGGTAGAGGAATATGGTGGATGATTTTTCCTGTTCACTTATCGAATAGAAAAATGATTCACTTAAAGAAATCAATTTTAGAGGTGATTAGTATGAATCCATTTTTAACCGTTTGGCTACATCCAAAGCAAACCGCCCGTCACGTGATCGACAACAAATCATTGGGATTTGTCTTTTTGCTGATTGCAGTCGGTTCGTTTGCAGCCTTTGGAAGCGGGTATGTCAACACAGATTTTAACAACACATTTTCCGTAGCCATCCTTGTTCTGATAGCGCTCTTTATCGGGCCTCTTTTAGGAATTACCCTAACATTCATCTACGCAGGGGTCCTTTATCTGTTCGGGAAGGTATTCGGTGGAACAGGCTCCTACTGGGACGTCTTCAAGGCCTGTTCCCTCACTTATATTCCCTCGCTTGCAACAGGCATCCTGTACTACATCTGGATGTTCCTCTCGCCCGGCAGCTATTTCAGCGTCTATGAAACGAGTGCCTTTTCGTTCATCGTTCCCATATTCAGCTTTGTTTTAGGTGTTTGGGGGTTTGTCATTAATGTCGCGGCACTTGCAGAGGCGCATCGCTTCTCGTACTGGCGCTCCTTTTTCACATTGCTCATCCCCATCATCATGGTGACGATTGCCATCATTGCCCTTGTGGTTATCATTGGCGTCGCCTTCTTCAGTATCATTTCAGGATAACGACTAGACGTCCGGTGCAGACCGGGCGTTTTTATTTATTGGTAAACAGCAAAATGTCGGTTTGTGGATAGTTTGAAAACGGTATGGTACCTTCCAAGGATGCCATTTTCCTGCTGCATAGGAGCGTTCCGGTAATTAGTTGGTACGGCAACATGGATGCGAAAGAATTTTTGTTCTTATATGAACTTTCTAAAAAGTCACACTTATGGTACAATTTGTTTCGTAAACCGTAATATTCAAGGGGGACTACGTATGTCGATTGTGAAACGCCATGAAGTAAACATAGAAGAAACATGGAATCTGGAGGATTTATTCAAAACAGAGGAAGCATTCGAAAAGGCCATCGAGGAGGCACAGCAAGCAGCAACAGCGATTGAAGCCGACTTCAAAGGCTCCATCAATACAAGTGAATCAGCAGCAGGCGTCATCAAAGCCTATGAGAGGCTATATGAAAGGCTTGTACCGATCAGTACCTATGCCAACCTTGCACTGAATGTCGACCAGGCAAACAGTGAGGCACAGATGCGTTCTGCAAAAGTCGGACAAGTATACGGGGCAATCGGTGCACAGCTCTCTTTTATCCAAAGTGAATTATTAGGGCTGGACGAATCCATCCTGCAAGATGTCGCGGCAGCCGAGCCGGGCTACAGACGCTATATTGACAAATTACTGCAGCAAAAGGCCCATCAGTTGCATCCCGATGCGGAAAAGGCCCTTGCCGCTTTCAGTACAACATTCAACGCACCATACGGACTGTACAATACTACAAAATTAGTAGACATGAAGTTTCCCGAATTCGAAGTGGATGGAAAAAGTTATCCATTAAGCTACAATCTATTCGAGGGTGACTGGGAGCTTGAAAATAATAAGGACATCCGCCGCAAAGCGTTTGAGGCATTCTCCGCCAAGCTTCGCGAATACCAGCATACAACCGCAAAAACATATGATATGCATTTAAAAATCGAAAAGACGGAAAGCGACCTCCGCGGTTATTCTTCTTTATTCGATTTCCTGCTTGAATCGCAGGAAGTGGACCGTGAACTGTACAACCGCCAGATTGATCTGATCATGTCCGAGCTTGCACCACATATGCGCCGTTATGCAAAGCTTCTACAAAAGACTCACGGTCTGGATGAAATGACATTTGCTGATTTAAAGATTTCGCTCGATCCGGAATTCGAACCGAAAATCACTGTGGAGGAATCTCGAACATATATGAAGGAAGGCCTGGCTGTCATGGGCGAGGACTACGGCCGGATGCTGGACCGCTCATTCGACGAGCGCTGGATCGATTTTGCGCAGAATGAAGGGAAATCGACAGGTGCATTCTGTTCGAGTCCTTACGGCTACCATCCTTATATATTGATTTCATGGACGAGCCGCATGAACGAGGTGTTCGTGCTCGCCCACGAGCTTGGGCATGCAGGCCACTTCTATTTGGCAAATGCCGAACAGAACATTTACAATGCGCGCCCTTCCCTGTACTTCATCGAGGCGCCATCGACAATGAACGAAATGCTGATGGCCAATCACCTGTTGAAAAATTCGGATGATGCACGCTTTAAACGTTGGGTCATTTCAACCATCATTTCCCGCACGTATTACCATAATTTCGTGACACATTTGCTTGAAGCGGCCTACCAGCGGAAAGTATACGAAATCATCGATGCCGGGGGTACTGTCAACGCACCGAAGCTGAACGAGCTGAAACGTGCTGTGCTTGAGGAATTCTGGGGCGATACTGTTAATATTACTGATGGAGCGGAGCTGACTTGGATGCGTCAGCCTCACTATTACATGGGTCTATATCCGTACACATATTCAGCAGGTCTGACAATTTCAACACAGGTGGCCAACCGTATCCTCAATGAAGGAGACACTGCTGTACAGGATTGGATTGAGGTTCTGAAGATGGGCGGCACAAAGACGCCGGTGGAGCTTGCCAAGCTTGCGGGAGTCGATATTACGACAGAGCAGCCGCTACGTGACACAATCGCCTATATCGGCAGCTTAATCGACGAGCTGGAGCAATTGACGGATCAATTAAATAAATAGAAAAAATGGGTGTTTGCATAGAGCGAACACCCATTTTCCTTAGTTGCTTCTCCCCTATCAAATGGCAACCGAACTACTGATTGGCTGATTGAACAGTTCCGAAACGCCTGACTCGATTGCAGCGGAGCCAACCGCCTTCGCTACCACTCCAGCGACACGCTCATCCATTGAACTCGGAACGATGAAGTCCTCGTTCAGCTCCTCGTCCGTCACCAAAGACGCAATGGCCTCTACAGCCGCCAGCTTCATCGCCTCATTGATATCCGTCGCCCGTACATCCAGTGCACCACGGAAGATGCCAGGGAACGCCAGCATGTTATTGATTTGATTTGCATGATCCGATCTCCCCGTTCCAATAATACGGACGCCCCATGCCTTTGCATTTTCAGGCGTGATTTCCGGATTTGGATTGGCCAATGCAAATACGATTGGATCCTTCGCCATCGATTTGATATGTGCCTCCGTCAATAGATTCGCTACAGATACACCGATGAATACATCCGCTCCAACAAGCGCATCATCCAGCGATCCACGTAGGCCCTCTGGATTCGTCAAGTGGGCGACCCCATCCTTGATTGGATTCATCCCCTCTTTGCGTCCTTCGTAGATAATCCCCTTTGTATCACACATTACGATATTTTTATATCCCATTTGCAGCAGGATGCGCAGAATCGCAATACCGGCAGCGCCGGCACCGTTGATGACGATTTTCATCTTCTCTACTTCCTTGCCGATGATTTTGTTTGCGTTGATTAACCCCGCACCCACTACGATGGCTGTTCCGTGCTGGTCGTCATGGAATACCGGGATATTGCATTCTGCACGCAGACGGTCTTCAATTTCAAAGCAGCGCGGTGCCGAGATGTCCTCCAAATTGATGCCGCCATAAGTCGGAGAAATCGCTTTTACAATACGGACAATTTCATCCACATCCTTTGTATCCAGGCATACCGGCACGGCATCCACATTGGCAAAGCGCTTCAATAGCAGTGCCTTCCCTTCCATTACTGGAAGTGCTGCCTCCGGACCGATATCCCCCAATCCAAGAACCGCTGTACCATCCGTTACAATCGCTACTAGATTCCCTTTCATTGTGTAGTCATAGACGAGAGAACGGTTTTTTTCGATTTCGAGACATGGTGCAGCCACTCCTGGAGAATAGGCCAAGCTGAGATCATACGTATCTTGCACAGGCACCTTCGACCGAATCTCCATCTTCCCGCCGAAATGTTCATGCATTTCCAAAGCCTTTTTCATTAAATCCATTTTCATCCATCCTTTCGATATGTCTGAATTTTCTTTATATTCCAGTATCATATTGCTTCATCGCAGTAAAGTCAACAATAATATTATATTTTTTTGAGAGATTTTATCAACCCCTTGCCAACACTCGTTTTTTTACTATTTGCTCAGCATTTCACATATTGTTTTCCGAGGTAAGATGAATCAAAATAATTATTTTAATATAATAAAACTTGTTTCTCATATTTATAAAGGCTTGTAATAGCACGGTTTTCCTTGTGAAGGATTACACGTTTCACTTTTTCATACCATATATGAACAGTTTCACAAA
>JBJEFP010000175.1:0-10959 GCA_051874195.1 Lysinibacillus sp. | reverse complement strand
AAAAAGGAGAAACAATTTAAGTAATGGATCAAAATAAATTTGATGAACGTATTCAGGATTTAGTGGAAGAGACGGAAGCCAAGCCGGTCCGCCGTCAGAAAAAAGAGAAGCCCCAGTTGAAGGAATCGATTTATTCATTGCGTCCCGATGAACTGCAGGAGTGGTTGAAGGACAATGGGGAAAAGCCGTTCCGTGCCGGACAAATTTATGAGTGGCTTTACAACAAGCGTGTGAAAACGTTCGATGAAATGTCCAACCTATCCAAAGGGCTCCGTGAAAAATTAGAGGAGCATTTCGCCTTGACGACATTGTCCACAATCATCAAGCAGGAATCAAAAGACGGTACAATCAAATTTTTATTCCAGTTGCAGGACGGTTATTCGATCGAGACTGTATTAATGCGCCATGATTACGGGAATTCTGTCTGTGTAACGACACAGGTCGGATGCCGGATCGGCTGTACGTTCTGCGCGTCTACACTAGGCGGCCTGAAGCGTCACCTGATGGCGGGCGAAATCGTCGAGCAGGTCGTTAAAGTACAGCAGACCTTGGATGAAGTGGGCGAACGCGTGAGCTCTATTGTCATCATGGGGATCGGCGAACCGTTTGATAACTATGATGCGATGATGAACTTCCTGAAAATCGTCAATAATGATAAAGGATTGAACATCGGAGCCCGTCACATTACGGTTTCCACATCAGGGATTGTACCGAAGATCTACCAATTTGCCGATGAGCAGATGCAAATCAATTTCGCTGTTTCCTTGCACGCACCAAATCAGGAAGCACGCCAGAAATTGATGCCGATTGCCCGGGCCTATAAAATCGACGAGCTGTTGGAAGCGGTTCGTTACTATACGAAAAAGACAGGCCGCCGCGTGAGCTTCGAATACGGTCTGATGGCCGGCGAGAATGATTCAGTCGAAGTGGCCAATGAGCTTGCCGACCTGATTAAGGGGATTAAGTGCCATGTCAACTTGATTCCAATCAACTATGTGCCGGAGCGCGATTATGTACGTACATCACGAAGCAGCATCTTTGCCTTTGAAAAGGCATTGAAGGAACGTGGGGTAAATGTGACGATTCGCCGTGAGCAAGGTGCCGATATCGCTGCGGCATGTGGACAGTTGCGTGCGCAGGAACGACAAGATGAAGTAAAGTAGGTGACCATAGAGTGAACTTTACAGTTGAAAGTGATGTTGGATTGAAACGTACGATTAATGAGGACCGGGTAGCGTTTTTTACGCGCCCGGATCAATTCAAAATGGCGATTTTAGCGGATGGCATGGGCGGCCATAATGCAGGGGATGTGGCAAGTGAAATGGCCATTACCGAAATGCAGGCGTTGTTCCAGCAAGCGGATTCCGCACAGCTGGCGGTGCCTGAACAGCGTAAACAGTGGCTACGCGATGCTGTCTCCCAAATCAACGACGAGATTTATCGTTATTCCCAATCACATGAAAGCTGTCAAGGAATGGGAACTACGCTCATCGCGGCACTGATTTATGGTATGGACTGCATCATCAGCCATGTGGGTGACAGCCGCGTATACCATTTCACAGACGAGGAGGCTACGCTCGTTACGCGTGACCACTCCTATGTGAACGTTTTGTTAGAAAGCGGCCAAATCAGTGAGGAAGAGGCCCACAACCACCCGCAAAAAAACTTTATATTAAAGGCTTTGGGTACGGAAAGTTCGGTGCAGCCTGATTTTTATGAGGTGCATGTGGAAGAGGGCTCCCATGTACTCATTTGTTCGGACGGTTTAAGCAATAAGTTATCTACGAGTGAAATGGCGGCCATCATCACGCTGCCAATGCCATTAAAGGAAAAAGGAAAAAAACTCGTCAAGCTTGCGAATGACAGCGGCGGTGAAGATAATATTTCCCTTATACTAATGACGATGAAAGAGGAGGTGTAGGCATGCTGATTGGAAAACGAGTAGGTGAACGTTATGAAATTCTATCGTTGATTGGTGGCGGTGGAATGAGTCATGTTTACCTGGCGCATGACATCATTTTAAGTCGTGATGTAGCAATCAAGATTTTGCGCTATGATTTTTCGAACGAAGATGAGCTGCATCGACGTTTCCAACGTGAGGCACTATCCGCTACGAGCCTAACACATCCGAACATTGTAAGTGTCTATGATGTCGGGGAAGACGGGAATATGCACTACATTGTGATGGAGTACGTGAAAGGGAAGACATTAAAGCAATACATACAGGAATTTTCCCCATTGTCTCCAGCGAAAAGCGTGCAAATTATGAAGCAGCTAACATCGGCGATGGCCCATGCTCATGAAAACGGCATCATTCATCGCGATATTAAGCCGCAGAACATTCTGATGGATGCAGAAGGAAACGTGAAAATTACCGATTTCGGGATTGCGACGACGCTCAACGCGACGAGCTATACGCAGACGAACTCGGTGATGGGGACGGTCCATTACCTATCCCCAGAACAGGCACGTGGGGGAGGGGCGACGAAAAAGTCCGATATTTATTCATTGGGGATTGTCCTCTACGAGCTGCTGACGGGAGAGCTACCGTTTTCGGGCGAATCTGCGGTGGCCATCGCGTTAAAGCACCTGCAGTCGGAGACGCCGTCTGTACGGGCCATTGATGCCTCCATCCCGCAGGCGCTTGAAAATATTGTATTAAAGGCCACGGCCAAGGATGCGAACCATCGCTACGCCAGCATGGATGAAATGGAGGCCGATTTGCATACATGCTTGTCGGCGGCACGTTCGAACGAGCCGAAGTTCACCTTGTCTCTCGATAATGACGCGACAAAGGCCATTCCGATCATCAGGGATAAATTGCCGATAGATGACATGCTGCAGACGAAGCAAGTAGATGCAGTGCAGCCTGTGGAAAGGGAAAACCCTACACAGCCGGTACAGCCTCCTGTAAAGGACAAGAAGAAAAAGCAGAAAAAGAAGAAGTGGCCGGTCGTTGTCGGAGCCCTCGTCACGCTTGCCATCCTGGCATTCGTGCTGGTTTTTGCTTTGACGCCTTCGAAGGAAATCATTCCGGATGTTGGGAACTCCACGGTTGAAGAGGCAACCGCCGAATTAGAAAAGGCCGGTTTTACCGTCGGAGAAACAATTGAACGCAACTCTGATGAAGTGGAGAAAGATAAGGTGATCGGGACGAATCCAAAAGCCGGGCTTTCAAGACAGAAGGGCACTGAGATACAATTAATAGTTAGCCTTGGGGCGGAACAGATGAATATGCCTGATTACGTAGGACACCAGCTTAGTCAAGTACAATCCTTGGTTGAAAAGGCGGAATTTAAAGGGATTGATGTCGTGGAAGTCAATTCCGACCTTCCCTCTGGAGAGGTGGTCAGCCAGGAGCCTGCAGCAGGCGAGGAAGTCATAGCAAAGGATACGATAGTTAAACTCCAGGTGAGTAAGGGTATAAAAATGGTGAATGTCGCCAATCTGAAGGGCTACACGGAAACGGAGCTGAATGATTATGCCCAGAATGCCGGACTGCGCATAAAAAAGGGAAATCCGGTCAATTCCGATTCGGTTAGTGCAGGCAGCGTGGTCTCGCAAAAGCCTACAGCCGGTTCAACGGTGGCTGAAGGAACGACGATAGAAGTCGTACTTTCAAAGGGGCCAGCTGAAAAGCCGACCAAATTATATAATAAGGTCATCTCGATTCCATACGAAGGTTCGCTGGATGAAAACGGGGAACCGATTCCGCAGACCGTACAAATCTATATACAGGATAAATCCAATACAATGGCAGATCCGATAGAGGAGCTCGTCATTACGGAGAATACGACATATCGCGTTAAACTGGAGATTGTCGAAGGGGAAAAGGCGGCATACCGTATTGTTCGCGATTCATCCATATTTGCACAGGAAACCGTATCGTATGATGATTTCTAAGGGAGGGTTTACATGGCGCAAGGCCAAATTCGAAAAGCATTAAGTGGATATTATTATGTAGAACAGGCTGGTGAGCTGATCCAGTGCCGCGGCCGCGGGGTGTTCCGTAACCGCGGTGAAGCACCACTTGTCGGCGACATCGTCGATTTTACAAAAGAGGGCGAATCGGATGGGTATGTGATGAAAATCCATCCTCGCAAAAATGAACTTGTACGACCGCCGATCGCCAATATTGATCAGGCAATTCTCGTATTTTCGGTAAAAGAGCCGGATTTCAATACGATTCTGCTCGATCGCTTTTTGGTCGTGCTGGAGTCGTTCCATATCGAGCCGATTATCTGCCTGACGAAGATGGATTTGTTGATGGACGGGGAGCTTGCTGGCCTGTCAACCTACATTGAAGACTACAGGGAAATCGGCTATGAAGTTATCACGACATATAAGGGGGACGGTTCCTTACTTGAAAGACTCCAGCCGGTGCTGAAAGGAAAAACGACCGTCCTGGCGGGGCAATCGGGTGTCGGGAAATCAACGTTGCTGAACACCCTTCTGCCTGAATTAAACCTGAAGACAGGCATCATTTCCCAAAGTCTAGGACGCGGAAAGCATACGACACGCCATGTTGAGCTGATCGAAGTGTGCGGCGGGCTGCTGGCGGACACGCCTGGGTTCAGCTCCTTTGACTTTGAGACGATTGAGAAGGAAGAATTGACTGCATGCTTCCCGGAATTCCAACGCATCTCTGAAGGGTGTAAATTTCGTGGTTGCCTACATATAAGGGAGCCGAAATGTGCAGTGAAGACCGCGCTTGAAACAGGGGAAATCAAAGAATACCGCTATAAGCATTATGAACAGTTTTTGCAAGAAATACTTGATCGAAAGCCGAGGTACTAAAGATGATAAAAATTGCACCATCGATTCTAGCTGCAGACTTTGCTAAACTAGGTGAAGAAGTGAAGGAAGTGGAAGCTGCCGGGGCGGAATTGATTCATATCGATGTAATGGACGGGCATTTTGTACCGAACATCTCCTTCGGGGCCATTGCTCTAGAGGCAATCCGTCCGTTGTCCACATTGCCGATGGATGTTCATTTAATGATTGAAAATCCGGACCAATATATCGAACAGTTTGCTAAGGCCGGGGCGGATTATATTACGGTCCATGTGGAGGCTTGCCGCCACCTGCACCGTACAATCCAACTGATCCGTTCATTCGGCGTGAAGCCGGGCGTCGTCCTGAATCCGCATACTCCGATCGAATCCATTCTTCATATTTTAGAAGACGTAGATATGGTTTTATTCATGACGGTGAATCCAGGTTTCGGCGGCCAAAAATTCATTCCTTCCGTGCTACCTAAAATCGAAGCACTATCACGCATCATCAAAGAGCGCGGGCTGAAGGTTGATATCGAAATTGACGGCGGCATTACGGCCGAAACGATTGGCCCATGTGTAAAGGCGGGTGCGAATATATTCGTAGCCGGTTCTGCTATTTACAGTAAGGAAGACCGGACAGCGGCATTGCAGGAAATCAAGCAAGCCGGTCTTGCTGCCATTCGATGATTGTAGCTATTTGTTCAGGCGGCCCCATTCGTGAGGCCGCCTTTGAGCTAGGTGCGGACCTGTGGATCGGGGTGGACCGGGGTGCCTATCATTTGCTTGAGCGGGGCATTGTGCCGGCTGCTATCGTAGGGGATTTCGATTCTGTGACGGAGGAAGAATATGCCGGCATTTCCGACGCAGTAGCTCATAGGGAGACATTTCAGACGGAAAAGGATGAGACGGATACCGACCTGGCTCTTGAACGTGCGCTTGCATTCCAGCCGGAAACGGTGCTGCTGACAGGGGTGACGGGTGGGCGTCTCGACCATTACGAAGCGGCGTTGCGCTCCGTATACCGCATGCAGCTGGCGCATCCGCACATTCTGTTCAAAATCATCAACCAACAGAATGTACTCCAATTCCTGCTGCCTGGACGCCACCAGCTGGAAAAGGATGAGCAACGGTACGTGTCCTTCTTCGCCTACGGGGAAACTGTCCAAGAAGTTACCTTGCGCGGTGTCAAGTACGAAACGACGGACGAAGTGATCGAACAGGGAACATCCCGTTTCACAAGTAATGAAATCATACGTGATGATGCGTATATCGCGTTCTCCTCCGGCATATGTTTAATGGTAAGAAGCATGGACTAAGGGGGAGCGCTTATGAAAGTATACACGTTTCAAATACCTAAATTTTTGAGCACGATGACGAGAGCATGCATCAAGGTATTTCGCAGAGAGAAAAAATAAAAGGGAGTGGGTAACCGTTATGGCTACTCACTCCCTTATTTTTTATAAAAAAAGAGCATCAACAGTAGATGCTGATGCCCCGTACGCGATTAAACGCGCTCAACTTTACCTGATTTTAATGCACGTGCAGAAACCCATACACGTTTCGGCTTACCGTCAACTAGGATACGAACTTTTTGTAAGTTAGCGCCCCAAGTACGTTTAGAAGCGTTCATAGCGTGAGAACGGTTGTTGCCTGTACGAGCTTTACGGCCAGTGATAACACATTTCTTTGGCATGTAAATTCCCTCCCAACAGATGAATCTGAAAGCTTGTTTTTCAGTTCGATATTTCACATACCATAATAATTTAACATAGACTTATCATGCTTGCAAGACATTTTGCACATACTTTCAAGAAAAAAACCTTTACACCCCAAAAAAGCTTGCCAAATATAAGGAGATGGAAATCCTTTTCATTGCAACCGCTAGACTTCATTGAAGGTTTTCTTTTATAATCAAACTTTGTGTAGTACAATATAGACAGTCAAAAAGAGCCAAGGAGGCATATGTATGTCAGTAGAATTAAAAAATGAATTCGGCCAAATTGATATTTCCAATGATGTGATTGCACAAATTGCAGGCGGTGCTGCAATCGAATGCTACGGAATTGTAGGGATGGCGAGTAAACATCAAATTCGTGATGGCTTGACAGATATTTTACGTAAAGAGAATTTTGCAAAAGGCGTATTGATCCGCCAGGACGGCGAGGATTTGCATATTGATATGTATATTATTGTAAGCTACGGAACGAAAATTTCAGAAATCGCCTACCAGGTGCAATCAAAAGTAAAATATACAGTGAACAAAACATTAGGCATGAGCGTAAAATCAGTGAACATTTTTGTTCAGGGCGTGCGCGTAGCGAATGTGTAAGAGGAGGATGTAAGGCGGATGAAGTCATTAGATGGAATTAAATTTGCAGAAATGGTACAGATGGGTGCACATCACCTCTCCCAAAATGCAAGTTATGTAGATTCGTTAAATGTATTCCCAGTACCAGACGGGGATACAGGAACGAACATGAACTTATCGATGACGTCGGGTGCAAAGGAAACGGAAGCGAACACAAGTGAGCATATCGGAAAAACGGCACAGGCATTATCAAAAGGATTACTAATGGGTGCGCGCGGCAACTCAGGCGTTATTTTATCGCAATTATTCCGCGGCTTTGGCAAAGCGATCGAAAAAGAAGTGGCAATCGACGCAAAGGGGCTGGCTGCAGCTTTCCAAGGCGGCGTGGATACAGCGTATAAAGCGGTGATGAAGCCGGTGGAAGGAACGATTTTGACAGTAGCACGCGAAGCGGCGGCAAAAGGTGTCGAAGTGGCGGAGACGACGGATGACTTGATCGAGTTGATGGAGGCATTTGTGGCAGAGGCGAAGGCGGCCTTGGACCGTACACCCGAGCTTTTACCTGTCCTAAAGGAAGTGGGCGTAGTCGATAGCGGTGGACAAGGGCTGCTATTCGTGTACGAAGGCTTTCTTGCGTCCTTGAAAGGGGAGGAGCTTCCTGCTCGTAATGATGCCTCTTTAGACGATTTAATCAATGCCGAACACCATCGTGTACAGGACTTCATGAATACAGAAGACATCGAATTCGGCTATTGTACAGAAATCATGGTACGCTTTGAGGAGGATAAGGAGCCGTTCAGCGAAGATCAGTTCCGCAACGAGCTGAACCCGTTCGGGGATTCGCTGCTAGTTATTTCTGATGATGAAATTGCGAAAGTACATATTCACACAGAAACACCTGGGGCGATTTTATCTGCAGGACAAAAGTATGGAAGCCTTATTAAAATCAAAGTGGACAATATGCGTGAACAGCATTCGGCTATCGTAGGTGATTCGGCAGCTCCTGTAGCGCCATCGAAAAAAGAGCAACACCCGTATGCTGTCGTGACGATTGCGATGGGTGAAGGAATTGCCACGCTGCTTCGTTCGATTGGTGCTTCATATGTCATCGAAGGCGGACAGACGATGAATCCTTCAACGGAGGATATTGTCAAGGCGGTCAAGGAAATCGGCGCGGAGCGTGTACTGATTCTGCCGAACAATAAAAATATCGTCATGGCGGCAGAGCAGGCGGTGGAGCTGCTTGATATCGAGGCGGCCGTCGTAGCGACGAAGACGATTCCTCAAGGGATGGCGGCTATCTTGGCGTTCAATCCTGAACTGAGTGTCGAAGAAAATAAAGAAAATATGACGGAAGGCTTTGCCCATGTGAAAACAGGGCAGGTGACATATGCGGTACGTGACACATCAATCGATGGTGTGGAAATCCACAAAGACGACTATATGGCACTTGCAGAGGGCAAGATTATTCTGTCGACACCACAACTGATGGACGCGGCAAAAGAAGTAATCGGCAGCCTGGTTGATGAGGACAGCGAAATCATCACCATCATTTATGGGGAAGATGCAACTGAAGAACAGGCAAATGAGCTGGCGGGCTTCATCGAGGAGAACTTTGCAGATGCAGAAGTAGAAATTGTTGAAGGCAAGCAATCATTATATCCGTTTATTTTATCAGTTGAATAAGCAATAAAAGGCATGGGGGCTGCCTCATAAGCAATAGCTTATGGGGAGCCTCTTTCGTTTGGAATAAAAGGCTCTTAGTGGTTGCCACTGCCAGGTGGAATCGGGAAGAAAAGCTTTTTATATATGGTTTTTCAGCATGCTTCCCTTATTTATATGTGAAAAGTTGAATAGTTTGTAAGAAGGGGCTCCTGCTTGATAAACTGAAGCTACGAAGAAAATTGTGTGAAAATTGAAGTGAGAAGGTGACATGATGAAGTTTACATCGGTATTTGATATCATCGGCCCGGTGATGATCGGGCCGTCAAGCTCGCATACGGCGGGTGCGGCGCGGATTGGCCGGGTGGCGCGCGACCTATTTGGAAGACAGCCGAAAAAGGTGGCGATTCATCTATACGGCTCCTTCGCCGAAACGTATCGAGGGCACGGGACGGACATAGCGATCATCGGTGGCCTGTTGACCTATGATACGTACGACGAGCGCATTAAAACGGCATTTGAGGATGCGGCGGAAGCTGGTATGGAGTTTGAATTCATCCCAGAAGAAGCACATAAGGAACATCCGAACACAGCGCGTATTGTCATGAGCGATGAAGATGGGGAAATGACCGTAGAAGGCATCTCCATCGGCGGCGGAAAAATCGAAATCAGTGAAGTGAATGGCTTCAAGCTACGATTAACAGGCGGTATGCCGGCAATCCTGGTCGTCCATAATGACCGGACAGGCTGCATCGCCAATGTAGCGAACTGCCTGGCAATGCATAACGTCAATATCGGGCACATGGAAGTATCTCGCATTGAACGGGGGCTCACGGCGCTTATGGTGATTGAAGTGGATCAGAACATTGAAGACCGCGTTTTAGAGCAGATTTCCTATATTCCGCATATTACGAAAGTGTCGAAGATTAATAATTAGGAGGGCCACAAAGTGGACGTGTTATTTCAGAATGTAAGAGAATTGGTTGCCCTGGCGGAAAAAGAGAACAAAAAAATCTCAGAAATCATGATTGAACAGGAAACCATGATAAGCGGCCGTAGCAGGGAAGTGATTATGGAGCAGATGGACCGCAATTTGACCGTCATGGAAGAAGCCGTGGAACGCGGGTTGAAGGGTGTCCAGTCCGTTACAGGCTTGACAGGCGGCGATGCTGTGCTCATTCAGAACTATATTGCAAGCGGAAAGTCGCTATCCGGTGAACTGCTGCTGGATGCAGTGAGCAAGGCGGTGGCGACGAATGAAGTGAATGCGGCAATGGGCACGATCTGCGCTACACCGACAGCAGGATCGGCCGGCGTAGTGCCAGGTACATTGTTTGCTGTCAAAAACAAGCTGAATCCGACACGTGAGCAGATGATCCGTTATTTGTTCACCTCAGGAGCTTTCGGCTTCATCGTAGCAAATAATGCATCCATTTCCGGTGCGGCTGGTGGTTGCCAGGCGGAGGTGGGCTCGGCGGCGGCGATGGCGGCAGCGGCAATTGTCGAGATGGCTGGCGGCACACCGCAGCAATGTGCAGAGGGTTTTGCCATTACATTAAAAAATATGCTTGGTCTTGTATGCGATCCGGTTGCGGGGCTGGTAGAAGTACCATGCGTCAAACGCAATGCAATGGGTGCGGCGAATGCGCTTGTCGCAGCGGATATGGCACTTGCCGGTGTAACAAGCCGCATTCCGTGTGACGAAGTGATCGGAGCGATGTACCGCATCGGCCAAGCAATGAGTCCGAATTTGAAAGAAACGGCAAGGGGTGGACTGGCAGCCACACCGACAGGAAAGGCAATCAGCAAGGCCATCTTTGATAACGGCGGGCTGCAGAGCATCAAATCGCTGAAATAGGGAGAGAAGCACACGATCAAGAGCATCGTGTGTTTTTCTTTTTCCTCCTCTTGCCGGTGGAGCCTATGATAGTAAGTTTGGGGAATTTTAGAGGATAATAAGAAACATACATGATACAATGAAATAATAGAAAATAGAACGTATGTTGTTTAATTGCATAAAGATAAAAATAATGCGAAAGCAAGCAGCGATCGTAAGGGAAGGAGGTAGGCTCTTCTTGAATCGTATGAGCGTAGGTTTGTCTTTGAGGACGAAGCAGGTCTTTGCTGTACAAATTTCGGAGGAGCTGTCGGGCAAGTGAACATTACAGAACCGGTATCGGATTTGAAGGGTGTCGGCAAGGAAACGGCAGA
>JBJEFP010000174.1:0-10962 GCA_051874195.1 Lysinibacillus sp. | reverse complement strand
TTGAGCTCAAAATTCAGACTGAAACTACGCACATCTAAATTCGTTGTGCCAATCGTACAAATCTCATCATCAATCACCATCATCTTCGTATGTAAAAAGCCTTTTTCATACCTGAAAATGCGGCCGCCGTATTTTAGCAGGTCGCCACCAAACGCAGAATTTCCGCCATAAATAAATGGGTGATCCGTCTTTGACGGCGTCATCACCCGTACGTCAATCCCGGATGATGCCGCAATCTGGAGCGCCTTTAAAAATGCCTCGTCTGGAATGAAGTAGGGTGTTTGAATATAAATATATTTCTTCGCCGACATGATCATCCGAATATAGCTCTCTTTTATCGAGTCAAACTCGGTATCTGGTCCACTCGACACAATTTGAATCGGTAGTACATTCTCTACTTTAGGTTCAGGGAAATAGGCTGGATTCATTTCCACATAGTGAATGTTCATGGCCTGATACCAATCGAATAAAAAATGCAGCTGCAAATCATGCACAGCCTCTCCCTTAATTCTCACATGCAAATCCCGCCAAAAGCCGAAGTCCTCATCAAGCCCTGCATATTCTTTGGCAATATTAAAACCGCCTATGTATCCAATGTCACCATCAATTACTACCACTTTCCGGTGGTTGCGGCAGTTTAAACGAGGATTAATCATCGATAAAAACGCCGGGAAAAACGCACAAACTTCACCGCCCGCATCAATCAACTCCTGGAAATCCCGCACCTTCAATTTCCTGGATCCTAAATCATCAAACAATACGCGTACCATGACGCCTTGCTGAGCTTTCTTGATTAAGGCCTTGTAAATGCTCTCCCCGATTACATCAAGCTTAATAATATAGTATTGAATATGAATATGGTGTTTCGCCTGCTCGATATCCTGCAGCAAGGCCTTGAACTTATCCTGCCCAATGGCAAATAACTGCGTTTCATTGTGGTTTGTTAGTAAAGCATAATTCATTTCCACATTCATGCGTACAAGATGCGCATAATCCTTCGATACGTCATTTGGAAATTCAAATGTCTCTTCACGAAGTGCATCCCGTTGTTTTGTGTAAGGCTCAAATGTTTCAACCTGCTTCAGTGCGCGCCAGCCGATAAAGTTTTTCAACTGTAAGTCTCGTCCCAATATCATA
This sequence comes from Lysinibacillus sp., assembly GCA_051874195.1. Taxonomy (GTDB): domain Bacteria; phylum Bacillota; class Bacilli; order Bacillales_A; family Planococcaceae; genus Lysinibacillus_B. The sequence goes on along the minus strand of JBJEFP010000174.1, from coordinate 9,825 downwards.
AATAGGATAAAGCCTGCAATCGGAATGAAAAATACCACAAGTAGCCATGCCCATGTGGCAGGGGCGCTTTTACGGCTAAAAAAGATTATAGCGAAGGCTAACAGAAAATTTATAATATAGGCCGTGATTGTTACGAAAGAAGTAATTGTCACGAAACATCCCTCCTGAAAAAGTAGTGACCATATCATATTTTTATAGCTTTTATCCCGCCATGCGTAACCAATAGTCAATCGAAAATTTGCTATGCTTCTACTGTTGAGATTTTCTAACTAAACAGGAACGCATCAATCCCAACATGCGAATCTGATGAGACTATTCTCAAACAGCTATTGCACAATCAAGTATGGGTATAGAAACGACGTTAATCTTGAACTAGGGGGGTTAGGTATACGTAAATCGACTTTCTTCCATAACTTAATCATCTTCAATAATGTTTGAAAATACAAGTATTATTGTGAATTTGCCAATTTAATATTCTGATATAAGAAAAATACGTATTCCTATTTTAAAATCGAATAAACAAGTACTCAATTATATAATTAGATTACGCGTGTTTAGCTAATTTAGTATACGATTAATATGCAAAAAAGTTTTCAAATATTTTGGGGTATTTAGTATGGCGCTTTAAATAATGATATACCAATATATAAAGCGCTTTTCTTTTATATATCAATGTGTGAATAAACACGTACATACGCAGCTGGGCAATACTATTACAATCAACCTTCGCGACTTTGAGAAGCTACTCTCTAACGACTGCACCCGAGAATCGATGCATCAGCTGGCGATGATCATCTCGAAAAGGGGGCTTTGCGTTTTATGAAGGGGCGTCTAAAAAGAAAAACCCGGAAATAAATTTCCGGGTTTCGATTACACTTACATTTGGTTATCCATGACACACTGCCTCGCTTTCGCATTGTATCTCAAGATGTACTCAAGACAATCGTGCTTTCGCTAATTCAGTATTAGTAATGATTGTCCTTTTGAGTTAACGATCAATCGCACTCATCGGGTTAACCCTCCTAAGTCATTGGATTTGAAGTGGAATCACTACTAGTATAGACAGAGGGGGATTTTTTATTCACATTATTTCTTTAGAGCAGCCTAAAAAAAATCAAACCCTCCACTTAGCCACCAGCTTCAAAAATTTTGTTACACTTCTTTTTATGATTTGGAGGTGTAACAGATGGAATATCTAGATGAACAGGTCCACCTGGAAAAAATATTGAAGGAATTAAAAAAGGCTCATCAAAGGGTCAATGAAATGATTGATGGATACGGACAACAATACGAAGAGATGAAGCAGTACATGGTCGACTACAAAAATGAAATGGATAAAATGGAGATGTTCGGAAATCAGCAGGCGCTCTTTACAATCGACCGCTTAGGTGTGACGAAGCTGAAACAGGAAAGCAAGCTTGAAAAACTGATTGACTCTCCTTATTTTGGACGTTTTGACTTTGTGTATGAAGGAGATTCGGCGGATGAAGCAGAGGCCTTCTATATCGGACGCTTTGGTTTCGCCAAGGAGGATGGCGAACAGCTCATCTATGACTGGCGCGCACCGGTTGCCAATATGTACTATGAGTTTGAAATTGGGGATGCCTTCTACGTTGCGTTTGATCGGCAAATAGATGGTGAATTAATTCGGAAACGGCAATTCAACATCGCGGGGTCCAAGTTCCAGTATATTTTGGAAAGCTCCTTGACCATTAGGGACGAGGTATTGCAAAAAACGTTGAGCGAGCATTCCCAGGATAAGATGAAGACGATCATCACGTCCATCCAAAAGGAGCAGAACCAGATTGTCCGGAATGAAAAGGCCGGCACCTTTATCATTCAGGGGGTGGCAGGTTCTGGAAAGACCTCCGTCGCACTTCACCGCATTGCCTACCTCCTTTATAAGCACCGGGATACATTACGCTCTGACCGAGTTTTGATTCTTTCACCAAACCAAGTATTTGGCAATTATATTGCCACGGTATTACCCGAGCTGGGTGAGGAGCCCATCCGTGAAACGACGATCGATCAATTGACGGAAAAGCTGCTGCCGAAAAAATTTAAGTTCGATTCCTTTGCAGAACAAATCAAAAGAATGATGAACAATCCAAAAAGCGCCTTCGCCAATCGGACGGGTTTCAAATCAAGTCTGTCCTTTTTCGAGCAGTTGGAGCATTTTTTGCAGCGTTTAAATGACTCGATTCTTGCCGAGGGATCAATCGTCATTGCCGATTATGAGTTGGATGCCTCCTACCTTGCCAACAGGTTTGCGCAGTATCGGAAAGAGCCGGTTCTCAAAAGGCTGGAGCTACTGGCGGATGATTTGACGGGAGTCATCAAAAGTAAAAGGCAGGGCGAAGTCAAGGTTCCTGGTAAAAGGGAAATCATGAAACGGCTGCAGAAACGTCTGTTATATAAGGAGCCGCTGGAAATCTATCAGGCATTCCTCGCCTCCATCGGTCGGACCGAGGATTTCATTTTCCGCAAGGCTACCTTCGAATTTGCGGACGTCTATCCGTTCCTGTATTGTCAGGATTACTTCGAGGGGATGGAGAAGTTCGAGCTGGTCGAGCATCTCGTCATAGATGAAATGCAGGATTATTCCCCGGTACAGTATGCAGTCATCCAGAAGCTGTTCCCTTGTAAAAAGACGATTTTGGGAGATTTCGGTCAGTCATTGAATCCGTTCGCTGTCGGAGCGGCGGATGAATTCAGGGACATTTTCCCTCAGCTTGAATATGTAGAACTGACGAAGAGCTACCGTTCCTCTTATGAGATTATCGAGTATGCAAAAAAGTTTATCGGAAAGCAAGCGATCGAAGCAATCGAACGTCATGGTGACATGCCTGTTGAAGTCCGCTACGATTCGCTAGGACAGCTACAGGAGCAGCTCATCGCGAGCATCCGGCAGTTTGAAGCATCCGACTTTAAAACATGTGCCGTCATCTGTAAAACGGAGGAACAGGTGAAAAAGGTCGCCGGGATGCTGGGCACTCGTCCGTTCCATTTGATTGATGAACATGCAGACCAGTTCAATGAGGGGCTCTCTGTAACGACAATCCAGTTTGCGAAAGGTCTGGAATTCGATCAGGTGCTCGTTCCTTTTGTCGATCGGGAGACGTATCATCGTGACTTTGATAAAGGGCTGCTTTATATCGCCTGCACCCGGGCAATGCATCAGCTGTCGATATTCATTTCAAAAGCGGCGCCATCACCGTTGCTGTAACGAGTCTTTCGGATGGCTGCGGCGTGAATAAGTAAGTGAAAAATGAAAAACCCGGAAATAAATTTCCGGGTTTCGATTACACTTACATTTGGTTATCCATGACACACTGCCTCGCTTTCGCATTGTATCTCAAGATGTACTCAAGACAATCGTGCTTTCGCTAATTCAGTATTAGTAATGATTGTCCTTTTGAGTTAACGATCATTCGCACTCATCGGGTTAACCCTCCTAAGTCATTGGATTTGAAGTGGAATCTCTACTAGTATAGACAGGGTGACATTTTTTATTCACATGATTTTTGTGTAATTCGATTTTTTTTTCGCAAATGAAGCGATTTAGTTTCCCATCTGTGTAATTGTGCAGCGGCGCATGTTATAATGAGGAGCTTAGATAATTATGATTTTGTTTATAATTGAACGGATGCCAGGAAGCGCCTCCGCCTAGCGAGTACATATGGAGGTGTAACAGAATGAATAAACGATGGACAATCGGTAAAATCAAGGAATTTGTTGAGAACAATTCAGACAGCAAACTGCTGACGACGGAATATCATGGGTTTTCCCAAAAGTTGCTTTTCAAATGTGCATGCGGCAGCAACTTTGAAAAAACATTTACAAAGTTCAAAAACAATAATCAACGCAAATGTGATGTATGCCAGCCGCCAAAAGCGTCACGCTAAAAGTGCAGGTTTTGAGAATTGCATTCATCAGAGGCTGAAAAACAGTGGAATCTTGTAAAATGATTTCCACTGTTTTTTTTGAACTTTGAAGGTACTCACCCGTAAAAAGGGTATGAATAAAATGTAACCGAGACGATAGGAATGTTTGGAGAAGAGCCGAAGTGCATTAAATGCGGAAAAGAAATTAAAGGAGACGAGATGGTCTACATAAAAATGCGTTATCCAAAGCGTAAAGGGCTGACGGAGATAAAAGCGTATGTAAAGAATGAAGGAACATTCATATGTGGAGCATGTTTCCAGCAAAAGTCCAATTGATATCTGAAAAAAATGTATGAGGCCGCCTGTTTGTCTACAGGCGGCTTTCAAGCGTTTGCAGGATATGGATGATTTGTTCTGTATCCTGGATTGCCTCTCTTAAATTCACTTCCAGCTGGTCGGTCACATGTAAAAATTCATCCATAAAATGAGGGGAATTCAGCGTTTTTTGAATATCAAGAGGCTGGTATTTTTCTAGCTTCTGCTGTTCGAATAGCAGGCGGATGGATGCAATGGAAAAATGCGCGCTCCGCAGCGTGCGAATCATCATCAATTTATTGTAATCCATCTGTGTGTAAATCCTGTGATTGCGATGATTCCGCTGAACAGAAAACAGTCCGTTCCGTTCCCAGTTCCGTATCGTTTCCTGTGTCAGTTGCAATTTTTCTGCGACTTCCTGATGGGTATAGGTCGTCTGCTGCGTTTCTTCAGGAGAATGCTGGATGAGTTCTTCAACCAGTCCGACAGCCTGCAGGGCGTAGTCATGCTCCCTGTGGAGATGCTGTAAATAAAGCTGAGCGGCTTTCAGTGCCTCGTCAAAATCCCCTTTCCCGCTTGCCACAACAATCTTTGTTGCCCGTTTCCGTAAGTTATTTTGGATGAATTCGTTGCGGAATGCGAGACGGGCGATCTGCATCTGCTTCACATGCATTTCATTATAACGACGGTAGCCATTCTCCCCGCGGGGAACAGGGGAGATGAATCCCCATTCTTCATAGAGCCTCACCGTATTAGGATGAACATGAGCAAGCGCAGCGATTTCTTTTGTACGATATGTCTTCAATTGGAACACCTCATATCAATTATACGATATATTCTCACTGGATTTTGTGTTTAGTAAATGACATGAGCATACGCTGAGCTTATATAGCTCCCGCGTATGCTTTTTTCATCCTCGGTAAGTTCTCCAAACAGCGGGTGTATTAGTGCGTGCAATTGGAAATAGTAGGTTTATCTGTTTTTTGATATAAATTTTTTAGTGTGCTCGGGGAAGGGACGGAGAGAGATGAGCTTAATGAACCGTTTTATTATAAGCCGTTCTGCGGAAAAGCGACTTTTTTATTTTTATGAGATAGTCTCAATGGATAAACACGTCTGGCTGCTGCGCAACCGAGTCGGCGATCTAGTGCTGTTCAAGGATGAAGGCGACTATCCGTTATTACTTCCGGTATGGCCAAGCCGGAGCTTTGCGGAAATGGTGGGCAAGAAATTGGCTATACCATGCGAAGCATTCCATATGACGCTTTCGGCCTTTGTAGATGACCTGCTTGCCGAGATAGAACAGAATGGCGGAGCGGTAACGATTTTCCCGAATGGCCATGATACGATTGTCCAGACCCGTGAGGAAATGAAGGAAATGCTGCATGATGTACTACAATAGCACGGAATGAATGAGAAGGGATTCATGACAATGTTAGTTGAATATCACGTCTGTTAATCATCCAAATATTAGTAGGTGGAAAGCGAGCCGGCTGTAGCGGAAACCCGCGTTCTAATCGTTTTCACTAACATTAAAGGTAAATCAACACGCGTGGTTATCTATATAAAGTCAGAATATTACCAAGGTTCCTATAATGCGCTTTGGAGAAATGTTTATGAATAAGGTGTAATTAGTGAAATTGAATGGTCATGTGTAAAGCATTTTTCCGGGCAAGGGGAGATGCTTTTTTTCATACAATGATTGGTCTTTTAGGTGAAAAGGTATATACAAATAAATCCATTTTTAAAAATTTGATGTATGATAACGGATTCCCATGTGCTTTTGATATTGAGGTGACGAGGGATATAAAAAGCTCTCTAATGGGTAAATTACTAACAAGAATTATTTTCACGTCAAATTCTAGTAAACTAATGATAAAATAGAAGGAAATTGGAAAAATGTTTCGAGGGTTATGATATTTACCCCTAGCTCACAAATTATATAAATTCATCATTGTTTACGATTGGGGATAGTGCAAATGGAAAAAGAACAGACGAGATATTCTCGGCTTGCCAATATAACGAAGGTTATTAATACAAAGCTGGAGCTGCGGGAAGTGCTGCGGCATGTAACTACTGCAATCTCCGAGGAAATCGTCCAATGTGATGCAGTCGGTATCTATTTGCCGCAGGAAGATGGGACGTTCAGAGGGTTTGTGGGAAAGCCAGAGGTCATAAGCGGGCAGACGCTAGATATGCAGGTGATTGATCCTGCAGAGGACATGCTGGCAAAAGAGGTGATTGAAACAGGAAAAACCATCTATATTCATGATACCTCACAGGATATCAGGCCGGATCAAAGACCTATTGATGATTTTAAGATGAAATCAATATTGGCTCTTCCCATCTCATACGAGCATGAGCTGTTCGGATTGGTGTTCCTGTTCAATCACGGCACGCCGATGAATTTGACGGAGCTGGAAATCCAAAGTGTCGAAGCATATGTCAATATGGCGGCAGTCGCTATTCAAAATGCGAATATTGTAAAGCAGCAGAAGTATCTAATTGCCGAAAAGCAGCTGCTGCTTGATATTACGAGGGATCTTTCTATGTGTTCCTCCATGCAGGAGAGCCTTGATACTTGTTTTTGCTTCTTGGGGAAACTGCTGGACAATCATAATCAGGTTGCCTACCTGCTGGAACCATTCGACAAAAAGGTTGTCGGCAGTGGGGGGGTGTATAAGAGGCGTGATTGGACGGAAGTCGAATGGCTGGAAAAACTGCAGGGGATGGATAGAACCTTCTGCACGCTCATCAAGGAAGTAAGCGGCACGAAGAAATGCCTCTTTATCCCGGACGTATTGACGGACAACCGACTGGAGGATGAAGCGTGTCAACTAGCGAATCTCAAAAGTCTGCTGATGATTCCGTTAGTTTCGTTGGGAAAGGTGTTGGGGGTAATCATAGTGGTCAATTTGGAAGAACAGGGGCAAAAAATACTCGAATCCCATCTTAAATTGGCACAATCCATTGTCGATGCGACCTCTGCCACGCTTTCGAACTTGCTCTACATGGACGGGCTCGAAACCATCGTGGAAGAGCGGGCAATACAATTGGCGACAGCGAACGAGAAACTGACAAGTGTAATCGAGGGCATAACGGATGGGTTCATCGCCTTGGATAAAGAATGGAGATATACATTTGTTAATAAACATCACTGGTTGCCTTTGGGAAAAGCGGCAAAGGATGTGTTGGGGAAAAACATGTGGGAACTCTATCCGGAAGCAATCGGAACGGATATATACAAGGAATTCCAACGGGCAATGACCGAGAGGATTTCCGTCAATTTTGAAGTCCGGTCCGTCTATGATGATTTTTGGTATGAGATAGCGGCGTATCCTTATGAAGACGGCATTTGTTGCTTATTTAAAAACATAACGGAAAAAAAGAAGTATGAGAAGGAACTGAAAAGGCTGTCAGGGCTGGAGCTGATCGCGCAAATGGCAGCCGGCATCAGCCATGAAATACGCAATCCGATGACGACGGTGCGTGGCTTCCTGCAGCTTTTGGAAGAGAAGAATGAATGTAAGGAGTATTCGAGTTACTTCCATTTGATGATTGAGGAGATTGACCGGGCCAATTCCATCATTACGGAATTCCTCTCCATGGGAAAAACAAAAACATCTGATCTGCAGATGCAGGATTTGGATGCAGTTATTCATGATATTGTGCCGTTAATCTTGATTGATGCATTTAATCAGGAGAAGAATGTCCAAGTTGATACGCAAGAAACGCCGCTCATCCTTCTGAACCGGGATGAAATCAGGCAATTGGTCATCAACTTATGCCGCAATGGCCTAGAAGCGATGGAGAAGGGGGAGGTGCTGTCAATCAAGACGTATAAGGAAGACGATGATTGCGTCGTGCTTGCAGTCCACAACCAAGGAGAGGCCATCAGTCCGGAAGTTTTGGAAAAGATGGGGACACCGTTCTTTACGACAAAGGATAAAGGGACGGGCCTGGGATTGGGTGTGTGCTATGGCATCGCAGCCCGCCATCAGGCAAAGGTGGAAGTGGAAACAGCAGCGGAAGGCACTACTTTTTTTGTGAAGTTTCCTGTTCCGGTGGAAAAGGGGTAGGGGGCATTGTTTCCCTACATTCAAAAATACAAACCGCACGACTGCCATCCAAGGGCATTCGTGCGGTTTTTGTCTTTATGCTTGTGAAGCGGCGGGTGCTAGATGAGCCCCTTTGTGCGTGCGGTTTTCACCCATTCGGGGTATTCCTGCATGAGCAGGTCGTACAGCTCGTCATCGGAGACGGTAGCCGGGTCCTTGACGCTGAAGAAGTCGGCATTGTCGATGTAGCGTCCTGGCAGGTCGTCAAGCTGTTCCAGGAATGTAAAGTCCGATTGGAAAAGACTTTTGAAGAAGCCTTTTTTCACATCCTTCTTCGATTCGCCAATCGCCATGAACTGCCAGAAAATTGGTTCATAGGAGGAGTCTTGAATGTGCTTTGTCGTTTCTGACTTATCGAATGTGTCGCCGTCCGTCACGAACATGACGTAAATCGGGATGCTTTGCGATAACGGCTGCTTCCGACTTTGTGCCGCGCCGAAGTAGTGCTTGCGGATGAGCTGCATCGCCTTTGCATAATAGGTGCTTCCTTCCAGCGGGTGTTGCCTGATGAGCCGGTTGACAAATCCGTTGAAGTTGCTGATTGTCAGCTCTCCCGCATCATGGGCATGCTGGCCGAACAGAAAGATGTCGATGGACCCGTCGTCATCAAATCGGGTGCCGAGTGCCAGAATGCGCTCCGCGAAATCCTGGATTTTGCCGGCTCTATAAAGGCCGGACATGGAGCCTGAGATGTCGAGGCACAGGGCAACTTTTGCGTTGTGGTGCTGAAGGCCGACCTTTTCCAACGTAACTTTCGCTTTTTTCGAAAGGTCGAGCAGCTTCGGCGCCTCCTGTTCCATCCTTTTTTCTAGCAGTACCTTCTTATCGCTGGGAGCGGGTGCTAGGCTTGGCGGCTGCTCTATAGTGTGTTCTTCTTCTCCAACCTCACCGCCGAAGCTTGTGAGCAGAGCCGCAAGCCCGCCATCAAATCCCTGTCCGACAGCGGCAATCCGCCAAATTGATTTATAGTACAATTCCGTGATGATGATCGCCTTCTCGTTTTTGAAATCCGCCGCCTTCAGCTCATAGGTGAGAATAGGCTGACCGCCGGATCTGATGTCGATGGAGCCCGACTGAATCGTCCCCATCGTCCCATCGCCGTCAATCGTAGCAGTAAAGACGAGGTATTGGATGGAAGGAGGGAGCTTTGACAGGTCGATTGAAAATGAACCATTGCCGTTACTTGAGGAACTGAGGCGAATCTCGTTTGCCGGTGACTGTAGCTGATTGTAGAAAATCATGTAGCGGTCATCGGTCAGCTGCTTGTTTGCATCCAATCCGAAACACGTAATATCAATCTCGAAATCCGAGGCAATCCGGACCTGCACCTCCAGCATATGAGCGGAGGTGTAATCCGCCAATTTGACTTTCTCCCCGCGAATGAGCTGTTTCATACATCCATCTCCTTTGTGTCGAATGTAGCTAATGTTTGCCAAGAGGGACACTCTATTTCATTAGCAACCTACTTTTTTTATCATAATCAAAAAAGCAATGTTTTACCATTTATC
>JBJEFP010000173.1:0-11018 GCA_051874195.1 Lysinibacillus sp. | reverse complement strand
GAAGCTGCACTCCCTCTGGCAACTGCTCCACAATCAACTGTTTAAATCGCCGGACCACTGTGGAAGTGGAGGTTCCCAGGACTTCACCAGCCTCTATAGGTACCATCCATGAGCGACCGAAACGCTGCACACCCGATATCTTTCCTTCCTTGCAGAATTTGCTCGAATATACTCGAAAGCCTTGCAGTTTCTTTCATAGAAATAAAGTCCTTTGATCCTATTGAATTTAGGGTTTCAGACTTATATTTTATTTGGATAAACAAAGAGTTTCAAAGTCATTTTTGTGAATTTTTTATATAAACACAAATTTCCAAACCCACAATATCCCTGCAACCTCAAATGTTTCTCAACCAAAGTTCAACAATTGTTAAAGTCAAGTTGATGTGGGGTTGAAATTTGCCGAATAAAATATGCTGTGTTGCGAGGGAGTAGCAGGGCAACATGCTAATCGCTTGGTAAGGTTTGATTTAAGTTGTGAGGCTTATATAATCCCATGGGCTCTACACGGGGTCTTTCTATCTTGTTTTCTTCCTAGGAGAAGAAGTAGTCATTGCCCAGCTGATTGGGGGCCTGGCAGTCATCGGTGGCGTGGTGCTATCCAATAAAAAATAAATGGAGCAGGATCCCCCACTCCATTTACTCTACTCCTGTATAAATGACGGTGACATCCTCATGCAGATGCAGCACACTGGCAGGAAACTGTTCTGTGACCTGCCCTGCACGCAGGCGGTCATAGGCTTCCTGTTTCGACGCCCCGGAAATGAGAAGGACGATTCTTTTAGATTGCATGATGGTTTTGATGCCCATCGTCAGCGCATGGGTCGGCACATCTTCCAGCCGCTCAAAATACACCTTATTCGCCTGCCGTGTGGAGGCAGTCAGTTCCACAACATGTGTTCCTTCTTCAAAGGAAGAGCCGGGTTCGTTAAAGCCGATATGCCCGTTCACCCCGATGCCCAGCAGCTGGATATCGATGCCGCCCGCTGCCTTGATTTGCGCCTCGTACTCCGTCGCCGCCTGTTCCAAGTCCGAGGCATCACCATTCGGTAGATGGATGTCTTCCGGTTTGATATCGATGTGGTCAAACAAATTCCGCTTCATATAGTGATGATAGCTCGCTTCACTTTCCGCTGAAACCCCTACATATTCATCCAAGTTAAAGGATGTAGTCCCGGCAAATGAGACCTCCCCTGAGCTACAACGTTTTATGAGTTCCTTGTAGAAGTATTCAGGTGTCGCGCCTGTTGCCAGCCCTACTACACTTTTACTGTTTTCATTTATGCAGGTGATGAAGAGGTCGGCGGCGATTTTACTCATCTCTTCATAGCCTGCCGCTTCTATCCATCTCATCGTCAACATCCCTTTCCTTTTCCTTGCTCATCTTTATGCTATAGTCTTTACCTTAAAAATGAAAGAATAAACCGCACGACTTTTAGAGAAGAGGTTTCTTTACAAAAAAACACCGTCCTCCCTACCTCGATAGGAAAAACGGTCCCAAACACACGAGCATCTTTCACTTCCCTCTTTTATAACAAGGGAAGGTTAACTCGCGTTATTCATCATTTTTTATCACTTCATAATACAGCGTCAGCTTCTGCCCGTTCATTTCCAAAATATGATGGGAATAGTGGGTCGCCATATTCTTCATGACGGTTTCATAGGCATCATGGTAGGCTGCATTCACTTTCTCCTGGGTTTGGATGGATTCATTGATTGCTTCAATAATCTTCCCCTGCTGCTTGGATGTTTCCTTTTGAATGTGCCCCTCCAGGTCTTTGCCCAACTTTTCCAGCTCCTGGATGTTCTTAATGAAAGAGTTTGCTTTGTAGGATAAATCCTCATACATAAAAAACTGGTGCAACATGGTTTGTTGTGGCAAGCTTGATCACCCCGCTTCTATCGTCTCGGCAAGTTCCTGATCAAATCTGAAGTAGTCCTCAATCGTCTTTTTGATCGTAGCCATTGCCTGTCTTCCTTTCTGTATTTCCTGCTCATAGTAATGGAACATATGCTCAAATGAAGCCTTGAAATTCTCCGCGAGCGGTGGGATATCCTCATGGACGTTGATGCCCGTAAGAACATACCTCTGATAGGCATCGTACGTGAAATCCCCGAGCAAATACTGATACTTATAATAATTGACTTCCATATCTGTAATCTTTTCTACCAGACTGGCCTTTCTTCTTTCAAAGTCCTGTAGATAGCTCGTTTCATAGGCCGATTTCATGCGCCCCAGGACCTCCTCTTTTTCATCATAGATGCCCATTCCCAACGTATAGATACGCATAGCAGAAGAAAGGTTGATTTTCACCTTCTGCCCATTGCTTGTAACAGTCACAAACAGATCCTTCCCTTTGTATTCCTTCCCTTTTTCTGCTGCCAGCGCTTCCAGGAGATTATAAATTGAATGGCCATGGACACTTTTGTTCAGCGCCTCCATCAAATCGTTCAGGCTCACCTGGATGGTATCAAGATGACTCGTGATGCTGTTCCATTTTGCTTTGATTGTTTTATATGCATCGATGATATCCATGATATCGCCGACTGTTGTCCAATTTCTTTTTTTTACTTCCTCTACGGCTTCTAACATGTCCTGCAGGTCCTTTTCAATCCCTTCCACTGCACCAAGGACCGCCGCCTTTTGGTCCTGGCTGACATAGCCATGCTTTACCATAGCGCTTAGAATAGGATCTAAATTCTTATGGATGACCGATAAGTGCGTCAGCAGCTCGGGGATTTTTTTTCTCATGCTGCCAACCATGGAAACCGCCTGGGTAATTATTTGAGGGCTATCCTTGATATAACCCCACAAGCCATCATTCTCCAACAATCTATCAATCAGTTTGAGATCGACGCCTGTCATGGCTGCGACGGCTCCGTCAAACCCCTCATTATTGTAATGGGACGCATATTTGGCCATGTACATCTGAATTGCCTGAATGTCCTTATCCGGAATCTCCCCTAGAATATCCCCGATACCGGTGAAGTCCTCCATCGTATCAATGGGGTCGCCGTGCCCGACCTCGATGAACCCGCGGATATTCTGACTCACTGCCAGCAGCATATCCTCCTCTGCTACAAGGCGGTAGATGTCATCTCCGGCTTCCTCGTAGTATTGCTCAGCGAATTGTACGAGGGCTTCCGGGTCGATTGTGTAGATTTCGTTGAAGTTTCTTGGGTTTAAATTAAACTTCCTTCCCAACTCCTCTCCAAACTTAACATCGATGTACGCTAGTTGATATACGGTTGGTTGCGCAGCATTAATGGTATATACAACATCAAATTCCTGATCAATCAATTGCTGCACTTGTTTCGTATTACCGCCTAAAGAATGGCCAAGCCCGATTTTCACTAAATCAATGTCAGTATTTTTTGTTTGATTCTCTATTATGGATGTGACTTTTCTTTCAAATAGTTGCGCATCACGATACTGACCATTATTTTGCCCAACAAAAATTCCGAATGCATTGTACATCCAGTCCTCCGGTCGCCAACCCTCTTCCTCTTTTGGCTCACTGCCACGAGCGATTGAATAGATTTGACTAATTCCTTCACTTTCATCGGCGAAGTGAATGATTGTACCATCAAAACCAGTTTCCCCTATGCCCAGCTGCTTGCTATAATCTTTAGAGTGGAACAGCTTGATTTCCGTCGTTAATTCTTTTCCGGTTTCCTCAAAATAAATTCGTTTGATTGCTTCTTCTGTTAACTCCTTATATTCCAGATCTACTATACGACCACGCAATTCATCTGTAAACAGAATCTCCTTCACCAAATTATCCTCCCCGCTTATGGCTTAAACCGAATGGAATGAAATATTTTCTTTGCACGTTCTCTTTCCTGAGCTAAATCAAGATTACATTTTTCCGTTTCACTTCGGCAGGAGGAACTATAGGAAATTGCCATTGCTTTGTTGCTAGTTTGAGAATTTACATAACTTAAAAAATGGTAAGTGAAGCCATTCTCTTTTTCATTTATATTTTGGGTGTACTCCACAAAATAAATATCGTTATCTTCTACCGTATATTTTTCAAAATCCGCAGGCGCTAGTGACTTTTCTGAACCAATCAATAAATCTAAATTTTCTTCTATCCATTCAGTAGCTTCCCGATCATCAAAATTCCCCCTAACAGAATAACCGTAATTTTCTTCATCCCGACTTTCACCGAAGTAAATTGCTTCATAATTTTTTCCGCGATATTGATAATACGTCTGGTCCATCACTGCATTCACCGGATAAAGCATCGTATAACCACCCACGCCCGATTCAAATGTATAGTATCCCTCTTCTGTCTCTTCCGTAGAAGGAATGAATTCCTTTGTGAAATCATCCTGCAAGGCCGCCGTTTGAACCTCTTCCTCGTTTGAATTGGTACTTGAATTTGTATCTGAATTATCATTTGTCTTCATTGTCCCACATCCTCCTATTAATAAAGTTGCCGCAAAAAGAAATGGTAAGTAACGTTTAGCCACGATGATGCCCCCTTCTGTGTTGATCAGTCCTACATTTTTCAAATGATATTACCTACTTCTACATGGTTAAAAGCATAGCACTTTTATGCCTCATATAGTTCCTGCTCACATATCATCCATCGTTGAAGAAGGATTAAATCGAACAGAATGAAAGATTTTCTTTGCCCGCTCTCTTTCTTGATCAAGATTCAACTCGCATTCTTCTGTTTCACTCAAACACTTAGAACCATAAGTTAAGCGTATTGCTTTGTCGCTAGTCTGTTATTTGATATAACCTAAAAAATTTAAATAATAACCGTTTTGTCGTCATTTATATTGATAATACGTCTAATCCATCACTGCATTCACTGGATAAAGCGTCGTATAGCCACCCACGCCCGATTCAAATGTATAGTATCCTTCCTCTGCCTCTTCCGTAGAAGGAATGAATTCCTTTGTAAAATCATCCTGCAAGGCCAATGAAGTAGAAGACTGCTGTTCTTCCTGGACAGTTTCCTGATTGTCGGCCTCTTTTTTACCGCATCCCCCGATCAGCAAGGCCCCTGACAGGAAAATAAGCATGTACAGCTTCCTCAACATAAATTCCCTCTTATCATCTAAAATTTACCTAATAATAATTTAGCAGAGAATGAGTCAGTAAACGATATGGTACAAGAAAATCGATACTTTTCATCTAGATTCCTTTTTACGAGAGGGGAACATTTTCATATTCCTGAATATTACTTATTACGCATTCTGTTCCTTCACCTACCGAGTAAAAGCCCTGTTCAATACCGGTACAAGATAATGTCCGCTCCACAAACAAGGATTCTGGCAAAAATAAAAAGAACCCTTGTAACAAGGATTCTCTATTGACCACTATTCACTTGTCTCTCCAGCTACTCTCGATTGATTAATTCATTGATTTTCTTATTCATCTTCTTTGCCTCGAAGCGGTTGTACAGATAAAAAAGAAACCCCGGAAACACCCCCTAGCTTTCTGCCGCTGACCTATGTTGTCGACCTTCTGCAGGGAGTTTTTAATGGAGAGCCCCCGCATGACTACGGCTTTGAAGTAATGATGCTCGGATGCATTTGTTTACTTTGTTCTCTAGTGGGGGCTGTTTTATACAAAAAGAAAAACTGGGCGTAAATCGCTAAAAAAATGGAGCGGCCTATAGTTACGGGCCGCCCAATATTTGCAGAATCCATGCCTTCAAATCTACAATCCGTTTAGGCGCATCTGGCCCGGTTGCTCCTGCTACAATGAGTGGTACAACCGAATCCACCTTGTGGAGAGATCCATGCGCCGCCCCGCCGGCATGGTCGTGGCTATGTTTTTCGATGAACTCATACGATGGCTCTGCATCCACAATGATTACCTTCCCATTTTGCGAATGGAGCGCCCCATGCAGTCTTGCAAGGGCATCCGGATATGCATCATAGTGGATGACTCCGCGCTCATCAACCTTGATATCCAACGAAGATGCATCGCCTTCCAGCTGCCACGATTGGCCGTATTCATCGACATGTGGTCCGTTCGGCGAGAACGTCATTCCTTCATCGCCCATCGCCCCCACTACATGGTTCGTCTGTTGGTCGCTCCATGCAATAAAACCAATTCGTTCATCTGCCTTTAGAACATCCACAATGTCCGACAATTGGATTTGCTCATCATTTATATAAATGTAGGCCATCCGTTCATTGATCGCTATGGCCAGTTGAGCATCCTTCTTTCCGCCCTCCCAAAATGTGTAGTCCTTTAGTAGATCGTTCAAATCAATTAAAGCTGTCTTCTTATCATCCTTCACGGAAGATTGCCCACTGTCACCAAGCACGACCCATGTCGTCTCCTGAATGGCTTCCTCCCAGGAAGGATAGCTATTCAATACCCGCTGAAGCGCTTCATCAGCCTTTTCGATGCCCTTTGTATCCCCTGGCCCATTTTTATGGATAGAAGCATCTGCATCGGGAAGGTAAGCCAGCGTAAAGGAAGGCAGCTTTCCCTGTTCGATTAAATAGGTCAGCTCGTTTGCCGTGAAGTCATCATTGACGCCCATTCGCTTCCAGCTATATTTATACCGGTCATTCTCCGGATTATATTGGGATAGGGCACCTAGCGACAATAATGCAGGCCCTTCCACCTCGATTCTCTTTGGTAAGAGCTTCGCCAGTGAAAGCAGCTTGGGCACATGCAGTTCCTGTTTGACGCTTCCCCGGTATACGAGGCCATTAACCGAAGCAGACTGGCGCCCTCGTCCGGCCAGCTCTTCGTGAATCGTCACGACGTCTTTACTTACATGCGATTCATTGAGCCGAACAACGCCATCCATCACCACATTCTTTACCCCGTTGTTCCATATTTCCCCGATGCCGCTTCCATAGCTGATCATGCGGTCTTCATCTCCCTTGAACCAAATCAGCCCCGGGATTTTATGACGGTCTGCATAGGTTCCCGTCACCAGGGTGCTATCAATCGTTACAGACATCGTAGGGTAAGAGCTGATGACCTCAGGATGAAATGTGCCGTTGTTTATGAGAAATGACAATGCAGGGGCCTTTCCCTCTTCGACTGCCCGCTCTAGCGGCTCACTCATCAACGAATCGACAACAATCAGGACAACCGGCTTTTCTGGTGTCTCAATTGATATTTCCGCAACATCTTTTGTCGGAGTCATGGAGACAGCTAGCACAAGTACAGAACAGATTACAACAATCAAAATTAAAGCTATGAGTATTTTTCGTTTCAACATCGTCACCTATCTTCCATCAATCAGGTTTAGTATGCTGATTGGGGATAGATACATACACATTTGTTGTAGCGACTTCTAAGTATCGATGCTTCAACATCACATTGTTGCACATGCCGGGCGCACAATGCAAACTACCCAGAAATACAGCCGCATCTCTGGGTAGTGGTTTGTTTATAAGGATAAAATCCGCTTTTCGCCTTCAATCTCTTTAATCGGTGTAATGTTTTGCGTGAATTCAAGCGTGCCCATGTATGTCCCTTTTTCATCACGGACAGCAAAATAACGAATATAAACGTATTTATCTTTAAATTGAATCCAGAAATCTTCGACGTCTTTTGCACCCGACTTAAAGTCCTGCAGCAATTGCTCAACAGTATGAACACTTCTCGGCGGATGGCAGTTTTGCACCGTTCTTCCGATGACCGCCTTCGTTCTAGTGAAAATCCGTTCTTTCCCATGAGAAAAATAGCGGACTACATCGTCCTGGTCAATGAAAGTGATATCAACCGGCAAATGGTTCATCATCAGCTCCAATTGCTTGATTGACAAGACGCCGGTCTCCATACGGATCAAGCCTTCCGCGATAGCCGCATCACTCAGCATTTTTCGTTCCGGCTTCCATGTTGCTACGGAATCAATCAAGCAAAAACCGATGACATCACTTTCATTGGCGATTTTTACCCACTCGTCCTCCGTCAAATGCTTAAGCGCCATCGGGAATAAAATATTCTCTTCTTTGAAAATCATGTCCGTTACTTCACGAATCACGTACTCCATTGTCTCGATTACGTGCTGCTTATCCTCTTTCTTATAGTGAACCAGAGACTGCTTAACAGCTTTAATCGCATCACGAATACGGTCATCGACTCCCCACATCACTTGCGTAGGTCCTAAAATGCCGTACTTCTCTAAATACGGGAGCAACAGGTTTTCCTTGCGGCTGTAATGCTTGTCGATATCAAGCAGTAAATTCAAGTCCTCAATCAATTTGTAGATATGCTCTGCTTCATCCTCTTTCTTGAAACGTTCAAAATGCAGCTGAATTTTAAAATTCACGAGCAAATCGATTTCTTTATTTTCCCGTTTAAATGTATGCACCGGATGTCCTGGCTGATCTTCCGGTCTCTCTGAACGGTGAATGTCCTCGATGGAACCTTTAAAAATCGCGGTATGCACCGAACATAAACGCTGTACTTCCGAAACCGGAATGCCTTCTTCCTCCATCAGCGCTTGTTCCAACTGCGAAATTTCCTCAACTGAAATACTGCCTACCGCCTCTTCAAAACGCCCTTTCACTTCATCCACACTGCGGCCATTATGCAGATCTACAATGATTTTCTTCAGTAGCTCTTGGCGTTCCGTTTTCTTTAACTGCTGTTGTTCACGATTATTAATCAATTCGCTCATCTTCCATCCTCCGTTACTCTTTGGTTGAAAATCCATTCTGCTGCAGCGCGGCAATTACGTTTTCCAACGAAATGCCTTTCATACGACAACCTTTTGGCAGCATCATGACCCGTCCTGCTGTTTGCAGCATCCCAGGCTTAGGTATATTGTCAAAATCGAGCTCACCTATAATCATGATTATTTCGGAATATTGATTAGATACTTCATAAATAGTCCGATTTATATTAATCACTTTTGTCATCGTCTCGCCTCATCCGCTAAAACTGTATCATATCTGACGGGAAACAAATGTGATACAGGTCACAAAAAGGAATGGTTCAAGCATGTACAATGAGAAAAAACGTGTCCGTTACGCTTGCTAATAATAGAAATGACATAATAAGAAAATAATAAAGAAACAATCGGGTTAATTTCGATGAGGAGGTAAAAAAGAACATGCAGTGTTTACAGTGCAATAAAAAATATTGCCTATCTTTTGTGCCGATTTTTCAATGTTTGAATAGCGAAGAAATGATTAAGCTTTCTCAAATCATGACACATAAGACATACAAAAAAGGAGAAGCGGTTTATTTAGCTGGAGATGTCAGCAACCATCTATTTGTCGTCCGGAAAGGCACCGTCAAAATAACGCATTTATTCGAGGATGGTCGCGAGCAAGTCATCCGCATCATTCAGGCTGGAGACTTTTTTGGAGAGCTGGCGCTGTTCCGCAATAGCCCCTTGACCTCAAATGCCGAAGCGATTGAGTTGACCGAAGTATGCATATTGCAAGGCCCTGCGTTCAAGGACATCCTGGCTCAAATACCGAGCTTGCAATTCACCATGCTCAGTCAATTAAGCGAACGACTGGAAAGAGCAGAGTTCCAGCTCAGTCAGTTGAGCAAACAGGATGTCGGGCAACGGTTGGCTGCATTCCTTCTGCAATGCGGTACAAACAGCGAGCATGAGGCATTCGAACTGCCAGTCAATAAAACAGATGCCGCCTCCATGCTCGGCACATCCAGGGAGACACTCAGCCGAAAGCTTTCCTTTTTCCAGCAGAAAGGCTATATTTCAATATCCGGCCGGAAAATACTCATCTGTGACCGGGATGCACTGCAAGCTTTACTTTCAGCTGATTGAGTCGATAAAGCTGCTACCTCCCTTTTTTCGCCACCATAATCAGCGCCGGTGCGTCGCTGTCATATGCTTTAGAGACGAAGTTCCCGTAAGCCTCGATCGTCTCGAATCCGCAAGCTTCCAGCAATGGACACAGTTGTGTAAACGTAGCGGGATATAAAGGAATCGTGTTCGTTTGCGCTCCCTCTTTTGTAGAAAGGGTAGTCGTGAACAATATATGATCACCATCGCGTTCATACTGTCGCTCAAACGTGAACCCCTCTTTTTCCATAACCGGAAAGGCAAAATCCTTCTTCTCATAATTCACGATTTGAAAGATGAAAGTGCCTTCTGACTGCAATTTCTCAAATGTTTGTTGGAAGAAGGTGCGTATTTCCTCCAAATCGTTCAAGTGGACAAGCGTGTTGCCGATGCAATAAATGCCTTGATACGTCCCTTCCAAAGCACCAATTTGCTGCATGGTGTTTGTTGTGACAGTAATCGGCAGCTGCTGCGCCTGCGCTTTCAGTTGAATCTGTTTCGCCATGCCCTCTTCCGGCTCCATCGCTGTGACGCGGAATCCTTGCTGCGCAAGAGCAATCGCCATATTCCCCGTTCCGGCTCCGACATCTAAAACAGACACGCCTTCTTGAAAATGAGAAGCCAAAAAGGCTACTGTTTTTTCATTTGCAGGAAAAATATCATCATAATAAGGTGTTAATGTTTTGTAAAAAGACATTGTCCTTCCCCTTTCTTTTATCCGCGCAGTCCCAGCGCCATTTTTGCCAAGCGCGACATGCGGTCCTTTGACCATGCCGGTGTCCATACGATGTCAACATCAACCACTTTCAACTCAGGCATTTGCATAAACAATGTTTCCTTTACTTCAGCCACAATATGGCCAGCCATCGGACAGCCCATCGATGTCATCGTCATCTTCACTTTGACCTGATGCTCCTCTACGAACTCCACATCATATACCAGCCCAAGATTGACAATATCCACCCCAAGCTCTGGGTCAATCACACACGCCAATTCCTCGAAGACTTGTTCTTTCGTCATCGCTGTCATTAAAAAAGCTCCCTTCATAAAAAAAGCTCTATAGAAAATCTTGTATTTATTCGATTTAAAAATTATCGCTAACATGACTATACAGGATTACCCCCATAAAAAATGTGACCGGGGACACACTTTGGACGGGAAATGTTGATGAGCTATTCTTAAATATGGTTTCTTTTTTGCAATTGCTTATTCAAACATCTACTTAACAACTTCATATAAAAAATGGAGACCATGAGAGAGGAACCA
>JBJEFP010000172.1:9303-11157 GCA_051874195.1 Lysinibacillus sp. | reverse complement strand
AATACCCGATATTGAATCCAGCAATGATTTTCATCGCTGAGTATATGGCATATTTTCTCGTATTAGGCGTTTTTACGATTTGGTTTATACGGGGCAATAATAATAGAATGATGGTGGTTTGCGGAATGATTACGTTAGTGGCGGCAGAAATATTCGGGAAAATCGCTGGGAGCCTTTATTCGAATAATCAGCCATTCGCTGAATTGGAAAACGTGAGTAAATTGATTGAAAAGGCCGTTAATAATTCCTTCCCAAGTGATCATACCATCCTGTTCTTTTCTCTCTGCATGTCTTTTTGGTTATTTAAAAGAGGCAGTTGGGGTATTTTAGCCGTAGCACTGGCTTGTCTAGTAGGCATTTCACGCATATGGGTAGGTGTCCATTATCCAGCAGATATCCTCGCAGCCGCAATCATAAGCATCATTACGGCCACTGTTGTTTATCGAGTCATCCCCAAGTTGAGCATCACCCACAAATTACTGGCGTTTTTTCAGAAAAGCGACCAGCTGTTTCTTGCTGCCGTAGTGAAACCGAAGAAAATAAAATCAGAAGATAGTTAAGAAGCATTGGCATAGAACGAATGGTAGAAAGAGGACTTCATCATGAGGTCCTCTTTCTGTATGCATTACAAAATGGATCACTAAATTGACTTACACGGGGTGAATGTTCTTCAGGAAGAACTCATGAAATAAGCCATTCCCGTTCTCGATACCGCCACGTTGCCAGGAAAGGTTTCCATGAAGTCCGTCTGAAGGCCAAGATCTTTTTCTAATGCAGCATACCAGCTGAATTCTTTTCCCCTGTTAGCGGTCTTCATCGCTCCTTTTGGTAATGCAGGAGTATCGTCAGAAAAATTCTAATTTACATCGATAAGGGATATACACGATTTTATACAAGGTAGGGAACACACCAAGCAGGTACAAATACAGTTGCATAAACCGTTTAAGCCTTTTGCATAAAAGAACGTATAATCAATAGGCGAAATAAAAGCCAGGAAACACTGAATTAACAGCATTTCTCGACTTTTACTGTGCGCCCAAAATTTTGTTTGGGAGCGTTTATTAGGTTTATTTTGTATGATTTATAAACCCTTAGTGCTGAAACTAATTGTAAAATTTATCTGATTCAAAAAAAGGTTCAATCCCTATTTCTTTTAATAAGTATTTCATAGGGCTATGTTTTTCTGCTAAATGTTTTTTAGGAATTAAAATTTCTTCTTTTACACGTTTAAAAACATCAGGGTTATGTTCAGGAAACCATTTTTCATAACTAATCCCTTTATTTTGTTCAATTTTTATTAAACAGTACACTATATTTTCAAACATATAGGGGAATTCTTTTTCTATCTGTTCGTGATGTTCTAATAATGCTATAAGATAATCTTCAAAGCGATAATATTGATTTAAAGGATCCCGATGTTCGTCCCACTCTTTTACGGGCTGAAATACCTGGCAATATCCTGTTTCCCAAGTCCCCAACATACAAGTAAAGGCAGCAATTGAATATTTTCTAGTTTCAAAATCTTCGTCTGCAAAATATTTATAATATTCCTCTCGATACTCACCATAACAACCGCTAGTATGATAATAGCCTACTGCAAAACCTTTCAAGCCTCGTTTTGCTTGTTCGATAATATTATTTGCCACGTTACCTTCCTCCTAATAGCCGGATAATCAACAAACTTAGTATTTTCTTTAATCAACAGTGAAATCGAAGCCCCATTATCCCCTTTCCACCTTACAAAGTAGATAGAGGGCGATGGGAATCAAGCAGTAGAAGTAGTTTCCCAAGATAGAAAGATCCAGTGATATACTAAGCATCCATCCGACCGAATAATAAAGCACAAGCAATGAA
>JBJEFP010000172.1:0-9203 GCA_051874195.1 Lysinibacillus sp. | reverse complement strand
CATCTGCCCCCCTAGATAAACGTTCGCTCATACAAACGTAAAATCCACTGTTTGGTTTGATGGAAACCTTCATGACGTTGCAAATAGATGAATAATGTATTGGCAAACTTCTTCACATTCCAGTGCATGCGGTATTTTGCAAGATCATCTCCAGCATAGTCTGCTTCCAGGCCTTCTAGCCAAGATACGAGCGCCTGGTCATCCAATCCTTTTTGGATTAATGCCACGATGATTGTAAGAAGTCGTTCATCCTCTTCATCGATATAAGCATACTCAGTTATTAGACATGTCTTTATGGCTTGAAGGCACCGATTCATATTATGTATATCAAACAGATGATGCTGGATAGCATTCGCCAATAAATCACTTCCATGAGCAACACTGTGCGCCCAGCCCTTTTCCGTTACATACCCACGGCGATCTTTTTCCAAAAGGAGATATTGGATACTTGCCTCAATCGCTTTTTCAATTAACGAAGTATCCATTTTGCATTGTTCACTGTCTTTATATAGAAGATAGGCAATGACAAGCGATGAAAAGGAGCGAGTGAATACTTGATCGGAATGCCCCTCTTGCCCTAACCCCCAAAACAAGTGCTGTTCATCCAAGCACGTTTCGAGTAAATGTGTTTCCTGAGTAATCGTTAGATAATTGCCACCGATTAGCTTCACAAATGCCTCATAAATACATCGATCCCGTAGATAAGAATCTGTATTGCCGATTTCTGCTAGCATCCGACTTAATAATGACTCCATATCTTTAATTGATAAATCAATATTTTCGTCGTTTAATAACTCTTCTAATGTTATCATCAAATTGGACATTTATTCCAACCCCTTTCCACTCAACGATAGCATATGATAGGCCGATGTCAATGAAATGGATAAATTTGTATCCCTATCATAACCACGACACTCAAGAGCAGACATTTCAGTGCCGTTTATTCCACAAAAAGACCTAACGTCATTACTTTTCGTTAGGTCTACTCGCTTTCCTTATTGTTTCGTGTACCACTCATATGCATTGCGGTACAAGATTTTGTCTGCTGCCTCCTCATCAAACAACTGCTGGATGAGTTTAATATCAGAAACGGCAAATGGTCTTTTCGCTCTTGTGGAAGGCAGGTCCGTCCCGAACATGAGGGCATCTGGGTTCACTTGATAAATCTCCTTTAATGCATTTGCTACGTCAAGCTCCACACGGCCAAAGCCCGTCGCCTTTACTTTTACACCCTTGTCCACCAACTTCAAGAGATGCGGCAGCCCCTCTGCCGATAGTCCGAGATGATCGATGGAGACGGCTGGTAGTTGTTCGATGACAGAGGAAATGGCAGGCAGCTCCCTGCTGTCTATGTATAGCTCACTATGCCATCCGGCCAGCTCATGAACCCTTCTTGCAAAAGCATCGAGCTTGGATAAATCCTCCGAGCCGCCTCTTTTGATATTGAAGCGTAATGCTCTTACGCCCTTTTGATGGAGTGCCAGTATTTCTTCGTCCGATACGGAAAACGGCAGTTGGGTAACCCCACAGAAAGCTGGTCCCAACTGTGCAAGCGCGTTTTCTAAATAGCCTTGGTCAAAGCCTTGAAATGAACCGGATACAATTGCGCCGCCTGAAATATGTAAGTCTTTTGTATTCTCTTCATAATCGTCCACCACATAGCTCGGCGGTAAATAGCCCTGATTTTCTTGGATCGGATACCGGGTATCGATGATATGAAAATGTGCATCAAATATGCGCATGGAGGAATGCTCCTTTCTTTACTGAGATAATTGGACTGGATATTCGAAATCAAAAAATGTAACCCTACCTTCTTCATAATCAATCCGGAATATGTGAGGATTTTTCATTGCCTTCCACTCCTCAAATCCAAATTGGCTATCCAAGCTTTGCAGCAATAAAGAAATGAGATTTCCATGGGAGACAAGCAGCGTGGTTTCATCGCTTTTTAACACGTCCTGCATGACACTACTGATGCGGACCAGTGCCTCCCTGCTCGATTCCCCGCCTTCAAAACGCAAATCGGGCTCATCAAATGTCTGCGCCAGCTTTTCTAGCCAGTCGTCCATGTGGATGGTACTTAACATTCGTTCGGCCAATCTATCATCAAGCTCAATGTCGAGACCTTCATCGTTGGCGAAGGGATGAACTGTTTGAATAGCACGCAGAAAAGGGCTGGAAATGATTCTTTCAATCCCCAATTCCTGCAGTTCCGTCTTTAATTGAACCGCCTGAATTTGCCCTTCCGCTGTAAGCTGTGCTATCGGCTCCTGCCCTTCCGCCTTGGCATGTCTGACCACATACAACACTTTGCTCATCACGATACCCTCTCTTCCAAACAAGCAGCAGCCAATTGGATGCTTTTCTTTACATACTCTGGAATGTCAATTGATCCGAGAATGGCATCTGTATCCATATAGAGGATATCCGCTACTTCGTCCTCTTCACCGATGCGAATCTCCCCAGAGTCATAGTTGCATAGAAAGACAACCGTCACTACCTGCTCTCCTTTTTTCGTTGTGATGCAAGAGCTCCATAAATACTGCATTTTTTCCTCTATAGTGATATTGATTTCCTCGCATACTTCCCTTTTCAGCGACTGCTCGAGCACATCATAGGAGAACCCCGTTGTTTCCACCCTGCCGCCGACAAGCGAGATTGCGCCGGGTTCATGCTCCTCCTGCATGCTTCTTTTAATCAATAACCAACGACCATCCATTTGGATGACCCCTTCTACTACGACCGTATACATTTTGTTAGCCCCTTTAGGTAAATATCAAAATCCTTTTCTATTTTCCCGTTTTCAACATGAAACAAACCCGAATAGCCGTAAGCGAAGGCGGGGCTATTCGGGCTGGTTGGAGCGTGTATGCACCTAGTTGCTTTCCTTGATACGTAACAATAATTGAGCACATAGCATCCATACCCCAGCGAGGCAGCCCGCCGAGAGGAAGAAGACCGATGCCACACCCCATTTATCCGCCATTATTCCGAAGGCAAGGCTGGCAATTCCAAAGAGCGCTGTCACTACGGTTCCTTCTGCTGCATAGAGTAAAGGCAGCTTCTCTTTTGGGGCTGTTTGCTGGAACAAGGTCAGAAGCGGAATGCCCTTCAACTGTGTTCCTACGCCGACCAAGAATGAACTGATCAAAGCAATGACACCAATTGTCGTAAAGCCGAATAAAAAGGTGGCGAGTGCCGTGATGGCAGCACCTGTTAAGACAATCGGCTTCCTTTTTGCTTCCACAAATTGATCGAAGCGATACATCAATATACTGATGCAGATTAATCCGGCAAAAAAGGCAGCGTTGATGAATCCCCACCAGGCACCGTCTTTTCCGATAACCTCTACAGCGTAGACAAGGAGAATCGAAGAAATCCAAACCGCCGAAGCGACACTTTCCAATGCGTTGATTAGCAGAAGCTTTCTCAGCAACACATGCCGAACCAGGATGGAAAAACCCTCTGTTGTTTGGGTGAAAAGCGATGTTTTCTCCTGCCCCTGACTGGATACTTCGATGTTTTGTAACAAGAAAAAAGCGATTGTTGCAAGACAATACAAAACAAAAGAGAAAAGGATGACACCATCCGAAGAGAGCCAAACCAGCAATACACCACCGATCATCCAGCTGCTGACCTGCATGATTTGGAAGATAGATTCAGCCAGGCTATTCGCCTTCATCAGCTCTTCCTCTTTTACATAGTGAGGAATGAGACTTTGTTTAATCGGATTGGCAAAGCCGTCCAAAAACGAAATGACGATGACGAATCCTATCAAAACGAAAAATGGCAGCTGATCCGTGTTCACAATAAACAGCCATAGTAAAAGCAATAAAATTGTCTTTAGCAGCTGTGTATGAACCAGCAAGCGATTCATCTGGATTCTTTGAAGTAAAACCGGCGCCAGAATTCCTGCGGCAAAAATGGCCATCGTCGTCACAAATACGACAATCGAGGCATAAAAAGCGGAACCGGTCGTTTGATAGACCAAATTGATGAGCGCTATAATATAAAGGACATCCGCCAGATTGGCAGTCGTCTGTCCGAAGATTAACAATATAAATTGACGATTTCTACTCATTTCTTTCCCCCATTATTTAAGCATTTCTAAATAACAGAGGTGGCTCATACTGGCTGAATATCCATGCAATGCTCCTTTCATAAGGGAAGGCTTTTTCTAAACATGGGGGAATTGAGAGAACCGCCTTTCCCAAGGTTGGTTTATCGTTTCTAACTGTATATACATGAATTACAAAATTTTCTTATTTTTATTATAAACCATTTTTGTTTGGCTAACACCATCCTAAAAAGATATTGTCGATTGAATTACCATTCAAAAAAGAGGTGCTTTTATGTCTACTATTTCAAACGCAATTTATGGATTTACGATTGGGGATGCATTCGGTGTCCCGGTGGAATTTTTGGAGCGCGATACATACAAGGTAGAGGAGATGATCGGTTATGGCAGCTGGGATGTCCCCGCAGGTACATGGTCGGACGACTCCGCCATGATGTTCATCACGATGGAGCATCTGCTGGATGGCGGCAGTCTTGACCAGCTGAAGCAGGCTTTTTGTGATTGGGCACACCGGGGATATTGGACGTATAACGATGAACCTGCCTTCGATGTCGGGATTACAATCAGGGAAGTAATCAACCGGTGGGAGCGCAACGGACTGCACGAAAAGGCAAAGACAGACGAATTCAGCAATGGCAATGGTGCATTGATGCGCATTCTACCCGTCGCATTATGGACACATGCAAAGAGGTTGCAAGGGGAAGAGCTGTTCTTGTTTGTGAAAGGGTATGCGGAGCTGACGCATGGTCACATCCGGTCGACCTTGTGCTGCTACCACTACACAGTCGTCGTCCATCAGCTTCTGGAAGGTTCTACTCTTGCCGAAAGCATGCGGCACGCAAATGAAGCATTGGATGACATGTTGAAACAGTTTCCCGATGAAACGCCGCATTTCGAGCGCCTGCATACAATCGGTGAGCTCCCGCGTAATGAAATTGCCAGCTCCGGCTATGTCATCGACACACTGGAAGCTGTCTATTGGAGTCTGCTGAACAGCCGTGATTATTATGAAGCCATCCATACAGCCGTCCATCTAGGAAAGGATACGGATACAATCGGCGCACTGACTGGTGGTCTGGCCGGCCTCTTCTATGACGAGTTGAATGTACCAGAGCGCTGGTTCGGCATGCTGCCAAAGGGACCAGAGATTCAGGCGTTGATTGGTCGCTTCGAACAGGCTTTAAAGCAATGACCCCAGCTTGTTTGGGGGAGAGGAAAAAACCGCTTCACAATAGCAAGCTAATTTTGCCGGTTGCGGACGGACAAATCACTCTGCCGGCATAGGAAAGCGGAAGGTCAATAGGTTCCTTCCGCTGTTTTTTGCTATAAATACAACCTGTCTTTTGCAACCGCCCCTCTTTATTCCAATCCGTTTCGCCATGCCTCACTAGACAGATTGGCGTCATCCAAACCAACCTCGCTTTTATGTAGAATCAGAAAAACTTACTCTTTCATTTATGGGTGTGTGCCGGAGCTTACACAGCCGGGCCCGTTTCTTCAGGCCCCCCCTCTCCACTTGCTTTCATGACATATAAGAAGCCGAAAGCGGTAATGATTGTAATCGTCCACGTTACTACTTGCTTGAACACAATCCCCTGGTCGAATGCTTCTACACCATACTGCCTGATAAGATACACATTCACCCCGGCCACGATAATCGAACGTAGACCGTAGCAAAATGTAATGAGATGAAGCACAATCATTGTCCTTTTTGCGGATAAATACATTTTTACAGAGGAGCGCTCATACCCCATCATTTCTCCCCCGTCCAGAGCGAAGTAATACGCTATTGGACGTTTCACCAGCATGCTGGCGATAAAAACCAAGCCGATGAAAGCCCCGTAATATACATTGTTCCACATCATTTGAAGGGCAGATCCGGACAAGATATCAATTACCGTTCCGATGACGAGCGTAATCAACATAAATAGCCCGAGAAAATTGATTCGCTTTTTCTTGATAAAACTAAACACCGTATAGATAATCCCCGGTACAGAAGCCAGGAGCATCGTCGCATAATCTCCTAGACTTTCACGAAGCGTATTCCACATGACGAGCGGCATCACTACATAAAATAACAAATCGAAAAATATTGCCTTCCCCTTCATAGCCATCTTCCCTCACTTTTCATTACATAGGAACCATTCATGTTACGTCTTTATTGAAATCTCTCAGTATCCGGGCTCCCCCATTCGGTGGTCGAATGATTCTTTAAAGGACTCTCCCAAATTGCACATGCAGATTTCATTTCATCCTTATTCTATTAATTATTCCAAAAATCCTTTTTTTAGATATTTCTCCTACAGATGGAGCGATTATTCGCTAAAACGAGCTCAGGTTCGGTCATTCTTTTTTCATTTCTAGAAAAATGCCAAAATTCTAAATTGACAAAAATGTAAATACATAATATCTTTATATTTATAAATAAATTTGATTAAATATACAAAATTAAGGGTGGGGACTACACATGTTAATCAGAAAAGCAAAGGTAACCGATGTACCGGGGATTTATCATTTAATTGAACATAATGCGAAGAAGGGGCTGGTACTGATTCGTACGCATTCTTCTATTTGCGAGGATCTTTTAAGCTTCTACGTAGCGATTGAGGATGATGAAGTCATCGGTGCCGGCAGCTTGTATATTTATGATGAAACATTGAGTGAAATCCGCTCCCTCGCCGTTTCTGAAAACCATATGAAAAAAGGGATTGGGAAAAAGATTACGCAAAAAATCGTGGAGGATGCTGAGCAGCTGGGGATTGGCAGAATGATTTCCCTTACCTATCAGGTGGATTTCTTTTCTAAGCTGGGCTTTGAGGTCATCCAGAAAGAGACGATTCCACAAAAGGTGCGAAAGGACTGCCTAGGCTGCCCGAAATTTTTTGCTTGTGATGAGACGGCAATGGTCCGCCTTTTGAATGAAACTGCTGTCTTCCAACGCTAAGTGATTGGAAGGCCGGTAGTTTCGCCGTTCCTTATTCCTTCCCGCATGCTACACATCGTCTATCTGCATCTTCTTTGCCGTATGTACGAATTTCCTTCTCCATGCCGCATGATTGGCACTGTTCAAACGAAATCTGTGGTAGAACCCCAGCTTCAGCAAGCGGTACCCACTTTCTCTCATACAATTTCTTTGTCATACCATAATCGATTAATACTAGATTCCCCTCACCATCAAGTCCGTAGTTGCCGCTGTCCCGAAAATCAAATCCGTTGAGTTCCTTATCGATGATTGATAACGCCTCTTGCAAATCTGCAGTTAGTCGGGAATCCTCTTGTAGATTCAAATCATAGGAGCAATGGTTGATGAGCGGCAATTGTTCAAAATATGGTTGAATCATGACCTCCTCATCAAAATAGAGAATCGGTGCCACGTGGTCGGCTACCCTTCTTGCTTGCAGCGTTTTGTGACAAGTAGCTTCATTTTTAGTTTGCAGATACCCAATTTCATGTAAATACTCTTTAATGACGAACTGTTTATATCGATATGCTTTACGGGTAGACCCAATCCCTACAAAATTTTCGTCAGTCAGTATTTCATCCAAATTCTTCAAAATACAGTGTATGTCTCTCTCCATTTCCATCCATATCTTCTCCTACTGTTTTCTGAACATTATAAAACAAAAGGTAAATTTTGTATATTAAGTAACGGAGTGTAGAAGAATTAAGAGCCGTGATTACAATCACTGGCTCTCCTCCCGGGTATCGATGTCAATTACCTCTTCTGTCGCCGTCTCAAACTTTATATATACGTATACACCGAATTCTCGACTTCCTTCCCTCAGCCACAGCTTGAAGGTTTCAATGGTCGCCTCCTGCTCCGTTTTCCTTGATACATACAGATAATCAATAAGAGATGCGTTCGGATATTTCTCCTTAATATGCTCGACGGCTAGTTTGCCCCATTTTTCATAGCTCGGCGTTTCCTGCTCGGCATTCATCAGCATCGGTATATAGGTAACCGCCAGAGCAGCTGCAATAAATAGACCGATTGCAAGCAAGATTTTTCGCATGATGACCATCCACTCCTTTTGATTAGCATGGGGAGCTTTTCTTTAATCATGCGGGTTGTTTGTCCTTTTGGGCCGACTTTTAAAAAAATCCCCTTCAAAAAAGAGCCCTCCGCCAAACCGGAAGACTCCTTATACCTCATGCATTCGCTATGGATTTCTTGAAGGTCGGCTTCACTTCCGCAATGATGATGGCCATGAAAATCAGGCAACAGCCGAAAATCATTCTGCCTGTCAGGATTTCATTCAATATCAGCACGGAGCATAATGTACCGAAGATGGATTCTGTCGAAAGAATCAAGGCAGATTTCGTCGGATCTGCATATTGCATGCCGATATTTTGGCATACATAGGCGATAAGTGTACAGAACACCGCAAGATAGACGATTGTCAAGATGCCACCAGTGCTTGCGGATGTCGGCACCTCACCGAGTGCTATGACGCCGATCCAGCTTAACACCGAGGCGGCGAGAAACTGGACAATCGTCAGTGCCAATGCATCTTCCTTTTTCACGAAAACATTCGTATAGAAGATGTCAAACGCAAAGGCGACTGCACATAGGATGGAAAGCATGTCTCCAACGTTCATGGTGAAGGAATCCTGCAGGGACAAAAATCCGATGCCGACAATCGCCACGAGGGCGGCAAGGATTTCGAACCGGTCGAATCGACGCTTATAAATGACGTACGCGATGATGGGTACGACAATGACGTTGATGGCCGTTAAAAATGCATTCTTAGAAGGGGTCGTGTAGTCAAGCCCGAGCGTCTGCAGCGCAAAAGCCGTGAAGAGTATGGCACCTAAAATCGACCCCTTCCAAAATACGCTTTTGGAGATGAGCTTCAGCTTTCTATTGAATATGATGGCCAGTAGTATGGTCGCCAATGTAAAACGGAGCGCCATCAATTGAAAGACCGTCCAATGCTCCAGTCCCATCGCCATGCCGACAAAGCCGCTGCCCCACATCAGCGCCGTGATGAGCATCAACAGCTCGCCCTTGTATTTCATCATGAAAACCCTTCTCTCTTTTAATGATGATGAAGTAAGAAGGCTGGAATCAGTCCATTCATCCACCGACTTCATCTATGTATTTTCCTTTTGTAATTAATATACA